>JAZQZU010000074.1:0-42036 GCA_045634165.1 Acutalibacteraceae bacterium
ACCGAAAATATTTTTACCGAGAAGACCGTATGCACGAGCATCATCAATAGCCTTCTGTAAACGCTGCACAGCGATGGGATACTCTGCACGAACGTAAACATAACCTTCAGTAGCACCTGTTGCGTAACCGCAGATTGTCATTGCTTCAACAAGACAGTGGGGGTCACCTTCAAGAACTGAACGGTCCATGAGTGCACCGGGGTCACCTTCGTCGGCGTTACATACAACGTATTTCTGGTCTGCTTTGTTGGCAGCAGTAAAGGTCCATTTACGACCTGTGGGGACTCCACCGCCACCACGACCACGAAGACCTGAATCAATAACAGTCTGAATAACGTCTTCGGGCTTCATTTCTGTGAGAGCTTTTGCAAGAGCTGCGTAACCATCGTAAGCGATATATTCCTCGATGTTTTCGGGGTCAATAACACCGCAGTTACGAAGAGCAACTCTGTTCTGTTTTTTATAGAAGTTTGTTTCGCTCAAAGGCTTAACATTTTCTGCTTCAACAGTTTCTTTGTAAAGAAGTCTTTTAACGATACGACCCTTGAGAAGATGTTCTTCAACAATTTCGGGAATATCCTCAACTTTAACTTCACTATAGAAACTACCTTCGGGATAAACGATCATAATCGGACCTAAAGCGCAAAGTCCGAAACAACCTGTTCTTACAACTTTAATTTCCTCTTCAAGGCCGTTTGCTTTGATATTAGCTTCAAGTGCCTCGATGAGTTCTCCGCTGTGGCTGGAGGTACATCCGGTACCGCCGCAGACAAGTACATGAGAACGATACATTACTTTTTCCTCCTTACTCTGTTACAGCGCCAACTGTATATTCGATTACGGGGTTACCGTTAACAAGATGCTCATTAACAACTTTAACTACCATTTCGGCAGTCATTTTAACATAAGTAACCTTTTCTTTACCAGGTTCAAAAACCTCAACAATAGGTTCGTACTGGCACATACCGATACAACCTGTCTGTGTAACGCTTATATGCTTGATATCTCTCTTAGCAATTTCTTCTGTAAGAGCTTTAAGTACGGGACGTGCACCTGCAGCGATACCGCAAGTTGCCATACCTACAACAACTCTTATGCCGTCATTGCCGTCAGCATCACGAGCTGCCATCTGAGCCTGAGCTTTTTGTTTTATAGCAAGTAACTCTTCAATTGATTTCATTTTATTTCGTCCTTTCGTAGTTGTTCCGTATGTTCTGTGATATAACCTTCGACCCAACTCATAACCGATGGTTCCGAAAGAGGAACTCCATCAAGAATAGTCTTTATATCTGCAGATGAAAACTCAAATTTTTCATTGTCAATAATACGGGTATATATGAAATCCTTATCCTCGTTCATACATACAATGGTGGTTATTGTTGATGACATATCACCCAAGGGAGTAAAGTCAATACTATCGGTTTTAAATCGGGCTTCAACCCTTGTACCGACACCCGGTTGGGACTCTATTGAAAAGCTCCCACCCGTTTGCTCCGCCGCCATTTTAAAGAGCGGGATACCCATCCCCACCTTACGGGTGGTACGTGTGGTAAAAAACGGGTCCTGAACGTTTCTAACCTGGTCCTCTGTCATACCCTTACCATTGTCATAAATACCGATAAGAAGTGTTTTTTCCACGGTATTTTCTTTAACAACAATTTCGGTAAGCGAAGCACCGGCCACAATGGAATTTTGGGCAATATCGAGAATATTAAGTGATAGTTCGCGCATAAGGCTTAGTTCATATATTTAGCAAGAATAGCGGGAACGTCATCTGCGGTAATTTTGCCGTAAACTTCACCATTTATTGTGAAAACGGGAGCAAGACCACAAGCACCGATACAACGACACTCTTCAAGTGAGAATTTACCGTCAGGTGTGCATTCGCCGGGTTCAATGCCGAGAATCTCGCTGATTTTATCTGTAAGCTGCTGTGATCCTTTTACGTAGCAAGCAGTACCGAGACATACTGAAATATCGTACTCACCTTTGGGTGAAAGCGAGAACTGTGCGTAGAAAGTGGCAACGCCGTAAACTTTCTCAAGAGGGATATCCATGCCCTCCGCAATCATTACCTGCACCTCACGAGGAAGGTAACCATAAATACCTTGTGCCTCCTGCATAACGTGCATAAGTTGACTCTTGTCATCCTTGCACTGTGCAATTACTGCGTCAAGTTGTGCTTTCTGCTCAGGCGTACCTTTGAAAGGTATTGTGCTGATTTTCTTGACCATTCAGATTTCCTCCATTCAACAATAGGTTTTGCGCTTTATTCGAAAACAAAACGTAGTGTTTTATATATTGGTTTTTAACAACACATATACTAGAATTATATCACAGTAAATATACTTTTGTCTACAAAAAAATCACGTCAAAAAGCAAAACATGATATTTTTTTAACATTTTTACCTATTGCACAAATACGCAACCTTTTTTTCTATACTTTGCCATTACAAACACCCACAAGACCACCATTTTACAGTAGAATTTAACTTTCTGTTATGATAAAATAAAACTGATATATAAAAAACTCTGCAACGGAGGATGTTGTTGATGAAAATAACCGAAATTAAAACAATTCTTAATGCCGAACTTATATGTGGTGAAGAGTTTCTCAATAATGAAGTTTTTACCGCTTGCGGAAGCGATATGATGAGTGACGTTCTTGCCTACGTAAAAGAACAGGCTGTTCTTTTATCCGGACTTGTTAATCCTCAGGTTGTAAGAACCGCTGAAATGATGGATATGAAATGTATCGTTTTTGTCCGTGGGAAGCAACCCGATGCAGATATAGTTGACCTTGCAAAAGAGCGCGAAATCGTTCTTCTCCGCACAAATTTTGAAATGTTCACCTCCTGTGGCCTTTTGTATAAAAATGGTCTTAAAGGAGGTTGCGGAGTATAATGGAACCCTTAGTTTTACATTACGATGTAAGCGGAACGGATTTCACCTGTGCCGGTGAAGCATCAGGTAAAATCAAGAAAGCCCTTAAAGAATTAGGCTTTCCATCAAGCATTGTACGTAACACAGCAATTGCCGTCTACGAAGGCGAAATAAATCTTGTAATACATGGTGGCGGGGGCGTTATTGATGCCCAAATAACACCCGAATGTATTTCCTTGGTTTTAACCGACCAAGGACCCGGAATTCCTGATATTTCTTTAGCTATGCAGGAAGGTTACTCAACCGCCCCCGACAACGTACGTCAGCTTGGTTTCGGTGCCGGCATGGGACTTCCCAACATCAAAAAATACACCGACGAAATGATCATTGAATCCCAGGTCGGTAAAGGAACTACAATTAGGCTTAAAGTTTTCGTTAAATAAAGCCTGAAAGGAGTATTTATGGATAAATATTTCCATTCGGTGCGACTTGATAAAGATAAATGCCGTGGATGTACCAACTGTATAAAGCGTTGCCCCACTCAGGCAATACGAGTACGTAATGGTAAGGCGCGTATCATAAAAGAACGCTGTATTGACTGTGGTGAATGCATACGCGTTTGTCCTCACCATGCAAAATATGCAAGTCGCGATTCATTAGAACAACTCGAAAATTACAAATACAAAATCGCTCTTCCAGCCCCCGCATTATACGGACAATTCAACAAGCTGGACGACATCAATATAATTCTTAACGCACTCCCCTCTTTGGGATTTGATGCGGTTTTTGAGGTTTCGAAGGCAGCGGAACTTGTTTCGGAAGCCACCCGTAAATACCTTGAGAAAAACCTGGTTGTGAAACCTGCCATTTCATCTGCATGTCCTGCAGTGGTAAGGCTTATCAGGGTGTGTTTCCCCGAACTTATTGACAATATAATTCTTGTAAATGCACCGGTCGAAGAAGCCGGTCGACTTGCAAGGAACAAGGCCGTTGCCAAAACAGGGCTTAAGCCGGAGGAAATCGGTGTTTTCTTCATATCGCCCTGCCCTGCAAAAATCACTTCATTCAAACAACCCATAGGCACTGACGTATCAAATATTGATGGCGCCATTGCCATAAACGATATTTACCCTCACCTTCTTAAAGCTATGGAAAAACTGAACGAACATGACGAAATGATGGCTTTCCACGAATCAGGAGTTATTGGTATCAGTTGGGCTACAAGCGGCGGTGAGGCATCGGGCACACTCAAGGATAACGCACTTGCGGCGGACGGTATTGAAAACTGTATGAAAATCCTTGAAGAAGTGGATCGAGGTAGTCTTGATGGTATTGACTTTATTGAGCTTAATGCCTGTCAGGGCGGTTGCGTAGGTGGTAGCTTAACTGCCGAAAACCCCTTCATTGCAAAGTCACGTCTTATGCGACTCAGAAAATACAATCCTGTTTCATGTAACCACCTTTTATCCGACGATATCCCTGACGAAATGATATGTCACACACCTATTGAACCCTGTGACGAGGTTATGAGACTTGCAGATAACGTTCAGGACGCAATGGAAAGAATGGCTCGTATGAAGGAACTTTTAAAAACCTTCCCCGGGCTTGACTGTGGTACATGTGGTGCACCGGGATGTAAAGCCCTTGCCGAAGACGTTGTTCGCGGTTACACTACCGAGCACGACTGTGTTTTTAGAGCAAGAGAAGAACTCCAGGACATAGATAATTTAGACGATACTAAAAAACTTGAACGTATTATTCCCGCACCGTTCAGAGAAACTTCAGGTGATTGATACTATGACTGTTAAGGATTTACAAAAAGAACTGAGACTTACATATTTATGCGGAGAAGAAATCGCTGAAAAAAAAGAAATAGACGGATGCTACTGCGGTGACTTACTCAGTTGGGTAATGTCCCGTGCCCAATCGGGCAATATCTGGCTTACTGTTATGGGAAACGTAAACGCCATAGGTGTAGCTGTTCTCGCGGATATTTCCTGTATCATCTTAACAGAAAATGCCGCTTTGGATGAAGATGCCAAAAAACGCGCCATAGAAAATGACGTTGTTATTCTCACTTCATCAAAAAATGCCTACGAATTGGCATCTGAGATTTCAAAAATAATATGAAAATTCAATATGATTTTCACATTCATTCCTGTCTTAGTCCCTGTGGCGACAATGATATGACTCCGCAAAACATTGTCAATATGTCAAAAATTATGGGCTATGACGTTATAGCTCTTACAGATCACAACAGCTGCTGCAATTGCTCTGCAGTAATGAAAGCTGGTAAAGAAGCAGGGCTTATGGTTATTCCGGGTATGGAGTTATGCACCTCAGAAGAAGTACATATTGTCTGCCTCTTCCCCGATTTGGAAAAAGCATTGAGTTTTTCTGATTACGTCTACTCAACCCTTCCCTCTGTTAAAAACAGACCTTCCGTTTTCGGCGAGCAGTTAATCTGCGACGAGAATGACGAAGTAATCGGCACAGAGGAAAAACTACTGATTACCGCAAGTGGTATCAGTTGCATGAAGGCGGTTGAAATTGTAACAAAATACGGAGGAATATGTTACCCTGCTCACATTGACCGTTCTTCTTTCAGTATTCTTTCGAACCTAGGCTCAATAGATGAAAGCTTTGGCTTTAACTGTGCAGAAATTTACGATATGAGTAAAGAAAAGGAAATGAAAGAAAAACACCCATATCTTAATAATCTTAAAATAATTTCCGATTCGGATGCCCATTATCTTGAAAAAATGCGTATCCCCGAACAATGTATTGATTTACCCGAAAAAACAATATATACTATATTTGAATATTTTAAAAATAAAGGAGATGAGAAATTTGGCTCCACAGACTACTGAAGTAAGGCGTTACGTGGGCAAAAAAGAAACTCTCGCCTACGTTCTCAATGACGTAGCGGCAAGTCTTAACATTGATGATTACAAAGAGCGATATATATATGACGTTGTAAAAATCGACTTTAATCTTCTTGCCATTCAAAATGTAGTTTCTACTGCCTGGGACTCAGTTAACGACACGTTTATCGGTGTTCTTGTTGACAAAACTCGTACCCGTTGGGGTAAATTCAGACCATATGTGCTTTTAGGCGAGGTTCCCCTTACTGTGCTTGGAATGTGGTATTGGCTTATCCCCTTCCTCTTCCCCGATACTCCGGGTGATTATCTTCCTAAATGGATCTTCTATTTTGCAATGAGTATCATAACCGAAACAGCAACCACCTTTACCGCCGTTGCAAAAACAGGTTTTCTTTCCACCATAACCCCTGAACCATTGGAGCGTTCGCGGCTTATTGCTACGGCAAACGTGGCATCTCATCTGGTAGAAGACCTGCCAAAGCAGTTGTTCGGTATTATATATGACCTTGTTTCAAACAAAGTTATTAACATAAAGCTACCTCGATTATTTGCTTCCTTCGGTCTTGTTTGCTCAGCGCTTTCTGCAATTTTTGCTTTATATTTCATACTTAATTCCCGTGAACGAGTTTCGCAGTCAATCAAGCAACCGTCCGTCAAGCATTGCTTCAAGGCTATTCTTCACAACAGGCCCATGTTTACTTATCTTATGTCCTCTTTCTTATCGGGCTTCAGTATAGGTAAGAGCAGAACGAATTTCTACATCGATGTTATAGGTTCAATTACCTGGAAAACCATTGTAGGTATCCCTGCATTTCCAATTAAATTTATAAGTTACAGTTTTGTTGAACCCTTACGTAAAAGATTTTCTACAAAAGCTTTATGGATTTTTGAAGATGCCTGGACGGATATGCTATGGCTCGCCGTATTTGGCTTAGGTTCCATCAAAGGCAACTTCCAGAAAAAAGGCGTCATACTACCTATGATGGCTATAGAAGAAATACTTGAAATGTGCGTTTACGGTTTAAGACGTGTTATCCCCGCAGAAATCAAAAATGAAGCTCTTGACTATAGCGAATGGAAATACGGTTACCGTTCAGAAGCTATGACGGGTGTTTCAATGGACCTTATATCCAAACTACAACAAGCTATTATGAGTGGTGTAAATAACGTTGTAATGGGCAAAATTGGTTACGTGCAGGGTAAAGAAATCGGCACACAGACCGATAAAACCAAATGGTGGATTTTCGCACTAGGTACTGGAATTCCCATCATTACATCAAGCCTTGGTATTATTCCTAAATTCTTCTATCCTCTTTCTGCAGAAAACAGAACTAAAATGTACGAGGAACTCAGTGAACGAAGACTTCAAATGTCCGAATTCATGAAAACCGCTTCTGCGGAAGAGATTGCCCAAAAAGCAGAAAATCAACTTAATGGTATATTTGATTAATAAAACCAAAAAGATTAAGACCTGTTTCCTTCGGGAAACAGGTCTTTGTGTTTAATACTTATGTGTACAAGTCATATTGGGCTCATACCAACTTAAGGAATTATTATATTTTGCACGTACGGTATAGGTGTATTTAATGCCCATTTTAACTTTTTTGTCGGTATAACTTGTGGTTTTTGCATTTACTGAACCTATTTGTACCCAAGGTCCGTTACCCTCTTTTCTGAAAACAGAGTAACTAGTACAACCCTTTACAGATGACCATTTAAAGGTTATTCCGCTACGTGTACTTTTCACGGACAACATATCGGGTGTATTAAGATAAAGTATTTTCCAACCTGTAGTATTATAGCCCGATGTAGTTTTTGAGCCATAGGCTTTTATAGTATAGGTATATGTTGTTTTGTTGGAAACCTTTTTATCAATATAGCCGGGTTTTGAAACCGTCGCTATCTTAGTCCAGGATTTAGCATTACCTGCTTTTCTGTAAACATAGTAACTACTTGCACCCGAAACTGCATCCCATGTAAGGGTTACGTTACCCGTTCTGTTTACAACCGTAAGTTTAGGTGCTGTAATATACTTAACAGAAACGCCCTTACTGTCATATGATGAAAGCGATTTATCGTAATAAGCTTTTACGGTGTAAGTATAGGTTGATTTATTCTTTACATTCTTATCTTTATAGGATGTCGTAGTAACATTACCCAGATAAGTCCAAGAAGAATCTTTATTAGCTTTTCGGTACACCCTATAACCTTTTGCCCCTTGAACCTTATTCCAGGTAAAGGAAACATAACCATAACCATTATTTGCCGCCTTAAGCGTAGGAGTTGTCAATCTTCTTATTGTCCAACCGTCAGATTTATAAGATGAATATACCCCATCGGACGCTGCCTTTATGGTATACATATATGTCGTACCTGCTTTAGCGGTTTTATCAACATACGATGTTCCTTTAACTGTAGTTAGATGTGACCAACTATCGGAGCTCTTTGTTTTTCTGTAAACTTTGTAGCTGTCTGCAACAGGATTCTTATCCCATTTAAGTTGGATACCATTAGAAACATTGGAAGTTGTAAGTTTAGGTGCCGCAATATAAAGAATATTTTTAGCCAAATAAACACTTATGCCGTATTTGCTCTGAGCACGTACTGCATAGTACATTTTCTTGCCGTTCTGTGCCTTTGTGTCTGTATATTTGAGGGTTTTGGCACTTACTGTTTCAATATACGTCCAACCGCTATCGCCTTGGGCTTTACGGTAAACTCTATAACCCTCGGCACCCTTTATGCTTTTCCAAGAGAAGGAAACACCTGTATAGGCACGGGATAAACCGCTTATAACAGGAGCATCAAGATACATATTTTTGACAGTAGTGGAATTCTCACTAAGTTTCTCACCATCGTGTGTACGAACCATATAAATGAACGTTTCACCACATTTTACATTTTTATCTGTATACTCAAGGGTTCCTGCAGAAACTTTTTTTATCAGCTTATACGAAGCACTCGAACTTCCAGAACTTCTGTATACATAATATGTTTTTGCACCATCAACCTTGGACCAGGTGATTTTCACAGAAGCGTTCGCATTGGTTGCGGTAACGGTTTTGGGCGGTGCAATATACTTAAATCCAACCGCTTTATCAGTGTTGAGAATGCCGCGACTTCCATCTATAATAGCCGCAACTGCATAGGAATATGTTTTTGCAGTTTTTACATTTTTATCGATGTATTCACTCTTAGTTACCTTGTTAACCTGAACCCAACCGCTACCGTCATTTCTATAAACGGCATAAGAATCAGCTCCACTTACAGGTGCCCAGGAAACCCTGATACCGCCTTTATAAATCTCCGGATTTGCAGTACCCATAGCGCCAATTCTCATAAGCGGCGAGGAAGTGTTACTCATAAGACTTTCGCCCTTATCACCTATAGCCTTTACGGTGTACGTATAGTTTTCGCGCCAATTAACATCGGTATCAACATATTCCAGGGGTTTGTTTGCATTAATTTCTGCAATAGTTTTGTAGTCAGAGTTTTCATCAACACGCATCAAAACGTATTTAATAGCCCCTTTGGAACTTTTCCAGGTAATCTTAATACCCTTAGCTATATTTTCGCTATTAACATTATTGGGAGCTGCAATAAAATAAATGGGGTCGGATGCAACTCTGGCACCCTCTGATGTGGATACCACAGGACAAACTGCGTAGGAATATTCGGTACCGCTTACTAACCCGGTATCACTGAAGGAGATATCTTTTTCACCTGCAGAACCTACCTTTGTCCAGGAGCTTTCTGAAGTATTTTTACGATAAATGTTGTAACTGGTTGCACCGTTTACAGGTGACCATCGAACCCTTACCCCCGCCTTTTCAAGGGTAAGTGAAGTTACCTCCGTATGTGCTACACGTGTCACCGTGTAACCAGTGGTACTGTATGCACTGTCACCAAGATTTGTACAAGCCTTTACGGAATAAACGTAAAGTTTGCCTGGGGTTACATCCTTGTCAAGGTACGAGGTACCAGATACAGAAGTAATTTCCATCAACTCTGATTGAGTGCTCTTATCCCTACGATAAACAATGTAACTTGTAGCTAAGGGATTTGCTTTCCATGTGATTTTTATACCTTTCAATTCATTGGTAGCACCCTTTAATGTAGGAGCCTCAATATAGGTTATGGAATTACCCTTAACGCTATTGGGTGTAGAATAAATATCTGTGGAAGAAACTACATCATATTCATAGCTTTTGCCGTCAACTACGGTTGTATCTTTATAGAATGTTCCCGAATTAACATTTCGTTTTGCTATCTGTTTCCATTTCGTTTCACCTGAAGCACGTCGATAAACAAGATAGAAATCTGCACCCTGAGTTGTGTTCCAGCTAAGTTCAACACCACCCACTGCGTTTTTAACCTCTGTTATAACGGGCTTTTCAATGTATTTACAGGAAACACCAACAGCATCATAAAGACTGATGCCATAGTCATTGAACGCCTTTACGGTATATGTATAAGTTGTACCGCTTACAAGATCCGTATCAACAAATTCTGTTTTGTCAGAAGCGACATCGATAATTTTTTCCCAACCTGTTCCAGAATTAGAACGCATAATCTGATATCCATCTGCGCCCTCAACACTATTCCATAAAACCTTTATACCATCAATATCAGGCTTAGCACCTTTAAGAGCCGGTTTTGCAAGTGTTGCTACATTATTATACTCCGCTATGGTCTGAAGACCGTCAGCAACTGTAATATTTTTATCCGTTTCGGTTTTCGAATAATATTCTTTACAATAGAATTTTATATTGGTGGTAGGACGTCTTTTGTCAATAACTTTAAATTGTAATTTAAAAAAGCCCTTTGCCTGTGTTGTAGATACGGCAATATCGTTAATGTATGATATAACATACATATCAGGATTGCTTTCACTTACGCCGTATGCATAAGTACCCTTGAAATTATTAACGGTACCTGTTTCAGTAGTTGTACTCTCAACAGGTCCACAGTTCACAGGTTTAAGCACACTACTGTCAAAACCAACGTTAAGAATAATACCACCAATATTTTTTTGTTCCTTGGTAATGCTTATGGTATAAGTAAGCAAATCACCATCTATATTCTCACTTTTTACAGAAAAAAGAGTTTTTACGTTATATGCGGCAAGTGTAGGTGCGGCAGTTATAGTGAAAACCGACAAACACATAACCAGACATAAAACTAAAGAAATAACTTTTTTTAACATAAATCCTCCTGAATTCAGATTTATATTCAAGCATTGAATTAATAAATCCAAGACTTAATAACTATCCCTCGCACTATGGGGTGCGAGGGTATAAAGTTGGCGAAAGTAATCCGTTTCGCCAACTCATATCTTAATAACGGTCTTTACAAGCAATACCCTTTGTATTGTAATAACTTGTGGATGAACTGTAATAAGCTTTTACGGTATATTTATAAGTTACACCCTTCTTTGCAGATTTATCAAGATAGGATATCTTGCTGTTACCTTTTACAGTGGCAATTTTAGACCAACCACCGGTTGTCTTACGGTACACAATATATCCCGATGCGCCTGTAACCTTACTCCACTTAAGTGTAATACCACTTTTTGCGCTTGTGGCACTCTTAAGTGTGGGTGTAAGCAATCTCATAATTGCTCCGCTACTCTTAGTCGTACCCCAAGTTTTGTTAGTGCTATTATAGGGCTTTACTGTGTAATAGTACAATGTACCACTCTTTTTGTTTACTGCTGTATCTGTGTAAGATGTGGTAGAACTGCCCACATCCTTAACTTTAGTCCATGAACCTGTTTTGGTTTTACGGTAAACTCTGTAAAGAGTTGCACCGGGAACCTTGTTCCACTTAACTGTAATACCTTTGTCTGAGTTAGCAACAGTTACAGTAGGTGTAGCAAGAACAAGAAGAGTTGAACTGCTCTTATTTGAACTCCATGTCTTGGAAGAACTGTGATATGCTTTTACTGTATAAGCACATTTTTTACCACTATAAGAATTAGCTTTTGTATCTGTATAGGATGTTACTGATGATTTTACATCGGCAACCTTAGTCCATGAACCTGAGCCAACCTTACGATAAATTCTATAAGTATTAGCTCCTGTAATCTTGTTCCAGGTAATTTTAACACCGTTTGAGGCCTGAGAAATTTTGACTGTAGGAGTAGCCATATAAACAATGCTAAGACCATCTCCGTCAAGAGCACTAATGCAAGAACCATTAACCGATTTTACAGTATATGTGTACTTTGTACCACTTGTTGCAGTTTTGTCAGTAAAGCTTGTGCCTTTGACATCACCAAGTTCTTTCCATGAACTTTTGCTTGTTTTACGGTAAACACGGTAAGCGGTAGCACCATCAACAGCACTCCATTTGAATTGCACGCCTCCAGCAACGTTGGCAACACTTTTTAAATCGGGGGTTTCAAGGAATTTATATGATTTACCATTTTCGGAATAACCTGAAAAACCGCCGTCTTTCATAATGGCATTAATTGTGTAGGTGTACTTTTCACCACTAAAAACGTCTGCATCTAAATAAGTAGTTCCTGTAACACTTTTAGCAATTACTGTCCATTTCTTATCTCCTTCTTCTTTACGGAGAACCTGATATGCCCCTGCATCATCAATAGGAGTCCATGTAATTGAAATACCGGGGATAGTGTTTGAAATTTTTGTAATCTTGGGACAACTGAGTCTTAATACCGAGCCGATTTCATAAACACCACTGTTAACATCAGAGGATATTGCATAAACTCTGTATGTGTAACTTTTTTCTGCTACAACGTCAGTATCAACATAGCTTTTTTCAGTAGCTTTGAGTCTTGCAATTACAACAAATTTGCCTTTAACTTCTTTTTCGATAACGTATCCCTCAGCACCATTAACGGGTGTAACTGTAATCTGGATACCATTATTTACGTTTTTCGCAATACTCTTAGGTGTTGCAATAAACTTTGCATTTGCAGGTGTTCCAAGCATTTCGGATATGTTGTTGCCCTTAAATGCTTTAACCATATAGAAGTAAACAACACCACTTGCCATATTGGTGTCTGTGTATTTAGCACTTTTAACCTCTTCAAGTTTTTTCCAGTTGGCATCATCTGCAGTTTTTCTATATACCGCATAAGAGTCTGCGGTGGAAAGATTTTCCCAAGTAATCTGAGCACCATTTGCAACAGTTACTGCCTTAATCCAGGTAACGTTGCCGAAGTACATACCTTCAACGCCGGTTGTATTATAGGCACTTTCAGAGCCACCTGCTACTGCACTCACGGTGTATTTATAAGAAACGCCTTCTTTACAGGTGTCATCAGCGAAACTAAGGGATGAGGTTTCACCTACAACTGTCCAATCTGTACTACCAACTGTTGCACGATAAACTTTGTAACTTTTGGCACCGCTTACTGCACTCCATTTAACTTCGATTGCCGCTTTGATTGCAGCAACGGATTTTATAGTAGGAACACTTACGTAAGTAATGGAAACGGGAGGTTCGGATGAAGCTCCGCAACCGGAAGTATTATGTGCAGAAACTATATAAGTGTATTTAGTACCACTTACGATATTTTTATCAACATAGCTTGTAGACGTTGTTTCAAAGGACTTGTCATAAACTGCTGCATTACCGGTTTTACGTGAAATCACGTATTTAGTTGCGTTTTTAACCGCAGCCCATTTTATTGAAACGCCTGTTGACGTATTTTTAATCTCTGTAACACTAGGTGTGCCAAGTCTTATAACAGAACCAAGATCATTTTTGGAACTTGTTGTGTTATCATTTGCAACTGCCCAGATTCTGTATGAGTACGTTACATTAACTTTAACGTCCTCGTCCACATAATAGTCTATTTCATCGCTTGCAAGAATGCTGGTCAATTCTGAAAATTCACCATCAGAAACTTTTCTTTCGATGATATACTTTTCTGCTCCGCCAACCTCATCGAAGCGTATTTCAATACCGTCGGAAACATTTGCAATTTCCGCATCGGGAATTGCAATATACTTAACTGTTGCGGGAGCACAGGACATCTCTGCAGAAAATTCACCCTGAATAGCTTTTACCTTGTAGTCATATTTTTCACCACTTGCTATAGAGTTATCTTTATATTCACAAGCAGTTACCGTTTTAACCAACTGCCATTTAGAAGAAACGGTAAGTTTTCTGTAAACTTCATATTTCTCAGCACCATAAAGAGCACTCCAGGTAATCTTTGCACCTGTTGCAGTTGCAACAGCTTTGATGGACTCGATGTTACCGAAGTTCATACCTGCACGACCTGTTGCATCGTAGCCTGTTGCGCCATAATCGTTGCTAGCCTCGACTGTGTAATAATAAACATTACCCTTTGTAATGTTATTATCAACATATTCATTTTCTGTAAGACCATCGCTTATAAGAGTCCAGTCGGAAGCGTTTGCGTCTTTGCGATAAAGTTTATAATTTTGAGCACCCTGTGTATCAGACCATACTACTTTGAGGCCGTTGCCAACGGAGGTAACCTCTTTAACGGCAGGTCTTGAAAGAGCATGGAATTCGTGTGAAAAGAATTGCTGAGCAGTATTATTTTTTCTGATATCATTATCATCTTTACCGTCATTTGTTACAAATTCAATGCATTTGAAAGTAACGGTTTCTTTATCACGAACATCGGACTTTGCCTTGAATGTGATTGTAAAAAAATCTTTTGCTGAACTGGTGGTAACACCGTTTAAGTTCATGTAACCAATTGAATAAACATCAGTTTTATCATATTTAAGACCGGATTCGTACGAACCGGCAACACTCTGAACAAAGTCACCATCTGCATTTTTACTGCCTGCAGCTTCGGCTTTTTCAACCACAAGAGCCTCCGGGTCGAAACACACATCAATTACCACACCTGTAACCTTTGTAATACCGGATGCAAGCTTAATTTTGTAAGTAATAGTATCATTCTTGAACTCACCGCTTGTAACGGTCAGTAATTGGGTAGCATTGCCCACTGCCATAACCTGCCCTGCAGTTGCGGTGAACATAGTTATGAACATTAATATGCAAAGCACCATAGAGAGAAATCTTTTCAAATTAAAGCCTCCTGACTTTTTTGATGATATAACGAAACTTAATTATTTTACTCTTTTAAGAGATAATCCTTTAGCGTTATAAGCACTGAGGTTTTTACCGTCCACAGCTCTTACTGTGTAGGTGTATGTTTTGCCATTTTTAACACTTTTATCGGTATAGCTTGTTGTCTTAATTGTACTGAGAAGTTTCCAACTGGTTTCGCCGGGTCCTTTGCGATAAACCTTATAACCGCTTGACGCACCTGCAGTTGCATTCCACTTAAGATTTATACCCGCTGTGGTATTGCTTATTTTTGTAAGCTTGGGCATTACAAGATATTTAAGCGAAAGACCTGTTGAATCATAACCGCTGGCAACACTGCCTTTGAAAGCTTTTACTGTATAAGAGTATTTTTTACCGCTCTTTACAGTCTTGTCTGTGTAAGAGTTGGTCTTTACAGTAGCAATATTAGTCCAACTTTTTTCACCCGGAGCTTTTCTGTAAACTCTGTAAGATGTTGCTCCCTTAACTGCATCCCATTTTAAAACTGCACCGCTCGTGCCGTTTGTAAGGCTTTTAAGCTTGGGTGTTGCAACGTAATCAATGGTCTTTGTGATATAGTTACTGCTACCCTTTGATGAAACAGCTTTTACTGTGTAATCGAGTTTTTTGCCGGATGTAGCAGCGGAATCTGTGAAACTTAATGTACCTGCTTTTACGGTTTTAATACGTGTCCATGTACTTGTGCCGTTATTTCTGCGATATACCAGGTATTCTTGAGCACCGGCGATTTTATTCCAGGTGATTTTAACGCCACCCTTTGCAGAGGCAACCTTAACAGTGGGGGCATCGTAGTGGTAAATAGCGCTCGCAGGACTGTTAGCATTCCATACTTTATTCATATGTGCACGTACAATGTACTCGTACTTAACGTTGTTTGCTACGTTTTTATCGGTGTAGGATTTTGCAGTTGTATTTTTAACTAACTGCATCCAACCTGTCTTTGTACCATCTGCGTTTGTAACGCGCTTATAAACACGGTAGCCGTTTGCACCACTTACTGCAGACCAACTGATTTTAACACCATCACCGGAGTTTGCAGTTGTAACCTTTGAAACAGGAGCAACGTACAAACCTGTAATTGTGTCGTCGAATTCTTCGGAATATCTGCCGTCATTGAAAGCACGTACGGCATATGTTTCTTTAACACCATGTCTTGCAGTTGTATCAACATAGCTTGTAGCAGGAGCATTAATCTGACCTATTCTGGTCCATCCGCCTTTGGAGTTTTTCTTGTAAACTCTGTAGAAATCTGTGCCTTCTGCTTTTTTCCATTTGATTTCCATACCTTTGGAAGCAGGTGTAACACCTGTAATAGATGTCTTTTCAAAGGTATCCGTTTTTATTGTTTTGAAAACCTTGGGTTTGTTGTCATTCTTACTGATATTGATTTCCTCATCTGCGCCATCAAATTCAACACAGGAGAATTCAACAGAAGTAATGGGTCTGTTTGAATCAATAACTTTAAATGTTACAGTGAAAAGGCCTCTTTTTGATGAATTCTGATAACCGGCCAAATCAATGTAGCCCACAGAAATAACATTCTTTTTATCATAAACCTTACCACTGACATATATACCTGGGACGCTGTAGTTTTCATCACCGTATTTGTCGGTAATCATAAATGCACCGTCATTCTTTAAAGTGGGGTATTTCTTACCATCCTCATCAACGAATGTACCGGGAAGCTCCGGCTTAAGAACGGTTTCGTCATATTTAACATGAACAGTTGCAGCCGAAATGTATACATTAGGTTCAAGGTAAATATTGTAAGTAACCTTACCGTTAACAACTTTCGTTGCTGTAACGCTTAATGCCTTCCAGGTGTTTTTTTCTGCAGCAACAGAGCATACAGAAAACACTGAAAACATCATCACAATACACAATGCAAGTGAAATAACTTTCTTCATAAAAAATCTTCCTTTCAGATTCACTTTTCGATTAAATTCTGCATCAGGGCATAACTCACCCAGTGATAATCGTGTACATAGTAAATATAACATAAAAAGCCGTTTCCTGTCAACGGAAACGGCTTAAAAGTAAATGTAAAAGCAACCAAAAAAAACCGGGGATTTTTATACACTAAAAACAAAAATTTTTAACAAACTTTAAATAAATTTTAAACAACCAGTCTGTGACGCACACTAAAGAGAATATCCTCGTCCTCACGCTTTATTTCACGGGCAGAAACACCCACCACGCTACGTGCCGTACCACCTGAAAGAGATATGCGTACCCTGAGTGAATCAAGAGCCCTGTTTACACCCCTGCCGTCACCAAAAACAATGCAATCTATGTTTTTGTAACGAAGGTCATTTTTTTCAATAAAGGCTGATATCTCGGATGGAATTTCACCCAAAACTTCGTCACAGGCGAAGATAATTCTATCGTACTCAGTTATATCAACATCGTAACCGCTGTAACAAAAGTTTTTGCGGTTTCTGGTAGCGCCAAGATAACGACTAAAGTGGAATTTACTGCTACCGCAACATAAGGAAAGCGCTTTTGTGTCGCGCTTTCGCAAGGCGCTTTCGTTGCAGAGTGCATTTATGGTATCATCATCGGAACAGTACACAAATAAAGTCTTCAAAACAACACCTCACATATCAAAAAACCAACAACATCTTGTTGAAAAAACACAATCTTCTCACTACATATAGTATAACATATACGCGACAAAAAGTCACCTTTTTCGACCAAAAAATCAAATATCTGCGTGTTGCACAAAAGACACCCCCATACTTTGTATATATTTGCGAAAAGGTTTAATCTTACACCCAATACATGCCAAAAACTATTGCAAGAATCCCAGTGTTATGCTACTATATAACACAAATACAACACTATGCAAAAAGAAGGTATTTCCAATGAAACCCGTACGTACTTTTATACAGCAGAACGGCATACGTGCCTCCATTAAAATCCAGAAACCCATTCACAGAATCACCAAGGGCAAAATAGCAAAAAGTTCTTTTATTTCTGCGATAAATATGCCTTTCGTAGGTACTGACGTTAAAATTATAAAAGAGACTGAAACCTCTACCTTTATTGCCAAAATCAATCCCGACGGCACATATAGTAACGAGGATTTTAAAATCCTTACTTTTACCGACCTCCACATGGACGATGACTTTGATTTGAATAACAAAACACTTCAGCTTGTGGTCGATAACATTGTTGCAGAAAAGCCCGACCTTGTTATTTTCACAGGTGACTGTATCTGCGGTAAATATCAGCAGATTGACGCAATTCAGTTCGGTCAGATGATGGAGAATTTAGGCGTTTATTGGGCATTTGTTTTCGGCAACCACGAGGCTCGTGCAGAAAAAGAATTCTTCAAATACCTTATTTTCAAAAGTGTTTCCGATTTCCCCCATTGCCTTTCAAAATTCGGTAATCCGGAGCTTTTCGGCTATGGTAACTTCGTAATCAACGTTTTGAATAGCGAAACCGAGCTTCGCCAGAGTCTTGTGCTCTTTGACTCAGGCAGAGATTTCTGCGAACCCCATATCACAAACGACAATGTACCTTTCACCAAAAATGATGGTTACGACTACATAAAGCCTACACAAATCAAATGGTACAAAGATGAAATCACCGCTTTGAAAAAGGAATATGCAAAGGCTCCCTCAATGCTTTATATGCATATCCCGATTCCTGAGTATAACGACGTTTTCAAAGCCGAAAGAGAAGAAGACGGTTCTTTCGCTCCTACAGGCAAGGCAGAAGTTCTCTATGGTGTTCAGTACGAAACAGTTGGTTCTTCAAAATACAACAGCCACCTTTTTGACGCTATGAAGGAAATGGGCGCACAAGCAATTTTTGCAGGTCACGACCACGTTAACGACTGGGCAGCAAAATACGAGGGTATCTGGCTCGTATATACCCAGAGCGGCGGTTACAACTGCTACGGTATGGGCAACTACAACAACACCTTCCATTGGAATGAAAAAGACTGGCTTCAGGGCTCAACCCTCACTACAATAAAATCCGACGGCACAATCACCCTTGAACAGAAGAAAAACTCAAGATTTTTGAAATAAGCTTTTATTCACAATTTGTTAACCGTTTATTTCAAATTGTTCATAACTTTTTAATACGGAATTTATTTTTATGGTTTATAGTGTAATCAACGGAACGGAAATCATCCAGATATCCGTTTCAGTTGATTACACGTTTTCATTCCTATCTCCTTATTTCCATATTTACCCCTAAGAGAAAAGCACCCGCGTTATGCAGGTGCTTTTTTCATTGACAAAATCCGTTAAAATGGTACTATGTTAATATATTTTCTTTTAGGAAAATTTTATAGGTTTATCTCAGACAACCTCATGTGCTTCAAATTTCGATGAGGAAAAGGCCATTGAAATTATTGTAAAAGCGGGTTTTTATGCAATTGACTACTGTATGTTATCACTCAAAAACGATGCCTGTGTTTTAAACTCCGTAGAATATAAGGCTTATGTTTCAAATCTTTTGGAATTTGCAAAAATTGAAGAATAAAAAATGAACTTCGGACAGTCCGTACTGTCCGAAGTTTTATTTTATTGATTATTAATTAACTCGTAATACTTTTTCTCTAGTTCCTCGTAGTGAGCGTAGTATTCCGCTTGAGTCAACAGATTTTCAGCATCGTTATAGGGTTTTGTTGCTCCTGCGTATACGGATGCCATTTTAAGATATCTGTTCAATTCCAGCTTCAACTGTAAACTTGCAAAGAAACCCTTTACCTCGCGGTTAATAATTTCCTCTTTAACCGCTTCGTTGGGTGCAATAATATTTTCCTTACCATATTTTGAAATAAGTGACGCCGACCTTTTCTTAACGCGGGCATTTTTAATGGCATCGGAGCGGATTTCCTTTTCTTCATGGGTTTTCTTCGGCATTTTTTTAGCAAGTTTTAGACTCTTACGAGCATCCGAGTAAACGAACATAGCACCTTTTCGGGCATCTTCCTGAGCCTGAGCAATTCTCGCCTTACCTGCTTCACCTGTGAATTTATTCAGGTCATCCATAATAATGGCAGATCTTTCAATAGCAAGGTTTGTTTCCTTTGCCTTTTTACGTTCCGCTTTACTTAATCCTTTTAATGAGCAAGGTTGATTTATCGACATATCCTTAGCCTGTGTAACAATCTCCATTACATCCTTAAGTTCATCATCCTCAAGTTCACCTATGGAGTAGTTTTCAAACATTGCGCGTATTTTAAGAACATCCACATAGGCTTTGTGTTTATTCTCCGTAAGGTCGTAGAACAAGAAAGGTACAAGGTTTAAAAATGCACCCAGTGCCGAGAATAATATAAGAACCTCGAAAAGATTGTTTCGCATAGCGTCCTCATAAAGAACACTATAGTCATCCAACAAACCCATTTTTTCATAAATGGCGGGATAGAACATACCTGTGGCGAAACCAATAACAGTACCAATGATACCAAGAGGTCCAAAGAGTCCGTCAACTCTTACGCCCGTTTTCCATTGGTGATAATCCCTCATATCGGCACTTATATTGTGTTGAACAATATTCCAGAAGGTGTTTATAAAGTTGTTTATATACCATAAAACGCAGACTAGAATAATGTTCTTGTAAACAAAGTAAAGAATAAGAAGAATTACAACGTTAACGGAGTTTGCAGCAATCAAGAGATTCCTTTTTCCGATCGCTTTAATAACAAAGGGACACAGAAGCATTGACCACAAAGCCGCATTACCGATAATGGTATTAACAAGCCCCAAAGATGCCTCATATTTCCCGTCATTACCGTAAACAAATATCCAGTTAAGCATAACGCCGTAACCCGATTCAAGAAAAACAACCCAACCCGCTATTTGTGTAAGCCAATAATATTTATTCTTGGCAACCTCACGTATAGCATCAATCATTCTTACGGGCTCAGGTTTCTTTTTAGGAAGTATCAATCTTTCTTTAACCTTGCGGAAGAAAACTGTTGCGATTATCAAACCGACTATAGTAAAAACAGGATAAATAATTCTGTAAGTCCAGATATTATCAAGCCCCCACGTAAAACCTGCAATAGCAGGAATGACCGCACCTGTTATGGTAGGAGCCATAGAGTAAATCACCTGCGAAATACTCATAACATTGGCTCTTTCCTGTGCGTTAGGAGTTATAATCTGTTGGAAATACGTATAGCTTTCGTTGTAAAAGCACAGAAATATGTTTAAAAGCATATACATAAACCATACAACAATCGCTTTAGTAATATACTCCATATTCTCGTAAGGAAGCCACACAAAAACAGTTGATATAAGAACAATTGGCAAACCCATACGCCTGATAAAGGGAAGGAATTTACCGCCTTTCATATTATGGTTATCGTAATACCAACTTCTGAAGAAACCCAATGGAATACCCACAAGGTTTGCAACAATCAACATTATCTGTAAATCCATAGGTTGCAAACCGATACTTGCCCCTACAAGGAAGTTAGAGGCATTAAGACCTATGGTCGATGCAAGTAACGTTATCCAATGAACCCCAAAACCAGCACCGCTGAGACTTGCAACCTCTTTGTACGGAATATAATTACCTTTTGCGGGTTCTTTCCAATACTGTTTTACTGTTGTAACAAGACCTTTAACCTTGGAAATTACACCGGTTTTAGCTTCACCTTCCATATTCATACCTCCGTTCGAAAGATATTAACCTTAATAATCATATTATTTCTCAGGGGCCTTTGTCAAGTTACTTAATAACAAACCGAATGATTTTTAAAAATAACCGAACGCATTAAACCCCTTGAAAAAGATAAAAGCAAAGAATAAACTATAATCACAAAGGGTGCCCGAAAGAGAGGTGGCGAAAAATGAACCTTGAAATTTTTATTGATAAAACCAAAGACGAAAAAGTGTTGGTTTACGCTCAGGAAAAAAATGAAATTGTCAAAGAAATAGAAAGAATTGTTAAACAAAGCAACAGTGAATTAATCGGTTATAAAGATAACGAGGCTAAAAAGTTAAGTCTTTTTGACGTCAATTGCTTTATAAGTGAAAACAACAAGGTTTATGCTCTTACCGATGAAAAGTTACAGGTGAAACTGCGACTTTATCAGATTGAAGATGAACTTAATGATGATTTCATAAAAATCAACCAGTCCTGTATCGCCAATATACGTCAAATTGAGAAGGTACAGGCAACCTTTTCCGGTTCACTTTCGGTTATTTTCAAAAACGGCTACAAGGACTATATTTCAAGACGGAATTTAAAAATCGTAAAAGAAAGGTTAGGTGTTAAATTATGAATAAATATGTAAAAGAATTTTTTATGAGAGGACTTATCTTCGGTGGCTTCGGTCCCATAATTCTCGCAATAGTATATTTCTGTATCTCAAAATTTTATCCCGAAATAACCTTCGGCGGAACTGAGATTTTACTGGGTACTATATCCGTTTACATTCTGGCATTTGTCCACGCAGGTGCAAGTATCTTTAATCAGATTGAGGAATGGGGCTTGAACAAATCAATAGCCTGTCATTTTATTACGCTTTATGCCGCGTACTCCCTATGCTATCTTATAAATAGTTGGATTCCCTTTGACATCAAAGTATTTGGCATATTCACCGCCATATTTGTTGCAGTTTATTTGGTAGTTTGGACTATTGTTTATCTTTGTGTAAGAAGATCAAGTAAAAAAATAAATGCAAAACTGCAAAACAACAACTAAAAGAACTCCGCACAAGTTTATTTTGAACCTGTGCGGAGTAAATCTTTTTATTTAAAATCATATTCTGCGGCGAATTTTTCAAAATCTTTCAGAAATTGACTAATATTAATCACCGTTATTCAGAAATACATTTTTGCGTAATTTTCAATTATATCCCTTGATTTTATTTTGGTTTCGGGGTCTTTATCCAAGGCATGATCTGAGTTTTCATAAAGCAAAGCATCGTGCTTAATGCCGTTTTCCTTAAGTAAATTCAAGAATTTTTCAATATGCCACATAAGAATAAGATCGTCGGACTTTCCGTAAAAAACTGCCGTAGGAATACACTCTTTACTAACGTAACTTATGGGTGAAATTTTCATAAGAGCTTCTTGTGAATCATCATTCGACAAAGTATTTTTAGTAACGTTAAAACCGCAACATTTAGATAGAAGTCCAAACTTCCATTCCTCAAACTCACTTGAAATACCCATAAGAAAATCGGGCTCACCCAAAGTCACGGGCGGACAGTAAACACAAGCCGCTACAGGTTTTATTGGTGATTCAGCACACCTTGTGTAGGCATAAAGAAGCGAAAGATGTCCCCCTGCAGAGCCTCCCGACAACATCACTTTTTTGATATCGAATCCATATTCGGAGCATTTAGTTTTTATGGTTTTAAGTGCCGATGTTATATCGTCAAGTTCATTAAAAACATTTAAATCTTCCGAAACAAATCGGTAATTCATTGTGGCGCATATACACCCTCTGTCTGAAAAATACTCTGCATCGGGGTGGTGTATAGTTTTGTCACCATCGTGCCATCCACCGCCGTGAACAAAAAGTATGACACCCTCTTTGTGTTTCACGTTTTCGGGAATAAAAACATCTACCCTGTGCCTTTCGTGACTGCCGTACACAACATCATTTAAAACAATAGTTTTATTCATAATCAATCCTCAAAAAATACTTCTTTTATAGCTTCGAGATAGCCGTAACCATAAAGGTCATCGGGTTCAAGATAACTGGTTTCCGTCCATTCATTCCAACTGTTCACAGTTATAAACGGGGCTTTCATAACACCCTTTTCCATAGAAGTATCGGCAAAATCTTTTATCTTTTCACAAGCAAGCTTAAAGTTTTCGGGGGTGTTATTTGTAACTACTCCGGGGACAAAATTATTAAACCTTACGTTGTTATCCCAACCCACGGAAATATTGGGGTAAAAGGGTATATTAAGTTTTTTGGTTTCCTCGGTTATTGCATTTATATAATTATCCGTAATTTCCCCGAATTCACCGTCAAAATCCGTTGAGCAACCCCAGTTATAGCTTGTAACCGACGAAGCACCCAAAAAGTCATACATCTGGGCGGATTTTACACCCTTCTGAGAATCATCATCACGAAGCCAATTGAAAACACGATCACGCCAATGAACAAATTGCAGGTGGAGTCCTTTGAACCCTGCTTCAACGGTTTTTCGGTTAAATTCTTCAATTGCTTTTTTACATTCGTCACTTGTACCAAAGGAACGGATAAAATTGTCAATATCAAAAATCATATAGACAGGGCAACCGTCTATACAGTAATAGTTTTCTTTCAGAAAATATTTTTCAATGGTTCTGTCACATATTTCCGAAAAAATCTTCGGAGTGACCACGCCACTCCATATAACCGTTTCAAGGTCATTATCAGAATTCCTCTTATCCCACAAATGATTTGCGTTATGGTTCGCCCACATAAGGCAGAATTTCATATCTGTGTTGTTTTTCGCTTTCAAAAAACCGTCATTAAGGCAGTTTTCAAGGAAGGGGCGGTTATCATACCAGTACCAGTCGTAAATAAATACATTTACACCGTGGGAAACGGCACATTCAATCTGCTTTTCCATAACGGAAGGGTCTGCTTCGTTTTCATAACCCCACAAAGGTACACGGGGCCAACGGCAACCCTCATATCCCTTGTTGGTCATTGCTTTAACGGTTTGCCATTCTCCAATACCATCAGGCCAGAAAATACGTGTACGAGGCTCATCCCCTGTATAGGACGGCCATACAAAAGCGGCAATATCATATTTTTTCATACAAATCCCTCGCAAAATATGGTTTTAGGTTGGTTTATAACTCTTTGCAAAATGCTTTTAAAATAAAGTTTATTTCTTCTTCGTTTTCATAAAAAACATTGTCACATTCTTCTAATATTTCTTCTGCTTCTTCATTCTCTTCATCCTTATCCAACAACAAAGCTGCCTTGTACGCAGTTTTTAAATTTTCTTTAAGTAACTGTGGAAGAATACTACTTAAACTCGCCATAATCGTACTCACATCTTCTGTGTTTTCGGTATTGAGAAAATATTGAGAATGCCCACCATTATTTATTTCGCTTTGATAGGTCATAAGTTCATTATACGGAGATGGGATTTCACCATTAACCCACATATCCCACATTTTATTCCACTTTTCATCATCTTCTGACAAAGCAATATCGACAACTGTATCTTTCTTTTTACGTTTAAATAAATCAAAAAGCATATTTTATCACCATTTTCATCATATCACACAAAAACACGGTTTTCAATAAAGATAACATTTGCGAAGCAAATATTTCACAGCAAAGCAATATCACTTTCGAAGAAAATAAAACTCGCGGTAGCGAATAGAACTGAAAAAAGCACTTGCTTTTCGCAAGTGCTTTTTTCTGGTGGAGACGGTCGGGATCGAGGGGGCAAGCCCCTCGCATTTGCTACGCAAATTACCCCAATTTATATGTCCCTCGTGCTCCGCCAAGGCGAACCGCACGAGATGGACTATCGGTTCGATCCCCCTTTCACTTAATCAAAACAATAGAGAGTGGCAAAAGCCACTCTCTATTGTTTGGTGGAGACGGTCGGGATCGAACCGATGACCTCTTGAATGCCATTCAAGCGCTCTCCCAGCTGAGCTACGCCCCCATATTATGTGCTACGCAATGAAGTACTGCGTAATTACTGTAAGAGTATATCATTTAAAATTTATTTAGTCAAGGGAAAAACTTGCATTTTTGCCCAAAAAAGCTATTAACTTTTTGTTCATATTATTATATAGTTTTTACTATAAATTGTTTACAAAATTATAACATTTGTGATATAATCCAATATGTGTAAACTAAATCTTTTTTGAAAGGATTGTTTTTATGAAAAAAACCAAGAAATTGTTAGCATTGCTTCTTGTTGTTGTAATGCTTTCAAGCACTCTTTGTGCAAGTGTTAACGCTATTGATTGGGGCGGCCACACTCCCTACGTTCCCGTAGATGAGGATGTTCTTCCCACCATCATCGTTCCCGGCTTGTTCCAGAGCGAAACAAAGTATTATGAAAACGGTCAGGAAGCTCTCAACGCAAACGGCGAACCCTACGAAATGCCCTTCTTTATGGATACTACTGCTGAAATCGTAGGTGCTGCTGTTACAGAGGCTCTTGTTCCCATTGCTGAACTTCTTATTAACCAGGAAGACAAAGACCAGATGGCTGCTAATGCTGTTGCGGACGTTCTTTGCGAAACCTTACTCGGCAAACAGAAACTTGACGAAACAGGTCACTTTGTTAACGATATCCGTGCTACTCAGTACAACGCATCTTTTGACGAGCTTTCTGACTACGATCAGAAAACAGTTCTCGAACACTTCCCCATGGAATACTACATCGAGCATGCAGGTGCCGATAAACTTTATGTCTTCTCTTATGCTTCACTCGATAATATGATTGACATTGCCAACAGACTTTACGATTTCATTCAGTTCGTAAAAGAAGATTCAGGCTATGACAAGGTTAACATCGTTCCCATCAGCCAGGGTGGTTCAGTTGCAAACGCTCTTATGGAGATTTACAACGAAAAGGACCGTTCACTTGCTGAGGATATCAACAAAATGGTATTTGCAGTTCCCGCACTTAACGGTTCAACACTTGTTGGTGAAATCCTTGAATTCGGTCTTATCGATGCAGATAACGAACTTTACTGTGAAATGCTTCCCGCACTTCTTGGTGAAGATAATATGATAAGCTATGTAGTAAACATTGTATTACGTATTATGCCCAACGCTGATTTGCACACAATCCTTGATGTTGTGTTTGATACATTCATCAGCGACTATGCAGGTTATTCAACTGCTCTCTGGGGCCTTTGTCCCACAGAAAACTACCCCGGTGCACGTGAGAGATATCTTATGGCTGAGGGTATGGAACAGATCAGAGAACAGACAGACTGGTACTATCAGTCCCAGCTCAATTCCGATGCCAACATCCTTAAGGCTGTAGAAGACGGCGTTCAGGTTTACGACATTGTTGACTACAACAAACCCCTCGTTCACATCGTTGACTCCTGGAATATTCCCGCAGACGGTATCATTCAGGTAGATTCAACTTCAATGGGTGCTTATGCCGCAGGTAACAACGTTAAACTTCCTGCAGACTATGTTCCCACACATTCCAACTGTACAGACCCCGAAAACCACGACCATAAAGATCCCAACAATCTTATTGACCCCTGTACAGGTCTTCTTCCCGAAACAACCTTCTATTTCGTTAACCAGTCACATGAAAGCTCCGCTTCCAACGACGTGTTTATGAAACTCGCATCAGCAATTCTTATGGACTCTAACTTCACAAGCGTTCATTCATATCCCGATGTATTCCCTCAGTTCAACAAGGGTAGAAACACAAAGGGTATTGCTAAAGATGTTGATGAATACAGAAACTTTGACACAAGCATCCTTAATGAAGAAGATAAACTCGAACTCCAGGAAGCTATTGTTCAGGTTGAAATGATGCTTGACAACACTGTAGTTGACACAAGAGAAGTTGAAGCTGCTAAGGTTAGATTCAACGCAATCAAAGACAGAGTTGACTGGGTAGCAGAAAATGGCGGCGACTATGACGCTCCCCTCCCTGAAAAAGAAAATAACGCCTACTTTGATTTCAGTTATCTTCTTAAAGATATTTTGGAAATCCTCAGCGATATTCTCTTTAAAAACTTCGGCGGTTTAGGTTTCAGCGAAATCTTGAAATAATCAAAACATAAAGAAATCGGAGTTGCTTTCGCAACTCCGATTTTATTTTTATTATTAATTATTTTTCAGTAAGCATCATATTAACGAGCCCCGGGTTGTCGGTAATAATACCATCAACACCTGCTTTAAGAAGCTTTTTGACGGTTTTCTCTTTGTTTACCGTCCAGGGATTCACCTGTAATCCCGCCTTGTGCGCCCTTTTAACATAACCCTTCGTTACGTACATATAGAACGGGTGCAATGCATCTGCCCCGATTTCCTTAGCGAAGCCTACGGGATGAGTTGATATCTTAAAGCCCATAGTACTGTTGGGGCTATAAAGAATACCTGTTTTACATTTCTTATCAACCTTTTTACAAACCACAAGTAATGCGGGATCAAAGCTTGAAATAAGAAGTTGATCAAACAAACCGTGATTTTTCACAGCATCAATGGTCTTCTCAGCAATTTCGGTACCTGCCTCGCCAAAATGTTCGCTTTTAAGTTCTATATCAAGAACCTTCATATCGTCGCCCATTTTTTTGCTCAGTTCAAGAAATTCGTCAAGTGTGGGAATTTTAACACCCTCAAATTCTTCACCTTTGTATTTACCAAAATCAAAAGCACGAAGTTCCTCAAGGGTCATATCCTTAACAGCGCCTTTACCTGTTGAGGTTTCGTCAATGGTAAAGTTATGGCAGATAACAGGGATACCGTCTTTAGTAAGGTGTATATCTGTTTCAAAACCATCGCAACCAATTTCAATTGATTTTTGAAACGCCTCTATTGTATTCTGTGGTGCTACCATATTAGCACCTCTGTGAGATATTACGTTACATTTAACCATAAAAACACCTCATTTACCTAATAATAAACCTAAAGCAACACCCGCACCAATTGCAACAGCACCGCCTATTGTACCTGCAACGAGTGCAATTTTCTTTTTAAGCATATCATCTGCATCCCAGATATAACAAAGGTCATTCCACAAGGATTTGCCCACAATATCGTTATATGTAAGGGTGAAGGTTTCGTAATCACCTGTTGCCTCATCAATGTCAAACACCCTGACACCGCGACAGAAGTTGCCATAGCAACGGAATGAAGCACAGGGGGTCTGAATGAAGTTAATGCCGTCAACCACGCCTGTAAAGCAGTTTTGATGGTCGTGACCAAATACAACCGCTTTGATGTCACCGCATTCCTTCATAGCCTCCATCTGCCCTGTTTTCTCACTTACGGCAGATACATACTCTCCAAGGTGACCTTCACATTCGGGTTTAAGCTTGAAGTATTTATTATCAGGACCTTTTACAGCACCTTTTTCGGTAGGGTCACACTCTTCAATAAGTTCAAGCGTTTCAAGCATAGGAATATGCTGGAACATAAGTGACGGAACAACCTCACCGTCGTTCTCAGCTTTAAGTTTTGCACTTGTCTTTTTATACCACTCAATTGCCTGCGGCTTAATGTACTCAAAGCATTTATCCTGTTCCTTATCGTGCCATGCAGAGTCAAGCATCCAGATATTGAACTTAACTTTTTTACCATCCTCAGAATAAATGGGGATGTTATATGTGTCACAGTCACCGCTTTCGGTACCATCAAGACCGACATTGCAACTATACTGTCTGTAAAAATCTGCCTGTTCTTCTTTTGTCATACGGTTACGGTCGTCGTGGTTACCGTAAATCATAGCAAAGGGGATTTTGCGTTCTTCAATGGGTGTAATAAGTTTATCAATGGCAATACCCATAGCCTTCATTTCGCTGGGTTTGTCTTTCACAAAAAGAGGTGTCCACAGTTCACAGTCATAAAGGTGGTTACCTAAAATATTGTCACCTGTAAGAACTATCAAATCGGGTTTCACATCGTCATACGCCTTGTTGAGCATACGCATCATAGTACGGCGCACGTGTTGTAAATCCTGAGCATCACTAACCTGCAATATTCTGAATTTACCGTTTTTGAATTTTAACTGCATTCTTTTCTCTCCTATTTTAAACCGGGAAGCATAGCCATAGCTACACCAAAGTAAACTAAAAGTGATACTGCGTCGACTATTGTGGTAATAAAGGGGCTTGCCATAACCGCAGGGTCAAGCTTTAATATCTTTGCCAATATGGGCAATACACAACCAATAATTTTAGCACATATAACTGTAGCACAAAGGGTCAAAGCAACCACAAGCGCCACCATAATATCAACACCATCTGTTTTAAGAAGCATCTGGTCAATTAATATCATTTTTGCAAAACAAGCAACTGCAAGAGAACCACCGCAAAGAAGTGAAACGCGAATTTCCTTCCACATAACCCTGAGAACGTCCTTAACTTCAACCTCGCCGAGGGAAAGACCACGGATTACCGTAACAGATGCCTGGCTACCTGAGTTACCGCCCGTACCCATAAGCATAGGGATATAGGCTGTAAGAACAACAACCTTTGAAAGAGCATCTTCAAAAGAAGAAATGATTATACCCGTAAAGGTTGCAGAAAGCATAAGAAGCAAAAGCCACGGAATACGCACTTTCCACAGATGCCATACAGAGGTTTTTAGATAGGGTTTATCAGTAGGGGCAATAGCCGCCATTTTTTGGAAGTCTTCTTCTGCCTCTTCCTGAATAACGTCGATAGCGTCGTCAACTGTAACAATACCTACGATGCATTGCTCTTTATCAAGAACAGGAATTGTGAGAACGTCGTACTTATTGAACAACTGAGCAACCTCTTCCTTGTCGGTTGAGGTAGTAACGGTTATGGGATTATCATCCATAACGTCGGTAACAAGTTCATCGTCATCACAAGTAAGAAGGTCCATTGCGGTAATGGTACCTAAAAGTTTGTGTTTTTCTATAACATAACAGGTGTTAACTGTTTCAGAATATTCACCTTTGGATTTGATTTTCTTAAGCGCATCACCAATTGTCATAGTGGGGAAAAGGCTGATGTACTCAAGTGTCATAATGCTACCCGCACTATCCTCGGGATAATTGAGGATAATGTTAATAGCCTGTCTTTTATCACCCGCGGCAGAGAGCATACGCTCAACTACGTTAGCGGGCATTTCTTCAATAATATCTACGGTATCGTCAATGAACATATCGTCCATAATGCTCTCTAACTCACGGTCCGTAAACGCTTCAACAAGGACTTGTTCCTGTTCAGGCTCAAGGTATGTGAAAACCATTGCCGCGCTTTCTTTAGGAATAAGTCTGAAAAGTAAAACCAACTGTTTTTCTTCAAACTCGGGAAGTAAGTTTGCTATATCAACAGGGTTCATTGTGTCAAAAATGCTTTTGATAGCTTTGTATTGTTTTTCTGCTAAAAGCCTTTCAAAAACCTCTCTTGTCATTATTCGTTCCTCCTTTGTTTTTGCGATGCAACCGGGTAAAGCACCGCTTTTACTCAGAATCAGGTAACGAGGGAATGCAAATAAAAAAACCGAATCACAGGCTTCTGCCTTTGATTCAGCGACACATCAAAATACTCATTATAAAACAAAATGCGTATTAAAATAATTTATTGAAAATCCGCGCAACAGTACTGTCGCAACGGAACATCAGTGTCGCCGTTTTTATAAAAGATGCTACTTCGCCCATGTCCGCTACTGCCTGAATCCATCGTACTGTCACACTCCTTATTATTAATAGTTTTAGGACTTTTACTCAAAGCCCACATTTTAATATACCCCAACTCACACGCTTTGTCAAGAAATATAACTCTAAAAGCAATAAAAAAAGGAGTCCGAAGACTCCTTTTAAATAACTTATAAATTAAAGTTTTTGATTAACCGAGAAGTGAGCCGATGAGAGCCATAATCCATTCCCAGAAAGCAAGAAGACCGTTGTACTGAGATGTTCTTCTCTGACCGCAAACTTTACATACGTTGTCAGCCTGAGTTGCACTTTCACCAAGTGTTGTATGACCACCCTTACTTGCCTGACCATCGCAGTCTGCACAATCACGCCAGTGATCTGTACCACTGTATTTGTAATCGCCAATGGGATTATGTTCAATAACAACAAGAGCTTCGTTTGAGTAAGCGTAACCGCCTACTGCGTTTGCAGCGAAGTATCTGATATACGCACCGTCGTCATTTTTGTCGAGAGCTTCACCATCATAGGGAATCCAGTCGCCGCCAATAACTTTAATCTCCCAACCTTCGGAGAAAACATTACCGCCAACTACGGGAGCTTCAACTTTAGAATCAAGAGTTGCACCGGGGCAAACTCTTACCTTAACGGGGATTTCGCTTTCGATTGTGGGAATTGCCGCTGCAGATGCAAAACAAGCAACCACACCAAACATAAGACATACGCTTAAGAGTACGGATAAAACTTTCTTAGTCATATCTAAAAGCATCCTTTCAATACTACATTTTTTTCTATTCTAACATCTATACACAAAAAATGCAAGTGTTTTGAAAAGTTTTTATGATAATAGGTTGCAGAAACGTATTCAATTAAGTCTCTTTTTTGATTTAAGGCTTTAGTGTGCGTGAATTTGGTGATTTAGGAACCCCGAAACGCACAAAGATACGCGAGTTCGGGTGACTAAATCGACAAAGCCGCTTGCAATTAAGCCTTAAATCCACCAAGCGTCTGTAAGACCTTCTTTTATTATGCACTTTTTAAGGAGTGCAACGGCTTTTTCAAGACCTTCGTTCTGACTCATAAGGGAATCCTCATGTTCAATGGAAACGGCGTAATCATAACCAACCATACGAAGGTTACTGATAACATCACGCCAGTAGGATTCACCATTACCGAAACCAACTGAACGGAAAATCCACGAACGGTTAATTTCATCCGCATAGGATTTTGTATCAAGGACACCATTAACGCCTGTGTTAAGAGCATCGATTTTAGTGTCTTTTGCGTGGAAGTGGAAAATTGCACCCTCTTTGCCCAAAGCACGGATAACTGCAATGGGGTCCATACCCTGCCAGATAAGGTGGGAAAGGTCAAGGTTTGCACCAATTTCTTTACCTACTGCGGCACGGAGTTTAAGAAGACTCTCTGTATTATAAACGCAGAAACCGGGGTGAAGCTCAAGGGCAATTTTATCAACACCGTGAGCGGTACTGAATTTTACAAACTCTTTCCAATAAGGAATAAGAACCTCGTTCCACTGGTAATCAAGAATTTCACCAAAATCATTAGGCCAGGGGCAAGTTACCCAGTTGGGATACTTTGAGTTTTCGCAGTCACCGGGACAACCTGAGAAAGTATTTATCTGATGTACACCAAGCTTTTCTGCAAGAAGAACCGCTTTTCGCATATCCTCGTCAAATTCTTTGGCGATTTCTTTGTTGGGGTGTACGGGGTTACCGTGGCAACTAAGAGCGCTTATTTCAACGTTGTATTTTTTAAGAAGTGCCTTGAAATCCTCAAGTGCTTTTTCATCATTGAGTAAAACATCGGGGTCTGCGTGAGCCTTGCCCGGAAAACCGCCACAACCGATTTCCACCATTTCAAGACCAAGTGATGAAAAATATTTTAATGCTTCCTCGAGGGAAACTGTACCGAGCAAATTAGTTAATACACCAAGTTTCATAGTCTAAACCTCTGATTAAAAATTTTCTTTAAGCCATTTGTAGCTTCTTGAAATATCCTCAAGACCTGTGGGTACAGGGTCATCATTTTCAAGAATAACCCAATCAAGACCGATAGCCTTAACACCTTCAACAACCTTTGCAAGGTCGTTTTCGCCTTCGCCCAATGCCATGGGTTTTCTATCAACACCGTCTTTGATGTGAATAAGAACGATTTTATCCTTATTGGCTTTGAGGTATTCTACGTTATCAATACCTGCACAGAAGCTCCAGTATGTGTCAACTTCAAGTTTACAACTGTCCTCAGAAATAACGTCCATAGCATTTCTGCCGTCTTTGATATCTGAAAACTCCTCTGTGTGGTTGTGGTAATATGTATCCATACCATTTTCACGGGCAATTACACCTGCAGCGCCAAGAATGGAGCCTGTATTTTTGGCTTCCTCATAAGTATCGTGGGGAGCGCCACCAACACCTATGTATTTTGTGCCGAGTGCTTTAGCAAAAGCAATTGTTTTATCAAGATTTTCGGGACAAAAATCATCAAGGCCCATATGGGAGCCTACAATTTCAAGACCTAATTCTTCGCATCTTTTACGAAGAACATCTGCTTCAAGACCAAAATAACCTGCAAATTCAACACCATCAAAGCCGATTTCTTTAACTTTGCCGAGAACCTCAAGCATATCGTTACCGTCCTTAATATGGTCACGAACGGAATATAACTGTACTGCAAATTTCATTTGTTTTTTCTCCTTGCAATTTCATAATGAGAATTTTTATTTTGAATTAATTTTGTTCAGAGTGCGGTTTTGTTTGAGGAAGCTGTATGAAGATACTGCCCCAAACACAAAGCCGTGCAATAGTCAAAATTAATCAAAATAAACGGGTTTGCCTGTTTTGGCGGATTCATATATCGCTTCAAGAATCCTTGTAACAACAAGTGCCTGTTCGGGAAGAACTACGGGGTCTGTGTCAGTACGGATAGCGTTAATCCATCTAGAAGCTTCTAACTCTGAGGGTTTACCATCTTTCTGACCCTCGAAGAAGGCGGCACCGCCTGCGTTAAGGTTGGGTTTTTCAATACACTGGCGCTGATGCTTAATGTAGTTAAGACGTGCTTCGTCGTTAAGAGTATCTGCACCACCCTTGTCACCACAAATCATATAACAAGCCTCATTGGGCTCGGCAATATTGAGTGCCCAGCTTGATTCAAGGTTAACAACTGCACCATTTTTCATTTTAATGAAACCGAAAGCTGAGTCTTCAACAGTGAATTTTTCAGGATCCCACTGACCCCATGCATTACCCTGATCAGTTTGGTCAGCAAGTTTTCTGAATGTCTGACCAACAACCATTTCGGGCTCGTAGTTATTCATAACCCAAAGAGTCATATCAAGAGCGTGGGTACCGATATCAATAAGGGGACCGCCCCCCTGCTCATATTCATTAAGGAAAACGCCCCATGACGGAACTGCGCGACGACGAATAGCAAGAGCTTTACCGTAGTAAATTTCACCGAATTCACCGTTATCTGCACACTGTTTAACATAGAGATTTTCGGGAGTCTGACGGTTCTGATAACCTATAGAAAGTTTTTTGCCTGTTCTCTTAGCGGCTTCGCACATAGCCTTGGCTTCCTCATAAGTTTTAGCCATAGGCTTTTCGCACATTACGTGTTTGCCTGCTTCAAGAGAATCTATTGTAATAAAGCTATGTGAACGGTTGGGTGTACAAACGTGAACAATATCAATGCTTTCATCCTTAAGAAGTTCTTTGTAATCCTCATAAACTTTAGCATCGGTAGTACCGAACTTCTCAGCAGCCTTCTCGGCACGTTCAATAACGATATCGCAGAAAGCAACCATTTCAACACCCTCAACTTTTGATAAAGCAGGCATATGTTTACCGTTAGCAATACCACCACAACCGATGATACCTATTCTTAAAATCTTATCATTCATAAAAATGAACCTCCTTGCCTAAAATAAGCAAAATTATACAATACCATTATATTATATTTGAGGTTATTTTCAATAGCAAAAACCAATAATTAAGGGCTTCAAAAACAACAAAAAAAACCTCTTTTATTTAGGAAAATCACACAAAACAAAAGGCACACTCGTTTGAGTGTGCCTTGATAAATATAATTATTCAGTAAAATCAACCAAACAAACCGCCTAATGCCTGAGGAAGGAGTTCGGTAATGTATGTGATGATAAGTCCGATGATTTCGGTAAAGAAGTTACCAACAGAACCGTCGATGCTACCGAAAAGGTCTGTGGGAAGTTTTGTATCTTCAATATCACTGTCTTTAACTGTCTTTTTAATTGCATATTCGTCAACTAATTTTGACTTCTGAGTATCTTCGTCAACAACATATGCTCTGTAAACAAGGTAATTGCCATCGACTTCAATGTTGGCGAAACAACCACCTGCATAGGGGTTTGTTTCAACACCCTTGTCATTCTTTTCGCTTCTTGTTGTGAAGTAAACGTCTGCGCAATCCATAATGGGATCGATAGCGCCGTCGTTTACAGCATATCTCTTAGTACCTGCTGTTGAGGGAAGAGCATAAATAGCACCATCGGGATTTACTGCGAAAGTAACGTCCTGATTGTTGTATCTTTCTGTAATGTAAACAGTGTCTTCACAAACTGCGTCACCTTTAACCTGCTGAGTTCTGAAGTACATATGGTCATGACCTGAAAGAACAAGGTCAACACCTGTCTTATCAACAATATCGATAACGGTTTCTCTCATAGCAAGAGTATCGGGTTTGTTGATGTTTTTACCTGCTGAATATACTGCTCTGTGAAGCATGAGAACTTTCCAATGAGCATCGGAAGAAGTAATGTCGTTATAAATCCAGTTTCTCTGAGCTTCTGTCATGGGGTACATATCGTTTGAATTGAGAACAGTGAAGTGAGTATCGCCGTAGTCAAATGAATAATAAGTACCGTTAACACCGTTACCTACACCATCGCCTGCAGGAAGGTTGAACATTGTATCAAACCAAGAAACATTAAGTTTGTTGGTGATGTTACCTTCGTGGTTACCTGCAACAGGAACAAGAGTAAGGTTTGTGTTAGCTTTCTGGAAAGCCTCACCGTACCAGTTCCATTCTTCGTTTGTACAGTCGTTAACAAAGTCCCCAAGGTTTACAACGAATTCTGCCTTACTGTTCTTTTTCATAGCAGCATTCATAACGAGTGCAGCCTTCTCAAAATTTTCCTTATCGCTTGCCTGAACGTCAGCAATAGCAAGGAAAGAGAACTTCTTGTCGCCGTTATCAGTAACAAATTTACCAACGTTGCTCCAGATTCCTCTGTCATAGCTACCTACACGGTAACGGTATTCTGTACCTGCTTTAAGACCTGTAGCAATAACTTTGTGGCAATAGTAACCTTCCCAGGAAGATACTGTACCTTCAAAAGTAATAGCTTTTTCAAAGCCTGATGCTTTGTAATCTGCAGCGGTAACTACCTGAATAGCGGAGTCACATTTTTTCTCGGTAAACCAAGTAAAACCACGCTGAGCCTTAGCATCACCATTCATAGTACAATTGATACGAATTGTTTCGAAACCTGTTTTTCCCTCTGCAGATGCGCCAACGCCGATGCAACCGAAAAGCATCATAACTGCAAGCAATACTGCGAGAGCTCTTTTTGCTGTCATCTTCATAACTACCTCCGTAATTATATGGTTTTTGGGCATAAGGTTAGACTACTACCCATTTTTATTCTTTTTCATTATACACACAAAGTTTCAATATTTCAATAGTATTTTCAAAAAAAGAACTCCCACACTCAATTTTTGTGCAGGAGTTATAACGATTATAGTTAGTCGAAACAGTGTAAAAATACACTGTTTCGCTACCAAAGCAATGATTTGGTAGCGAATTTTTGTTGAAAATTCGACTATAATCCTTTCAATGAGTGTAGTGAAATATTGAATTTTGAAAATTCAATTTTTTAAAAGCCGATAAAATCGGCTTTTGCGAAACGCAAAAGCGTTTCGACAAACTACAATCATTATAAAAACCGACGATTAATATTTATCTTTACAAGAAATTGTCGAAGAATATGCGCTTATGTGTTTACCGTTTACCGCCTTGGCAGTATATGTGTACGTCACACCTTTTTTAGCGGTTTTATCTACATAAGTCACGTTATTGACGCCTTTTACCGTAGCAAGACGCACCCAACCGGAATTTGCGGTTTTACGATAAACATAGTAACTCTGAGAGCCCTTGACAGACCCCCACTTAACAGTAATACCCTGTTTCGAGCTTACAGCGCTTTTCATAACAGGGTCTGAAAGTCTTTTGGTGTATAAGCCCTCCGCATCAAAACCACTGTCACCATCATTGATAGCACGGACTGTGTAACTGTATCCGGTTCCATTTTTACTTTTAACGGAAGTATCAATATAATTGGGGTTTTTAGTAGTACCCAGATATGTCCAGTACTCAATACCGTCCTTGCGTCTATAAACACGATACCCTGTAGCTCCCGTAACCTTAGACCAATCAACACGCACACCGGTGGTTAAATTACTGATTTTAGTAAGTTTAGGGGTTGCCACGTATTTTATTTTAGCGATTCTGCCTGAATCATAATCACTGTAATCGCTTTTTGTATTAAATGCTCTTACAAAGTAGTAATAAGTTTTATTGTTTTTCGCACTTTTATCAAGATATGTTGTTGAGGTGGTTTTTTGGATTCTGGTCCAACTTTTCTCACCTGAAGCCTTACGATATACCACATATTTTGAAACACCATCAATTACATTCCACGAAACACTCACGCCTCCACGGGTATTCATTGCGGAGGTGACGGGAGTTCCTAGTTTAAGTTGGGGCGTCTCTTTATAACTGAATATAAATGAACATTCTTTACATATCTGTGTTTTTATACCGCTATCAAATACAGTTGCAGATTTATAATCAACCCATTTTTTGCCTTTGTGCTTACATATGCCCTTATATGAAATGGAGAAACTAACATTTTTACCAGTCTTTTCCCCCAGGTAACAATGAATTTTTTCACCCGAAGTAAGATAAACAGACACTTTAAACCCGAGTTTTTTGTTTTTAGAATCCACGTCATCAAAAGAGTAAGAGAACATATCGTTCCGAATATATTCAAATCTGGGGTCATTTCCGCTAACGGATTCAAATAAATACAAACCCTCAACAGGCGCTTTGAAAGTGAACTGAGTGCCACTTGGAATATTTTTATATGTATTGCCCGCTTGATAACCAAAATCGGGATACGCCGAACAATCACAGGAAATTTTGAATTTCACATTCAAGCCGTCATAATCATTAACAGAAAAGAAAATTTTATCTCCTTTCCTGATATAAGTTCCACCAAAAAATTCACAATCCTTTTCATCATCTAAAAACTCAGTAGAACCATCTGGTAATTGAATTTCAACATATGGGTCAGCGTTATCAAAAGAATTTAACTGATAATAGTCATCATGGGTTGAAGTAAAGTAGAAATATGAACCAGTCGGAACATTATAATCTTTTCCCGACTTCGCTTCAACCACCGCTCTGATGCGGAAGTTTATTACTTCATCATCACCATAACTACCCGTTTCACAATGAATCTCTTCACCCTTCTCAAGATGAAGATAGGCGCAGAATTCCAAACCATTTTTGGTATTATCAAACCCATGGGTTGTTCCGCCATCAAACTTCACATTCAAAAACGGATCCGTATTGTCGTAAGAATTGATAGCATACCAACCTTTTTTTGGTGATTTAAAAATAAACACAGAGTCAGTTTCGCAGGTATAGTCACCCGTAGATTTAATATAAGTAACAGAAGCTACTACAGGAGTGCAAAGTGCAATACAAAAAAGCAAAACAACCGCTAAAGATGAACCGACAAATCTTTTCATTGCTTTTTCACTCCTTTTTTGTTTTTTTACAATTTAATTATAACATATACTCACTTATTTTCAATGTATAAATAGGGAATATTTCTCTTATTTCTTATCCAAAAATAACTATCCGTCCCGAAAACCGGAACGGATAGCATTTAGCATTAAAATTATTTCATTTTAATCTTGTAACATTTGATTTCAAAGGGATTGATTTCAAAGTTAAGAGTATCGCCGTTCGCAATGTCAACTGCAACATCACTTCTTTCAAGAAGGTCGCATTCTGTTACGCTTTCAATTTCAGCAAAGAGTTTTGCAGAAACTGTTGTACGTCCACCTGCTTTTTCAACGAAACGAACGATGTAAGCGTCTTCATCTTCACACTTCTTAACTGCTTCAAGAGTAACGTTCTTGCCCTCAACACTGATGAATGACTTAGCCTCATCACCATTTGCGCTTGCATTGATTTCAACTGCAACTGCAGGGTTGTTAATTTCAAGACCTCTTACAAGAGTTTCAGCATTCTTCCAGTTACCTGCGTGAGGATAAATAGAATATGTGAAGTAGTGGTCGCCACGGTCTGATTTGGGGTCGGGGTTCATGGGAGCTTTAAGGAGAGTAATAATCATTCTCTGCTTGTCAACCTCGTAACCATATTTCCAATCGTTAAGGATTGATACACCGTAGTTATCTTCACTCATATCGATGAAGTTATGAGCAGAAACCTCGAACTTAGCCTTGTCATAAGGATTGTGGCGGTAGTTGGAGCTTTCGATTGTAGCATAAGCAATATCACGAGTGAACTTCTGAGCCTTAACATCAACGTCGAAACCAACTTTAAGGAGTTTTTCCTGTTCGTTCCAGTTAATGAATGTATCGAAGTCGATTCTGTCAAGTTCGTTGTAGATAATGATATTCTGCTTAACAAGTGATTTGTTGATAACCTTTTCGAAGGATACAACTGTAAATACGTCACCTGTTGCGATACCTGTTACCTTACCGGGATCTGTGTCAAACTGACGGTCAACGTATGTAGCAACAATATCCCAGGCGTCATATTTACCGGGAAGGTCTTCGTAAAGACGGAATACGTTACCTTTACCTGAAAGAACTTCGCGATCGTTCTTCTTGTCGAAGATTGAAACGAGTTCTGCACTTTCATCAAGCTCAACCTTGAAGTTTGCGTTTTCGATAACGTTGCCTTCAAGTGCTGTAGCCTCGGAAACTGCGCCTTCTTTAGCGTAAAATACTTTGTAACCAACTGCAGGAAGGTCTTTAGCTACGAAAACAAGTACCTTTGTACCGTCAAGTTTTGTATAAGCCTGAGTAGCAAGTTTGTTACCGTCTGCATCGTAAATTTCAACATCCTTGTAGGGAAGTTCAACCTTCTGAGTAGCGTTAACGCCGAGAGAGTTGAAAAGTGCAAAGGGTTTGCCGTATTTCTCAGCACCGTTTACATTACCTGCGATAATATTGAGTGCTTCGTCACGTACACTTTCACCGATTGCGATAATATTGTCATAAATAGCGCAAAGGTCACCGAATACTTCGGTAATGTGTGAGCCGGGAAGTGAGTCGTGGAACTGGTTAGTAAGAATAGCCTGCCAACCTTCGTTAAGCTTTTCAAGAGGATATTCGTAGCCGTACTGCATAGCAATACTTGCAAACATCTCAGCCTGACGATAAAGGTTTTCAGAATATCTGTTAAGTTTCTTAAGGAGAGCTTTTGTTGTATGAACACCGCGGTGCTCCTCAAGGTAAAGCTCGTCTTTCCATGTGGGAGTGTTGGTCTCTGTTGCGTTAGCTTTCATACGAGCAAGAGAATCTTCAATCTTACTTGTCTGAGTTTTGGGAAGACCGGGGAAGTTCTTGTAACGTTTAACGTATTCAAGCATTTCGGTGACAACCCCGCCGCCACCGTCACCCCAACCGTAACAGTACATGGATTCACCGATGGTTTCTTTATCTGTATATTTCTTCCAGTTAACCTTAAGGGAGTCTGCTTCAACAGTACCGATAAAGTGTGTGGGAGGAACGATTGAGAACACTTTTGAACCGTCGGGACCTTCCCACCAGAAGGTATTATACTGCCAGGGGTTAGTGTCATTCCAGATACCCATTTTATGGGTTACGAAATATTCAACACCTGCTTTTTTAAGAATCTGTGGCATAGCGTAGCCGTTACCGAATACGTCGGGTACCCAACAGGTCTTGGGTGTGATGCCGAAGGTCTTCTCAGCAAAACGAACACCGTGAAGAAGCTGACGCACAAAGGACTCACCTGAAACAAGGTTACAGTCAGGTTCAACCCACATAGCGCCGATATATTCCCATCTGCCCTCTTTGATACGTTCTTTAACCTGTTTGTAAATAGCAGGATATCTCTTTTCCATCTCGATATATGTAGGTGCAGTACTCTGTGAGAAAATGAAATCATCATACTGTTCCATAAGACGGAGCATTGTAGCGTGAGTTCTACCGAGTTTACGGATATACTCTTTGTAAGCCCACATAAATACGATATCAAGGTGGGAGTTACCTACGAGAGCGAGCATACCCTCTGATTTGTAAGAATCGTTGTTGTAAACTTTATCCTTAAGGATTTTCTGAGCCTGACGAAGACCTTCTTTAAACTCTTCGCCGTCAAGGTCAAAGTTCACGTAAGTGAATGCCTCTTTAAGAGTTGCTCTGATAAGTTCCTGAAGCCCTGTGTCGTGAACAGGCATAAAGAGAGCATTGAAAACAGCCTTGAAATCCCAGTAAATTTCTTCAATTTCGGGGTCAACAACACCAACAAAAGAGCAAGAAAGAGTTTTTACTGTTGACTCGTTTGAGTGCCATACGTAGTAGGACTCAATATCAACATCATAATGCTCGTCACCATTAGCGCAGTCTGTAAGAAGAACGGAGTTTCTGAAGGGGTCAAGACCCTGATAAGGAACACCATTGAGAGTGAGGAGTGAGTCACCGCCGAAATAAACATTAAGAGTTACTTTTTTACCCTTAAATCTTGCAGGCATATCAAAAGAGTTTTTGAAAAATGCACTCC
>JAZQZU010000075.1:0-19971 GCA_045634165.1 Acutalibacteraceae bacterium
AACTGTTTGTACAGGTGTTGAAATGTTCCACAAGCTCCTCGACTATGCAGAAGCTGGTGACAACATCGGTGCTCTCCTTCGTGGTGTTGACAGAAAAGGTATTGAACGTGGTCAGGTTCTTTGCAAACCCGGTTCAATCAAACCCCACACAAAGTTCAAAGGTCAGGTTTACGTTCTTTCTAAAGATGAAGGCGGCCGTCATACACCTTTCTTCAATAACTACAGACCTCAGTTCTTCTTCAGAACAACTGACGTTACTGGTACTATCTTCCTTCCCGAAGGCACAGAAATGTGTATGCCCGGTGACAACGTTGAAATGACAGTTGAACTCATCACACCCATCGCTATCGAAAAGGGTCTTCGTTTTGCTATCCGTGAAGGTGGTAGAACAGTTGGTTCAGGTGCTGTTACAGACATCATCGAATAATTAAACCTTATAAAAATAAGCGTAATCTTCGGATTACGCTTGTTTTTTTATAGTTAGGAGTTAGGAGTTTAGGGGTGCGTTGCGCCGATTTCAAACTCGTTTTGCTTTGCGAAACGAGTTTTAGGGGCTAGGCAAGCCTAGCCCCTATGGTGGTTGGTGTTCTATCTATGCGAAGAAAAGCAGCAAGAGAACTACCCACCACCCCGCAAGCGATGGTCAACCGGTTGCAATATAGTCGTCTTGCTCGTTATTCACTTCGCAATACTCCTTATTGCGCCCAGAGCTTTTTGTTCGCTTCATCTGCCACCGGCAGCGCTCACAAACGCTCACCCTCCCTATGCTTCGCACAGGGATGATAGGCTTCGCGTTACTTTTACTTTATTTTATAATCGGCTTTGCTCCTCAATTTCTAATTCCTCATTCCTAATTCCTCATTCTCGTAGTAATTCTATTGACTTTTATGGCATAAAATAGTAAAATATCTCTATATTTATTTACATAGGAGGATATTATGGCAGAAATATTTTTAAATGATTTCTTTGTGAATATTGATGTTGCTGTTTATAGCTTTATCGATAGTTTTGCAAGTCCCGTTCTTGACGGTATTTTTACTTTTATTACTCACCTCGGTGACACACCCGGCATTATCTGGTTCGTTTTAGGTATAATTTTACTTATCCCTAAAAAGACAAGAAAATTGGGAATTCTTCTTTTCGCAGGTCTTGCTTTCTCATCCCTTATCAACAACTTGGTTTTAAAAGAGCTTATCGACAGACCCAGACCCTACAACGTTGACCCCTCCGTGTGGACTAACGCAGGCTACGAATATGTATGGCCCGGTCTTATTAAGCAGAGTAGCAGTCCTTCTTTCCCCTCAGGTCACACATCTACATCAATCGGTGCTGCATTTGCTCTCTTACTCGGTTGCAGAAAGAAATATCTTGCAGTTGGCATTCCCGCATTTATTCTTTCACTTGCAATTGGCTTCTCAAGAATTTACGTTAAAGTTCATTACCCCACAGACGTTATTGCAGGTGCAATCGTAGGTATAATTGCTGCAGTTGCTATTTACTTTATTTTTGAAAAACTTGTTTTCAAAAAGGCTATTCCCGCCCTTGAAAAGAAAATCAACAAAAAAATAATTGACTAAAATTAATGCCCCTAAGTACAAGGGGAGTGTAAATAAGGGATTTATTAGGTTTAAATTTAATATTTTCCGTTAATACATTGTGAAAAAACCGTCGTAGGCGACAAGCCTAACGAGGTTTTTTCATTTCGTCTGAACGAAAGCTATTTAAATTTAAACTGCATTGCACCTTAAATCTTTTAAGTTTGGATGCAGAGCGCGACATAAAAGTGAGGGCACCCTGACGGGTTCCCTCACTTTTTTAACAATGCTATCGCCAAAGTTAATGATTTAAGGCTATTAAATACCTGATTTACACTCCCCAAATAGGGGCGTTATGTTACCGGAGGATTAAAAATATGCATTCCGAATTACCAGAAAACTCATCAATTCTCAGTTACAAGAATTGTCTTTTGGAAAATGCCCACAGGCTTAAGGAGTATGGCAAAAAATGCCTTATAGTAACATCGGGTAGCGCTGCCCAAAAAAGTGGCGCTTTAAATGACGTAACAGAGGCTTTAAATACCTGTGGTATTGAATATATTGTTTTTGATAAAATAACCCAAAACCCCTTGGTTTCTACTGTTATTGAAGGTGGTAAGGTTGCAAGAGATTTGGGTGCAGACTTTATTTTCGGTATTGGTGGCGGCTCACCCCTTGACGCATCAAAGGCGGTCGCTATATGCGCGTGTAATCCCGAATACGATATTGATGGTCTTTATAACCGAAAGATTCCATCAAAGGCTTTACCCGTTGTTCTTTTGGGTACAACAAGCGGTACAGGTAGCGAAGCGACAGGTGTCAGTGTGCTCACAAATGATAAAAATATGCAGAAAAAAAGCATAAGCGGTGCGGATTGCTATGCCGCTCTTGTATTTGCGGACTCGAAATACTCCTATTCAATGGGCTATGAAACAACGGTTTCTACGGCTTTGGATGCCTTTGCTCACGCGGTTGAGGGTTGGTTTTCAACTAAACGTAATTTTATGGCGACTCTTTTTGCCCGTGTGGGTATACCCATGATTTACAAGGGTCTCAAAGCACTTTTGGAAACAGGGGACTTACCCGATGAGGAAATAAGAGACGAGCTTTATTATGGTGCTATTTATGCGGGTGAGGAGCTTAATGTTTGCGGTGCGGCATTCCCTCACACTGTTGGTTACGTTTTAACAGAAAACTTCGGCATTCCCCACGGCAAGGCTTGTACGGCGTTTATGCCACGGTTTTTAGAAAGAGCTAAGATATACGAGGGTGAAAAATATAATGAATTAATGGAGCTTTTAGGTGGAGATGAAAGAGAAGTAATCGAAACAGTTAAAAAGCTTACGGACGTTAAAAACCTTGGTGCAACTGAAAATCAGGTTGACGAATGGTGCTCGCGATGGGATGATAACGTTAAAAACTTTAAAAATTCACCCGGTGGCTTTACAGTTGAAGAAGCTAAGATTGCCTTAAGTGAACTTATGTAAAAAAGAAGCAGTAGGATTTTTCCTACTGCTTTAAGTTTATTTATTAGTCTTTTTATAAAGAATACTAGCCAACACAAGAGCCGCGATACCTGCAACAAGCTTACCTACAATAACGGGAAGAATATGTGCATCGTTATATGAAAGGGTAAAGGCGAGGTGGTCACCAAAAACGAATGCGGCTGAAACTGCAAAAGCCAGGTTTAAAATACGACCCTTGCGATTCATTCTGTCGGCACTTTCCATTGTGGCAATGGAGTTTGCAAGGGTAGCAATAAGACCAACAACGGAAGTTTCGTCAAGGTCTAGCTTCTTTCCCAATGCGGAAAGGGGCTTTTTTAATATCTTTGAAATAATTGCTATAAGGGGGAAGGTACCTGCGAGGGTGATACAGATAGTGAAAACCGTTGCGGCACTTTCCATAATTGGTGCGGTGTTTTTTAAAATTACCTTGCCTGTTAACTGTTGGAAAATACCGAGAGCAAGACCCGCAGTTATGAGTATTGTAATAAGTACACCGAAGATAGAGAATATCTTAACGGTGATTTTGCGGAATTTAAGAAGTCCGAGAATGATAATTGCGGAAATAAGAATCGCAGGGGAAAGGTTAAGTAAAACCGTAAGGGGGTTGATACCCATTACAAGACCCGAAACAAAACAACCTACGGGGATTGTAGCAATACCGCAAAGAAGACCTAAAAGAACATCGTCGTGATTTTCCTTTTTAGAGGACCTGAGCGCCACGGGGATTGTAAAGGAAACGGTAGCGCCGAGCATTGATGCAACGCATAACCCGTGGAATGATCCTAAAAGTTCGTCTTTAGCAACACTGTCCGCAAGGGCGGCACCACCCATATCGTTGGCTATGAGAATTCCCGCCAAGGCACTTGGGTCAAAGTGCAGAAGATTTGCAACAGGGGTTATTACGGGTAAAAGCAGGTCTGCGAGTACAGGCGCAATGGTCATCATACCTATCATTGAAAGGGATAACGGACCGAGGGTCAGGATACCTTTTTCAAATTCATCACCTAATTTAAGGTGGTTACCCGTTATTTTGTCAAGCGCGCCGATTACGGCAAACACAGCCATTATTATAGCAAGAGCTTCTGCCAAAAAATCACATCCTAAGAGAAAATACCACTATATTATACAGATAACGGATGTGAAAATCAAGGTGGTTTTATAATGCAAAATGCGAAATGCGAAATGCGAAATTCCCCATTCCTAATTAAAAAGAAGTCCGTGCAAGCACGGACTTCTTTTTTTATTATTTCTTTTTCTTCTTTATTTTATTGAGCATTGTGTTTACTTCGAGGATTTGCTCTTTTGTAAATTTGCTGCCCAACATCATAAATACACGTTTAATGGTAAATCCTTTAACCATTCCGTAAAGGGATTTTATTAAGCTCTTGTTAATTTTAATTTTACCTAAACTGAAGCCCATAACCTCCGCTTTGCCGTCCTTTGAACCCTGTGACATAACATTTTTCATCAAGAGTAAAAGTTTAATCATAGCGATTTTGCCCTTGGTTGTGGACATTATGTCACCGATAGTATCGTTGATTGAGAAGTAGCCCACGGGAGTGGTGATTTCAAACCAGTTGATTACCTGGTTTTCCTCTTTCATAATATAGTCTTCGTTGGGCTTGTCAACTTTACGGATTGTTGCGGTGTCTGTTAAGTCACCTGCTTTTGCTTCGAGGGTGGTTTCGCCTTCGTTTTTAACTTCAAAATAGAAGAAGGGGAATTTGCCTTTTTTCTGTTTACCAACGCTTACGCCATTTGCAAAAAGTTCAACCTCGTCGCAGTTTGAGTAAACTGTAACCTTAGTTACGTCCTCAACTCGGTCGATGTAACGCTTTGAGCAGATGTGAAGGACTTTTTCATCAGAAAGCCATGCTTTGTATGCGTAGAAAGAGTCCTTTTTATACTGACGGTCGAAGGTTACAAGACCCTTGTGGTTCATGCCGTTTTCGCCACCCTCAGCACGAGCGTCGGCAGCAAAGTCAAACATATTCCATACGTGGGTTGCCCAGATGTAGGGTCTTTCGGCAATCTGTTTAATAAGCTCTTCGTGGTAATAAGACTGATATTCTTCGGTATAGTCACCCTGTGTAGGTTCGGAGGTGTGCCAGTTGAGAGCCTCGCAACCGTACTCGCTTAAGCCGATTGCTTTTTTGGGATATTTCTTGTGGAAATCATCGAACCATTCGCCGTTCATTTCAGTTGAACCGCCATAGCAACCGAAGTAGTGGTTGTATGAAAGTACGTCACTTATATGAACATACTCGTTATCCATTGAGCACATTGTAACTGTTGCAATAGTTGTAAGACGGAGGGGGTCCATTTTATGAACGAGGTCATTAAGGTCCTTATGGTTCTTTATAAGGTGGGGGTCGTCGGCACCTGCAATGGTGATTTCGTTGGAAAGTCCCCAGAAGCAGATGGATGCGTGGTTGTAGTTCTGTGCCACAAGCTCGGTCATCTGGCTTATGGTGTTGTTGTAACCGTCGTGCATGTGACGTGAAATATAGGGGATTTCCGCCCAGAGAACAAGACCTGCCTCGTCGCAAAGGTCATAGAATTCCTGTGCATGTTGGTAGTGTGCAAGACGGATTGTGTTTGCACCGACCTCAAGAATAAGGTCAATATCCCTCTTGTGGTCCTCGTAGGAAAGGGCGTTACCTTTTTGCGGATAGTCCTGATGACGGGAAACACCGCGTAAGGGATATTCCTTACCGTTAAGTATAAAGCCCTTTTCAGGGTCAACACTGAAGTAACGGCAACCAAAACGAGTGGTTACTGTGTCGATAACTTCACCGTCTTTGATAAGATTTGCTACAACACCATAAAGGAAGGGGTCTTTTTTACCGTTCCAGAGGTGAGCATTCTCAATTTTAATTGTAGTTTTTGTGCTATTTGCATTTGCAGAAGCCTCGGCTACTGTTTCGCCATCTGCAGTAATTTTATACTGAACGCTTAAACCATCGGGGTTTGTAACGAAGGTTTCAATAGTTACATCTGCATCGGAGCCGGTAACAACGGGTGTAACTGCGATACCGGGTGCACCGAAATAATCCAAGTCAAAATGTGCCTCGGGTACACAAATGAGTTTAACACTTCTGTAAATACCGCCGTAGAATGTAAAGTCCGCAACCTGAGGATAAACGGTTTCGTTGGGTGTGTTATCTGCGGAAACTGTAAGGATATTGGTTTCTTTAATTTCGTTTGCGGGGATTTTCACTCTGAAGCGTGAGTAACCGCCGTGATGCACACAGAGGGATTTTCCATTCCAGAAAACCTCTGCGGAGGAGTTAACGCCGTCAAATTCAATGTAGTTTGCATCGCCTGTAAGGTCAGTTGATTTAATTTCTTTACAATAAAATGCCTTTAATCTTTTGTAGTCGTTACCACCGTCCTGACCGTCAACACCGTTCCATGTGTGGGGAAGGTCAAGGGTTTCCCAGTCTGTGGGAAGGGTGGATGGTACGTTTTTGGCATTACAGGAGAAGCACCAACCATTATTGATTATTTTTATTTCTCTCATGTTTTGTCACCTCAAAGTTTTTTTCTGAAATGTTTTTTGTGAATTGATGGGGTTAATAAAGAAATAAGGGGGAAAATTTCAAGTCTGCCAAGGAGCATATCAATTATGAAAACTACCTCGGATAAAGAATTGTAGCTACTGAAATTTCCTGTGGGACCGATTTTTCCAAGACCCGGACCTATATTATTTAATGTGGCAACAATACTTGAAAAGTCCGTAACAAGGTCGTTTTTATCTGCAGATACTATAAGAAGCGAAGCTGCGAAAATAATTACGTAAACAATGAAAAAACCGATTGTACCCTGGAATGTTTCATCTGTTACCCTTTGTCCTTCAAAGGTAATAATTTTAACACTTCTGGGGTGCGTTAATGAACGGATAGTCTTTTTTGCATATTTTACCAAAAGAATTACGCGTGTAAGTTTAAAGCCACCAGCTGTACTTCCGGCACAAGCCCCTATACACATTATCATTAGCATAATTGTACGGCTAAATTCAGGCCATTTATCAAAATCTGTGGTAGAATAGCCTGTTGTGGTCATTACGGAGCTTACCTGGAATGCGGCGTGATGCAAAGCCTCGAAAATGCTGTCGAAATAATTGCGGATGTTTATGGTGATTGCAAGGATTGCTGCACCCATGGTGCCGATGTAAATCCACAACTCGGAGCTTTTAAGGGCACTTTTGAATTTTTTGAAAAGTAAAAGGAAATAAATATTGAAATTAACACCAAAAAGCGCCATAAAAACAGTAATAACAACCTGACAGAAGGTGTTATAACTGCCGATACTGTCATTGAGAATACCAAAACCGCCTGTACCTGCAGTGCCGAAAGAGATTGTAATACTGTCGAACAAAGGCATACCGCCAATGAGAAGTAAAATCATCTCTGTTACTGTCATAGCAAGGTAAATGCTGTAAAGAATACGCGCAGTTTTGTTGGAACGTGGAACTAATTTGTTTACACTGGGACCGGGGCTTTCTGCACGCATAAGGTGTAAATCGCCACCTCCACCTGCAAGGGGAAGCACCGCCATAATAAATACAAGTACACCCATACCCCCTATCCAATGGGTGAAGCTACGCCAGAATAGCATTGACTTTGAGAGTGCTTCAACGTCGGTAAGGATACTTGCACCAGTGGTTGTAAAGCCGGAGACTGTTTCGAAAAGTGCGTCAAGATAATTGGGGATTTCACCACTTATAAAGAAGGGGAGTGCTCCGAAAAGACTTAATAAAATCCAACCCAACGAAACAATGGTAAGACCATCCCTTGCGAAAATGGTTTTATCCGTGGGTCTGAAAAGCACAAGCAAAACACCAACCGCCACAAGTATGCCTGCGGTTATCAGAAAACTAAAAAAAGTTTGTTCCTGATAAATTAAACTTACTGCTATTGGAAATAAAAGTAAACCTGCTTCGCACAGTAACAACAAGCCTGAAACATAGGCTATCATTCGTTTATTCATAATCCTATTTTACCTCTGTTATGGCTCAAGAATGTCGTCAAGGGACAGTAAACGCTCCGTAGAAGTTACAATAACTACCGAGTCACCGGGTAAAAGTACATCGGAGCCCCGAGGAATGATAACCTCATTTCCGCGGGTAATTGAACCAAGGAGAATATTGGGGCGTAAACTAAGCTCCTGTAACTGTTTATTTATAAGTTCACTATCTTCGCTTACTGTGAACTCAACCGCTTCAACTTTGTTGTTGATGAAACGGGAAACTTTCTGCACTTCATTTTCACCGTGGCGTGAAGTTTTTGCACGGACGTGCCTTAAAATAATACTTGACGTTGTGAATTTGGGGTAAACAACGCTGTCGATATCAAGGGTTTTGATAACCTCCCTGAAAAGGGTGTGGTTTACCTTGGTTATTGTTTTTATTTTTGGGTTAACGCTTTTTGCGAAAAGGGAAAGGACGATGTTTTCTTCATCAATACCTGTAAGGCAAAGAAAAGCATCGGCAGTTTTAAGACCTTCTTCAAGAAGTAAGGAACGGTTTGTGCCGTCGCCGTGTACTACGTTGATGTGGGGTAGGTTGTAGCTTAATCTAAGAGCGGTGTCAAGGTCTTTTTCGACGATAGTGGCACTTACGTTAAGGTGCTTGAGACTTTTAGCAAGGTATACGGCAATTTTACCGCCACCAATTATCATAATGTCCTTTACGTTCTGTGTTTTGAAACCGATTTGCTTGAATAAATCGGGCGCAGTTTTTTCGGGTGTGAGTACCGCTATGGTGTCGTGCTCTTTGATAACAAAATCACCTGTGGGAATGAAAACGTCGTTGCCACGCTCAACGGCACAGATAAGGGCTTTTGTTTTTACTCTTGCAAAGGCATCTTTAACGGATTTGTCGCAAAGATTACAGCTTCGGTTAACATTAAAGCTTAAAAGGTCAACCTTGCCCTGCCCGAAAATATCCACGTTACGTGCGGTGGGGAATTTTAAGATTCGTTGCATTTCTGCGGCGGCTTCTTTTTCGGGGTTGACCGCAAAAGTAAGGCCGAGACTGTCCTTGATAAGGTTAAGGTCGTTACTGTATTCAGGGTTGCGTACACGAGCAATGGTATTACCTGCACCTAGTTGCTTTGCAAGAAGACAGGAAAGAATATTAAGCTCATCACTACCTGTAAGGGCAATAAGCAAATCGCAATCACTGATACCTGCATCCGTAAGAGTTTTTGCCGTTGCGCCGTTACCTATAACACCGATAACGTCAATATCCTGTAAGGTGTCGTTAATAACATCTTCATTGGTGTCTATTATAGTTACATCGTGCATTTCCTGAGAGAGCTGTTCCGCAACGGTGTAGCCGACTTTACCTATACCAACAACGATTATGTTCAAAACACATTCGCCTCCTAAAAAAGTTCACTAAATATTATATATCAAAAAATGCAGTAAAGCAATATTATAAATATAAAACAATATTAAAAGATTTATAAATATACGCCTTTTTAAATTGCAAAATGCGACAAATTGTGATAAGATTATTGGGTAGAAACAAGTCAGAGGTGAGAGTGTGAAAAAAAGAAGAATTTTATGTTCTGTACTTGCCTTTGCGGTTGTGTTGGTTGCAGGAATTGCGGGTATAAGTGTTTTCGGCGCGAGAAATATTAATTTCGAAAGCAGTATATCCGTGAACAATGAAACTGACGGTGTTTACGTGGATTGGGCTTTTCACCCCGATGCTGACGGTTATTATGTTTACCGTTGGGATAATTCTGAAAAAAAGACCATTGCAACTGTAACGAAACTCAGGAAAACTGCCTTTATGGACAAAAGTGCCAAGAATGGTAATTTGTATCAATACAGTGTGTGTGCTTTTGATAAAGAGGGCGAAACCTTTCAAACCCGTAATGTCTCCCTGATGCGTATTGAGACACCTGAAATTCTTTCGGTTAAAAATGGTGTTGGGGGTATAGACTTAGCCTGGAAGAAGATTGAGGGAGTAGAAAAATACTCGGTTTACAGAGAACACGAGGGAGTAACCTCACTCGTTACAGAACTGAAGCCCGACAACCCTTGTGAATATACGGATACAACCGCCGTTAGTGGTGAAAAGTATAAATATTCAGTAACAGCCAGTATCGGAAGTTATAAAAGTGCGTTTGTGTACGAAAAATCAAGCACCTACGTACCTGCACCTGAAAATATCAAAGTGGTAAATAACCAAGGCTCAGTTTCTGTTACCTGGGGTAAAGTTCCCAAGGCGGACAGTTATCTTCTTTACAGAAAGACCAACGGCAGTAAATGGACGTATCTTGGTACCTTCAATAGTAATATTATAGGCTATACGGACTATAGTGTATCAAACGGCAACGTTTATACATACACGGTAAAGGCATTAAGTAAAAATATTTACAGTGGTTTTGACAGCTACGGTGTTTCAACAAACTACGTTGCTGCGCCTACCATAAAATCCATTTCAAACGTTAATGATTGTGTTAAAATTACCTGGAATCCCGTTGGCAAAGCAACCCAATACAGGGTTTATAAAAAGATTGCCGGCGAAATTAATTGGACTTTTGTAGGTGAATGCCGTTCTACAAGCTTTTCGGATGCTGACGTAGGCGACGGTGTTCAGTATTACTACACCGTAAGGGCAGTGGGGCAGAAGGGCGGACTTAGTCCATACTCTGACGGTGCACCCATAATGGTTCTTAAAATGCCCGAAGTTAAGCTTTACTGTGGCGGTAAGGCAATTACTGTTAAGTGGAACAGTATGCCAATGGCTACTTCCTACAGAATTTACAAAAAAACGGAGAAGGCTACGGATTGGACCTATGTCGCTACCGTCAAAGCAGGTAAAAATACTTATGCGGACAAGCAGGTAAAAGCGGGTGGTAACTACACCTATACAGTCCGTCAGGTTTATTCGGGTATATACGGCAGTTACAACAAAGGTGTTTCAACTAAGTTCAGTGTTGCACCCAAGGTTACATTAAAGCTTTCACCAAAGGGTCTGAAGCTTGAATGGAACAGGGCAAATGCAGGTACCGGTTATTATATCGACCGTAAAACCGAAAGTAATATGACCTGGACACAAATAGCTTCGTTGGACGGGCTTGGTAAAGTTACATATACGGACTCTAAGGCAAAGTACGGTCAGGTTAACTATTACAGAGTAAGGGTTAAGGGTACAAACAGGATTTCGGATACTGTTTCAATTTACGGTATCGACCCCAAGAAACCTGCAGTGGCACTTACTTATGATGACGGACCCCACCCAACAGTTACACACGATATTCTTGACGTGCTGGAAAAATACGATGCAAGAGCTACCTTCTTTTTGGTAGGGTCAAGAGCGTCAGATTATTCCGACTGCGTTAAACGTGCAAGTAAAATGGGTTGTCAGATAGGTAACCACACTTATAATCACAAAATTCTCACATCTGCTACGGATAAACAGATTGCTTCGGAAATTGCAAAGACAAACAGTGTTGTTAAAAACATTACGGGTAAAGCTCCCGAAATTGTACGTGCTCCGGGCGGTTCCTTTAACAGTAGGGTGAAAAGTGCAGTTAATGCACCACTTATTCAATGGTCGGTTGATACCCTCGACTGGAAAAACAGAAACGCAAAATCCGTTATTTCATCGGTTAAAAATAACACCCGCGACGGGTCAATTATACTTATGCATGACCTTTACTCCTCAACGGCAGAGGCAACTAAAACAATTGTTCCCTGGCTTGTAAAAGAGGGTTATCAGATTGTTACGGTAACAGAGCTTATGCAGTTAAAGGGAATTGATATGAAAGACGGTAGTGTTTACTACTCAGCGAGTTAAAAAGAAAAAGCTCCTTGCTACGGCAAGGAGCTTTTTTTAGTGAGGAGTGCGGAGTGCGGAGTGCGGAGTTTCGGGCACTGCGTGCGGCATTATAAATTATAAATCTCCGCCGCTTTTTCTAGGGCTTCGACTGAGAATGAGGGGATTCTGCCTAACCCATCAGGACCGATGTTTAATAGATAATTTATACCCAGGGAGTTGAGTTTTTTTCTTCTTTCTACTATTTCCTCGGGGGTAATCCAGTTCTGGTCGTAGTATTTATAACCCCAGGATGAATTTAGTGTTCCTGCGGTTTCGTAAAGACCGTAGGGGGAGTGTTTGAAGCCATCAAGACTGTTGGGGTCGGAGTTTTCTTCCATTTTGAATTCTGTGGGATATTCGTTGTCACCGAGGGAGACATAGTCGTAAGCACCATTGCCTATTCGGGAGTTTATAAGGCAATTGGGCTGGTACTCTTTAACAAGGGCGTTGAGCTCAAGGCTTTGCTCCTTGGTAATAGTGTGAGGAACGTCAAACCACATAAGGCACAAATCACCGTAATTTGTGAGAATTTCTTTTACCTGTGGTTTAATCTTTTCCTCAAAGCAGATGGAGAAATCCTTTTTATCACGGTCGGGGAAGTCCCAGTTATTATCCCAAGAAGTTCCCGAACAACCTGCAAAATTATCGTAACCGCCACCGTGGGGATGGTGCCAGTCAAGCTCCTGTGAATAGTAAAGACCGAATTTTAAGCCGTGCTTATAGCAACTCTCCGCAAGTTCACCTACTACGTCACGACCGAAAGGGGAGTAGTCCACAACGTTATATTTATCCGCGTAGGATTTGAACATAGCAAAGCCGTCATGATGCTTGGACGTGAACACAAAATATTTCATTCCGCAGTCCTTGGCGAGTTTAATCCACTCATCCGCATTGAAATATATGGGATTAAAAATCTTTGCCAATTGCTCGTACTCACTATTGGGTATGGGCATATTGCTTTGTATCCATTCTGCGTAGTCGAGAACGCGTCTACCTCTGTACTCACCGCCCAAAAGGGAATAAAGTCCCCAATGAGCCATCATACCAAACTGAGCCTCTTTGAACCATTGTTTATTATCCATAATATCACCCCTTGGTTTTCTGTATCCATTGTAACAGATAATATTATTTTATTCAACATAATGAACCCGCAGATTTTCTATTGACAATATTTTTCTTCGTGCTAAAATAACAATGGCTTTTACAAATGTTTATACAATATATACAAAGAAAGAAGTAATCTTATGGGTACTACAGCTACAATACTTTTAACCCTCGCAATTGCATTGTTATCGGGTCTTTTACTTTCACGACTAGCAAAAAAAATGGGGCTTCCCGCAGTTACCGCCTACCTTGTGGCAGGTGTAATTATAGGTCCCTTCTGTCTTGGTAAGCTTGGCTTAGGCTTCAGTGCTGAAACCAACTCACCCGAAAGTTATTCAATATTGTGCGATTTAGCCTTGGGTTTTATTGCCTTTGCTATCGGTAACGAATTCCGCCTTGCTCAGCTTAAAAAGATTGGTAAACAGGCTACTGTAATCGGTATTGCTCAGGCACTTGTTACAACGGTTGTTGTAGATGTGGCACTAATTGCCCTTTCATTCATTTTGCCTGAGGGTTATTTACCCTTACCTGCGGCAATAATTCTTGGTGCGGTTGCTACCGCTACTGCCCCTGCCGCAACCCTTATGGTTGTAAGACAGTATAAGGCAAAGGGTCCTGTTACTGACATCCTTTTACCTGTTGTTGCTCTTGATGATGCAGTGGGTCTTGTGATTTTTGCAATTTCCTTCGGTGTTGCAGGCGCGGTAAACACAGGCACAATTGACGGGGTTTCAATGATTATTAACCCCCTTTTAGAGGTCGTTTTGTCAATCGCCCTTGGTGCTGTTATGGGTTTCCTTTTCACCTTCTGCGAAAAGTTCTTCCATTCACGTTCAAAGCGTATGGCAATTTCTGTAACCTTTGTAATGCTCACCGTTGCAATATCCTCTCTTAAATTTGAAATCGGCAATGTTCATATAGCATTCTCAAGTCTTTTGGCTTGTATGATGCTTGGTACAATCTTCTGCAATATCTGTGATTTCTCAGAAGAACTTATGGAAAGAGCCGACCGTTGGACAGTTCCGCTTTTAGTTCTTTTCTTCGTAATAAGCGGTGCAGAGCTTGATTTATCAGTATTTAAAAACTGGGTTTATATTGTAATCGGTCTTGCGTATATTATCTTCCGTTGTCTTGGTAAATACTTTGGTGCACGTACCAGTGCCAAGCTTACAAAATGTGACGATAATATTGTTAAATACCTTGGTATCACTCTTTTCCCTCAGGCGGGTGTTGCTCTCGGTATGGCGAGTCAAGCCCTTGAATTAGGTGACGGAATAGGTGTACTTGTGCAGAGTATCACACTTTTCTCGGTGCTTATTTACGAACTTGCAGGTCCGTATTTCACCAAGGTTGCACTTACTAAGGCAGGGGATATCAAGCCCCACGGCAAAACTAATGCTCGTGAAGAAGCCAAAAAGATTTTACAGGAAAGCGACAGTCCTAAAAATCATAAAAAATCATAATGGACATACACTCAATAATATGTTAATATCTATTTGAATAAAAAAAGAAAGGAACTTCGAATAATGAAAGACCTTACAAAATATCATGGTATAATTCCTGCATTTTATGCGTGTTATGATGACGAGGGTAATGTTTCTCCCGAAAGAACAAAGGCTTTTACAAAATTCCTTATGGACAAAGGGGTAAAGGGACTTTACGTGTGCGGATCATCCGGTGAATGTATTTACCAAAGCAAAGAGGAAAGAAAACTTATCCTCGAATCCGTTATGGAGGTTGCTAAGGGCAAACTCACAATTATCGCCCACGTTGCCTGTAACAATACTGCGGATTCAATGGAGCTTGCCGCTCACGCCGAAAGCCTCGGTGTAGATGCAATTGCTTCAATTCCGCCCATTTACTTCAAACTTCCCGAGGAATCAATTGCACAGTACTGGAATGATATTTCATCCGCCGCTCCTAACACAGATTTTGTTATTTATAACATTCCTCAGCTTGCAGGGGTTTCACTTACAATGAGCCTTTTAAAAGAAATGCTCAAAAACCCCAATGTAATCGGTGTTAAGAACTCCTCAATGCCCACACAGGATATTCAGATGTTCAAAGCCGAGGGTGGCAAAGACGTAGTTGTTTTCAACGGTCCTGATGAACAGTTTGTTGCAGGTCGCGCTATTGGTGCCGAAGGCGGTATTGGTGGTACATACGGCGTTATGCCCGAGCTTTTCCTTAAAATGGATGCACTTATTAAAGAGGGTAAACTTGATGAAGCTCGTGAGATTCAGTATGCGGTTAACGAGATTATTTACGCAATGTGTGCTTGTAAATGTAATATGTACGCCGCCGCAAAAGAGGTGCTCAGACTTCAGGGTATTGACATCGGTGACGCAAGAAAACCCCTTGCACAGCTTAAAGAAGAAAGCAAACCCCTTGCCGCGAAGGTAAACGATATGATTACCGAGGCAAAGGCAAAATTCTGCTAAAATAATTTATAAAACACTCCACTTTCAGCGGAGTGTTTTAACATTGGTGGTTCATTTATGAAAAAAGAGAAAATTAACAAAGAGCCTTTGCTATATCGTTTTCTTTACCCCGGGGTAATAGGGGTATTTCGCCTGATATTCAGACCTAAGTTTTACGGCAAGGAGAATATCCCGAAAGATGGTGCTTTTGTGTTGGCGGGTAACCATATAAAGTTTCTGGATTGCTTTATGGTTGTTGCTTCAACCAAGCGTTGCGTTCACTTTTTAGCAAAGGCGGAGCTTTTTAAACACCCTATTACCAATTGGTTTTTTAATACTGCCGGTATTATACCCGTACATAGAGAAAGAAAAGATAAAGCGGCACTTGATGACGCGATTAAGTATCTTAATCACGGTTGTGCCGTGGGACTTTTTCCCGAGGGTAGGGTTAATAAGACCGAAGAACGTCTGTTGCCCTTTAAATTCGGTGCGGTAAAAATGGCAAGTGACACAAACTCCATTGTGGTGCCCTTCAGTATCAATGGTTGTTACAGACCCTTTAAAAAATCCATTGATATTACATTCCACGAGCCCACATACATTGATGCCCAAAATCTTGCGGAAGAAAACGAGCGCTTAAGAGAAATTGTATATAGCGGTTTAAGATAATAACAACGAAAGAGTCGGTCAAATGACCGACTCTTTTTAGTTAGGAGTGAGGAGTGAGGAGTTTCGGGGCACTTCGTGCCGATTGGAAAAGTGGCAAGTTGCAAGTTGAGGGGCTAATGCCGATTGTAGATAAAGTTGTTGTTATGCGATAGCTTATCATCCCTGTTTGCTTTAGCAAATAGGGATGGGGACCAAAAGCAACGCTTTTGGTGGTGGGTAGTTCTCTTGCGGTTAGTCTTCAATTATTGTAAAGCGGAGCCTATCAGAAATTTTTCTTCCTCTCGGGAATTACGAATATAAATAAAAGAGAACTTAGAAGAAGTATCATTGGATAGAAAAGGTGCGAGATAATACCAAATGCGCTTAATTCATAACCTAAAGTATGCACAACGGAAAGTGCTACGAGTATCTGTGCGCCGTAGGGGAGTATGCCTTGGAAAATACAGGAGAAGGTGTCTAAAATTGAGGCGGTTTTTCGGGGTGAAATATCAAAATCCTTCGCCATTTCACTTGCTATGGGGTTCGCCATAACAATGGCAACGGTGTTATTTGCCGTGGCAATATCCATAAGCCCCACCAAAAGACCGATACCAAGCTGACCACTCTTTTTGCCCTTGAAAATGCGACGTATACCCCTAAGGAGTGCGTCAAAACCGCCATTGTATTTAATAAGAGCACAAAGGGCGGCTACAAGAATTGCAACCATTGATGTTTCAAACATACCTGCGGCACCAGTACCCATATTGGAGAGTAAATCGGGGAAGGTAATGCCACCCGAAATGAGCATTACAGCGCTACCCGAAACAATGCCTATAAGAAGTGTGACAAATACGTTAATACCGATAATTCCACTTATAAGCACAAGAACGTATGGGATAATCTGAAGCAAATGGTAGTCTTTGTTTACAAATTCTGTAACGTCCGCTTTGAATGACAGGACAAGAATAAGAGCGAGAGTTACTATTGCGGCAGGAACAACGATTATAAAGTTTGTGCGGAATTTGTCCTTCATAGGGCAACCCTGACCGTTGCAGGCGGCAATGGTGGTGTCGGAAATAAAGGAAAGGTTATCACCAAACATAGCACCGCCCACTATAGTACCAACGCAAAGGGGAAGTGAGAACCCCGAGCCTTCGGAAATTGCAACGGCAATAGGGGTAATAAGGGTAATAGTTCCCACGGAAGTACCCATAGCCGTAGAAACAAAGCAGCTGATAAGAAAGAGAACAACAACCGTAAGTTGGGGCGGTGTGATTGAAAGCATAAAATAGGCTACACTCTCGGCAGAGTCTCTGCCCACAACACCTACAAAAATACCCGCAAGCATAAAGATTATAAGCATTGTGATAATGTTTTTATCACCGATTCCCTTACCCATTATCTCGAACTTTTTGTCAAGGGCAACCCCCTTGGTCTGGAGTATCGCTACAAGCAGTGCCACAAGAAAAGCAACCACAACGGGCACGTTATAAAAGCCCATCGGGATTTTCATAATATATTCAAAAACAATTCCCAAAGATAAATAAAAAACAACAAATACCCCGATGGGAAGTAGCGCTAAAGCGTTGAATTTCTTCATTCCTGAACTCACTTTCATTAAAAATCGAACCGTAGGGATTATACCACTCATTTAGAAAAAGCACAATAGGGGAATTAGGAATTAAGGGGCACTTCGTGCCGATTAGAAAAGTTGCAAGTGGCAAGTTGAGGGGCGCAAAGCGCCGATTGAAAATAAGTTGTTGCAATGCGACAGTTTATCATCCCTATTTGCTAAAGCAAACAGGGATGATAGGCTTCGCGTTGAGTTACACACGACAGTGTAATAAATGGTGCTTTATTTGAAAAAAACACTTGATTTTATTTTAGGTATAGAGTATAATTCTTGGTGCATTAAATCAAATAACTGAACAATTTCGAGATGTGGCTCAATTTGGGGACGTTTCCCCTAAATAATATCGAGATGTGGCTCAATTTGGTAGAGCGCTACGTTCGGGAAAACGCAGTCCTGACGGTTCGAGTAAAAAACAAAAACCGCCATAAGCCTTGATACACTTGGGATTACATCATTTCAGATTTTTTGAAAAATTACTCAAAAAAGAGAAATGACCACATAACATCCCACAAACAGAAATTCATCAAAAACTAAATATTTTACACTTCGGGGTGTGGCTCAGTTTGGTAGAGCGCTTCGTTCGGGACGAAGAAGTCGGGTGTTCGAATCACCTCACTCCGACCAAGAAAGAACAGATAGCATCAGTTATCTGTTCTTTTCTTTTATTGCTTTAGCTGTTGATTGGTGATATAATCAACTCGACAAATAAGAATTTGTAAACAGATAGAAAAAAGAATTTGTGGTGGTGTATTATGGTTGGGATTATGGATATCGGCGGCGGTTTAAGAGGAAACTATGTAAGCGGTATTATTGATTTTCTCCTCGATAATTCTATTGATATTGAATATTGTTTGGGCGTTTCTGCGGGTAGTGCAAATCTAATAACATACATAGCAGGTCAGCGTGGAAGATTAAAAAGCTTTTATGAGGAATATTCATTTGAAAGACATTATATGGGTATAGGTAATTATTTCTGCAAGGGAATGTATATCAACCTTGATTATATTTATTCCGATATAACAAACAGTTACGGCAAAAATCCGTTGAATTTTGATGCTATTACAAAATCAAAAAAAAAGTTTGTTGTTGCGGTAACTGATGCACAGACCGCTGAACAAAAATTTTTTTATAAAAACGATTTCGCCTATGACGATTTTACTTTGTTAAAGGCAAGCTGTGCATTACCTATAGTTACCCGTCAACCTGTTTTATTTAAGAACAGAAGATATTTCGACGGCGGTATCTCTGACCCGATTCCATATAAAAAAGCTTTTGAAGATGGTTGTGACAAGCTGATTATTTGTTTGACACTTCCCGTTAGCTATAAGAAATCTGCTTTTCCTAAATGGCTTGTTAATCCATTACTTTTTAAATATCCGCAAATCGCAAAGGCTATAACAATGTCACACACATTATATCATAATAGGATAAATGAAATTCTTGAACTTGAAGAACAAGGCAAAGTGCTGATACTTTATCCTAAAGATTGTTTCGGAATTAAAACAGCAACAAGAAACAAAATCGGGTTAAACAAATTGTATCAGCTCGGATATAAGGATGCGGAGAAGATAGAAAAGTTTTTGAATATAGCCAAGAATTAATATCCTGACAAATTCCAATTTGTCGAACTAAAAACTACAGGAGCTGACTTTTTTAGTCAGCTCCCTTTCTTTGTATTATGCAGTAAAAATTTTTACATGCTCTGCTCTTGTTTCAGTCGCTCTTTCTCTGCCTGGATTTCGGCTTTCATTTCCTTTATAAGCTCTGCGAGGAGTGTTTCACATTCTTCTCTTGTTTTGGCGTAAATGTTTCTTGAAAGCCGTTTTCCGTTTGGCAGTCTTGGTGAATATCGCCCTTCATAAAGGTTATCGTTGATTTTTGTTATGCAACCTGTTCCGGGCTTCCTATATTTGCCCTTGGTTGGCTCAAATTTCGCCATTTCAGGCTTTTTAGGAGCCTGGTCGGGTGTTTCCTCGTCTTCTTCCTTAATGTTCTCATTTCTGCCGATAGTCCGTTCAATTTTCTTGGCAGCATTCCTTTTCATTTCCTCGGTACTGTGAGAGTATATGTCAAGAGTAGTCTGTGCCGAAACATGACCTATCATAGTTGAAAGTGTTTTAACATCCATTCCGTTTGCAAGTGCAGTTGTGGCGAATGTATGTCGCAAATCGTGGAACCTGACCTTCTTGCAACCTGCTCTTTCAAGTATCTGTTGCATCCGTTTATAAACCGTCTGCGGATTCCTCGGCATATCTTCATTAACAGGGGATGGGAATACCCATCT
>JAZQZU010000076.1:0-13849 GCA_045634165.1 Acutalibacteraceae bacterium
GAAGTGCAGTTGTAACCTGTCTTAACGACGTCGATTCTGTTTTCCGTGTAACAGGCTGGTCACATTTTGGCGGTCACGCAAATACATACCGTGTATGTGGTGAACTTGGTCAGATTGAAAATCTTCGTGCAGAAGACGGCAAAGTTCTTCTTTCCTTCAATGCAGAGCATACTCCCGAAGGAATGGAAAGAGTAAGCTCTTACGAAGCAGACTTTGAGCCCGACGCAAAAGAAGCGGCAGAAAAAGCAGGTCACGGCGGTGGCGACTTCTTTATAGTAAGAGAATTTTTCAATGCGATTCGCGAAAACAGAAAGCCCATATTTGACGAATATTTCGCAACTACAATGGCATCCGTTGCCATTTTAGGTCACAGAAGTGCTCTTGAATACGGCAAACCCTATGATATCCCGGATTTCCGCAAAGAAGAAGACAGACTTCTTTACGAAAACGATTTCCTTACACCCTGTTATGATTCCGAGGGTAATCCGCCCACAATTGCAAACACCGAAAGGGCAGAGTACATACCCACCGAAGAAACAATGAAGGCCTATGATGAAGCCGTAGCAAAATATAAAGAAAGTGTAGTTGAAGAATAAAAATACCAATATAAAAAAGAGAAAGAGGTAATCATTATGAAACCTAATTTTAGAGTTAAGTGTCCAAATTGCGGCAAGGTAAGTAATTTGCCGGGTAATGGTGCACCTTGTCCCTCTTGTAAACAACCTGTGGCATTTTGTCCCGATGCTTGTGTGTATCTTTACAGACAGGGTTCGGTTTATGGTGTAGCAGGTGGTATTGGTATATATATTAACGGTGTTGATTACGGTGCAATCGGCAACAAGGAATTACTTTGTTTCCCCTTGCCATACGGTACATACACCTTCCATTGTGCGGTAGGTATGTCGAGAAAATGTAATGACCCCGTAATAACATTAAATCCCCAAAACCGTGTGGAATATAAAAAAGTTTATATAAAACCCGGTGTTTGGGCAAACTCCTTTATTATTGAACCCATTGACCCCAAGCTACTTGAATTATAATAAGGATAATGGTTAGTCGGAACGCTTTTAGCGTTTCGACTAACTGCAATTATATTAAATTCCTTCGGAGGCTTTAAAATGTCCCTTTTACCTATTTATAAAAATCCCGAATATTCGCCTGCGGAACGTGCGGAGGATTTGCTTTCACGTATGACCTTGCGTGAAAAAGCGGCACAGCTTGATATGAAATTCGGTAGTCAATATGCAACTGAAGTGCATCCTGACGACCATTGCTCAGTAACCACTACTACCGATTATTATTGGGATAAACTTCGTGAGGATTTCCCTGATGGTCTCGGTTATCTTCACGATAACTACTGTGTACCCTCGGTAATGAATAAATTACAAAAGTTTTTTATTGAAAATTCCCGACTAGGTATTCCTGTTATATTTACAGGTGAGGCACTTCACGGTATAGCAGGTACAAGAGCAACTGTTTTACCCATTCCTACTGCCTGGGCGGCAACCTTTGAACCCCGTTATGCTTATGAAGCGGGTCGTGTTATAGCCGCAGAAACAAGGTCTTTGGGTATTTTTGAAATTCTTGCACCCAACCTTGATGTTGCCCGTGACCCCCGTTGGGGAAGAACCGAAGAAACCTTTGGTGAGGACACTTGTCTTTCAACAAAAATGGCGGTAAATATCGTCAAAGGTCATCAGAATGGTGATATTTCTGCAAAGGATTCGGTTATTTCCGAACCCAAACATTATTGCGTTCACGGTATTCCTGAGGGCGGTGTAAACTGCGGTACCGCAAGAGCAGGTATGAGAGAAATCGAAAGTTGCTATCTTCCTGTTTTTGAAGCGGCAATCAAAGAGGGCGGAGCAAAGGATGTTATGGTAAGTTATAACTCCATTGACGGCGACCTTTTAATGACTTCCAACCACTATCTCAAAACAGTCCTTAAGGAGCGTTTTGGACTTCAAGGTATCTGCCGTTCTGACTGGGGTGGTTTAAGACGTGTTCACTACCTTCACAAAATGGCAAAATCACCCAAGGATGCAATTTACCTTTCTAAAAAGAATGGCCTTGATTGTCAGGGTGGTGACGAATATCCCGATAAACTCTGGGTTGACTCCCTTGAAGAATTGGTGAACGAGGGTAAAATTGATGTTGAAAATATCAATGAATCCTGTCGCCGAGTTCTTAAACTTAAATTCGAATTGGGACTTTTTGAAAACCCCTATACGGATGAAGAGGCTTACAAAGATGTAGTTAATTGCAAGGCGCATCTTGACAAAGCCCTTGAAATTGCACAGAAATCAGTTATTCTTCTGAAGAATGACGGGATTTTACCTCTTAAAACTGAAAAATACAAGAAAATCGCATTAATCGGACCTTCATCCGACAGAGTAAGATTGGGTGGTTATTCGGCAAAAATCGTTGACAGAAAGTTAGAAACAATCTGCGACGTATTGAAAGCCCAATTGCCCGAAACCGAAATTTTACAAAGTGACGGTTGTGGTATAAGTGACGGTGATTTCCAGTTTGCTTTAGGTGACCAGCATCATCTTATGGGAATTAAGGCAGAGGAGCAGACAGAAAATATCGCTCAGGCAATTGAATATGCCGAACAAAGCGACCTTATTATCTTCTGTGGCGGTGACGACACAATCTCAAGCGGTGAGGGTAGGGACAGATGTGAACTTACCCTTTGCGGAAGACAGGGTGAACTTCTTAAGAAACTTTCTGAAACAGGTAAACCCATAGTATTTGTTATGATTCACGGCAAACCCCTTGCTATAAAAGAGGAATGTGACCTTTCCGATGCGGTGCTTTCCTGTTGGTTCGGCGGTGAAAAAGGACCTCAGGCTATTGTGGACGTGCTTTTAGGTAAAGTTAACCCGGGCGGTAAACTTCCTTTCTCACTTCCCAGAAGGTCAACTATGATACCCTGTTATTATTCAATGCTCCCCGGTGCTAGTAACGAATACTACGAGGGTAAGGGAGATGCACTTTTCCCCTTCGGCTTCGGTCTTAGTTATACTGAATTCGAATATTCCGACCTTGTTATTACAAAAAAAGGTGACACCGACGTTAACGTTAAACTTAAGGTTAAAAATATAGGTGACGTAACAGGAGATGAGGTTGTGCAGATTTACGTTGAGGACTGTGAAAGCTCCGTTGTTACACCCCTTAAACTTCTTAAGGATTTCAAACGTATTACCTTAGAATCAGGCGAAGCTAAAGAGGTTGAATTTAACCTTGATTATATGGCTTTCAGGCTTATGAATCAGGCTTATGAATGGGTTGTTGAACCCGGCAAATTCAATATTTTCGCTGCATCATCTTCAAGAGATATCCGTCTCAGTGGCGAAGTTACATTGTAATAAAAAACAACCCGAAGAGGACCAAAAATCTTCTTCGGGTTATTTTTATATGATTTTTAAGGTTTTGATTTCAATGCCTTTTTCACTTAAGAAATCTTCGCTTTTTTCTTTGAATTTCTCGGTTGAAAAATACGATGAATTATATAAATCGATTTTTGTGCCGCTCTTTGTAACCGCAACTACGTGGGGATCTTTTTGGAATTCACCGTCAATTTTGTAGCCTTCCACTATGGCGAAATAGTCAATTACGTCATATTGGCATTCGCTTTGTGAAACGGGGAAATCTTCCTCGGTGTATTTAAATGAGTTTTCATAAAAAACAGTATTGGAATTAAGGTTTGTTATAAAACCTAAAATAAGCACACATTCTGCTAAAATGGTGAAGCATTTTATAAACATAAGTGCTGCGGAGTTTAATTTTGGTGAATGAACTTTTTGCGAATCCTTCTTTTTTTGTTTTCTGTCGCGCTTAATAAAATGTATTGCCAGAGCGCAACCGGGTAACACACAAAAAGCGGGGAATAACAGAATATTTTCCCAAAGCCCCATAATGTAAAAACTATCTTTGAAAATCAACATACATAAGCCATAGTAAAGGGGTATGGTAACAATTGACAGGGCAAGAGTGAAGATAAGAGAAAATGCGCCGTACTTAAGCGCGCCCTTGATACCGCCGTCGTGACGGATTGAGCCTTTTCGTATAGATGCTTCTTTTGTAACTTCACTTTCCTTAATGGGTGTACCGCCATTTTCAAGATATTTGATAAGATTTTCGTGGTATTGGGTACGGAACTTTGATTTTTTAAGTCTCTTGAGAGCCTTTTCGGTTTTGCCCTCATAAAAAAGCGACTGAGAACCTACAACGGCACATTCAATCTGTGCATCAAAGTAATTTTTGAGCATAAGATTTAAGATTTTATCCCCTGTAGCACCTAACATCTCACTGCTTTCAAGGACGTTATCACCGAAGTAACGGTTTATACTTTCTTTCTGAACTGTAATAAGTCGGTTTTTTTCAATACCATTTTCAAGTAACCGTGAAAGTTCGGGAATAAGATTAATTAAAAGTCCGTTTATCTCGCCGAAGCAGTTTTGCATAAGCTCCTTTGAATCCACATAAGTGTAGGTGTAGCAATTGAAGTTTTTAGGGTCTGCAAATGCAAGAACGTCATATACCGAAAAGGGGATTGTGGGCTCATCATCCAGAGTGAACGTAAGCCATATTGATTGCTGAGCATAAGCATTTCTGCCTTGCTCTGTGTAAATTATTCGCAAATTGAATTTGTCAAAGGTGTATGTTGCCGCAATGCCCACGTGGTCCTTGCCTTTTTTACCCGAAACAAGTTTCTTAATATTGGGTGTAGTACCTCGTAAAAAAACGCCTGTGGCGCGGCATTGGGTAATAAAATATTCTGAAAGTTCCATTTTTAAATCCTTTAAATTTTAATAAAAATTATTTTACTAAAAAGTAGTTAATCCGTCAACCAAAAAAATATTTACAAGCCCACACAGTTGGAGTATTATATAACTAAATACGGAGGTGTTTTTATGCTTTCAAAAAAATTTATATCAGCGGGATATGAGTATTCAACATATAAAAATTATGTTGCTTCACCCTTGTTCCGAAAAAATTTTGTAATTCAGGATGAAGCACAAACGGCCACTCTTACCATTGGTTGCGCAGGTTTCTACGAGGTTTTTGTTAATGGCAAGAAAATTACAAAGGGTATTCTTGCCCCCTATATTTCAAACCCTGACCACATAATTTACTACGACGAATACGACATAACGCCATTTTTAAAAGCGGGAAAAAATGTTCTTGGTATAGTACTAGGCAATGGTATGCAGAATGCACCCGGTGGGGAAATATGGGATTTTGACAAAGCGGATTTCCGCGGAGCACCCTCAGTTGCTTTCAGTATTGATGTTACGGATATTGCAAAGCAGGAATATCATTTTGAAGCGGATGAAAAAGTTAAAACCACACCTTCGGGAATTTTGTTTGACGATTTACGAGCAGGTTGTTTTTACGATGCGAGAAACGAAATCGAAAACTGGGCGGAAGTGGATTATCAGGATTCAGATTGGAATGCCGCTACAATTGCTACTACCCCCAGAGGTGAAAAACGCCTTTGTGAGGCAGACCCCATACTCCCCGTAAGAGAGTTAAAGCCTGTGAAAATATATAAGTGTAAGACCATACCATTCAGAGCGAATGAAAACGTTTGCAAGGATTGTTGCGATTTTCCCACAAGGGAGCGTGAGGGTTGGCTCTATGATTTCGGTATTACTACCGCGGGTATTGAAAAACTTAAAATCAAAGGCTTTCGCGGACAGAAAATAGATTTGCAGTTTGGTGAATATCTTGACGAAAATGGTAATCCTGATATCAGTAACGTGCATTTTTACCCCGACGGTTATTCCCAAAGGGATATTTATGTTCTTAAGAGTAACGAGGAAGAAATTTTCGTTCCTCAGTTTACATATCACGGTGCAAGATACTGCGTTGTATACGGTATAACCGACGAACAGGCTACGGAGGATTTACTCACCTTTACCGTTTACAGTTCCGATATCAAAGAGCGCGGAAACTTCCGTTGCTCCGACACCACTTTAAACAGGTTACAGGCAATGGCACGTAACTCTACCCTTTCCAATTTCTACTATTTCCCAACCGATTGTCCCCAAAGGGAAAAGAACGGTTGGACAGGGGATGCGGCAATCTCCTGTGAACAGACGGTTATGAATCTTACTCCCGAAAAAAGCTATAGGGAATGGATGCGTAATATTGTAAAAGCACAGGACGATAACGGTATGATTCCCGGTATTGTACCCACGGATAAATGGGGTTACGGCAGAGGTTCCGGCACGGCATGGGACTGTGTTTTAGCCTACATTCCCTACTATGAATACCTTTATCGTGGAGATAAAACCATAATGGAGGAAAGTGCTCATGCTCTTATGCGTTACGCAGATTTCCTTGCGAGAAAACGCAATAAAAGGGGTACTATAGAATTCGGTCTTGGTGACTGGTGTCCCGTAACGGTTATGAAAGCACCTCTGGAGTTCACCTGTACCGTAATGGGTATGGATTATCTGGATAAATGCGTATATATGTTTGACGTTATGGGTAAGACCCTTCAGAAAGAGTTTTGCAAAAAACTTTATGACGAGTTAAGGAATGCGGTAAGGAAATACCTTATTGATTTTAAAACAATGACTGCCGTAGGCAGATGCCAGACGTCACAGTCCATGGCAATATATTACAATGTCTTTGACGAAAGCGAAAAGCAGGAGGCTTTTAAAAGGCTCGTTGGAATAATCGCCGACGATGATGACCACGTTGACTTTGGATTTATAGGTGTAAGGCCCATTTTCAGAGTCCTTTGCGATTACGGTAGAGCGGACCTTGCTTATAAAATGATTGCAAGACCCGATTATCCCTCATATGGTAACTGGGTAAAACGTGGCTACACCGCGTTGCCCGAAAATTTCCATCCTGAAAACGAATTCCCTGATTCACTTAATCACCACAACTATTCGGATGTTTCCGCGGTGTTTATGCGTTATTTTGCAGGTGTAAACGTTAACCCCTACAGGGATGACTGTAAGGAAATTAATATTGAACCCTGTTTCATTGCTCCCCTTACTGACGTTACCGCATTTTATGACAGTACCGAGGGCAGAGTGGATGTTTCGTGGAAAAAGAGTGGTAATATAATTACCCTTGAAATAGAAAAACCACAGGATATTTACGGTCAGATTATTCTTCCCGCGGGATTTATTTTTGAAAAGACCCGTTTCAGCCGTCAGAAGCTTGAAAGCGGTAAATATGAAATTTTGTGTATGAATGAAGTGCCCGAAAATATTATAGAGGTGTAAAATGGAAAAACAAGTAAATGTAATTGAACATTCATTTTTTAGTCATGACGGACTCGATTTTGAGTACCACGTAAGTGGAAATCCCGAAGGAGAAAACCTTGTTATGCTCAACGGCAATGGTGGTGACTACCGTTGCTTTGAGGGTGATTTATACGTGCCCTTATCAAAGGATTACAGAATAATCCGCTTCTCAACCCGTGGCACAGGTAAAACTCCCTTGGGTGACAAAAAGCTTACCTTTGATTTATTCTGCGATGACTTAAAGGCATTGCTCGACCATCTTGGAGTAAAGAAAACCAACATTTGTGGTTTTTCCGACGGGGGTAACCTTGGTATGTGCTTCAGTGTAAAATATCAGGATTACGTTTCTCGTCTTGCGGTTTTTGGCTCAAACCTTAACACAAGGGGAACAAAGACAGGGGACCAGTTGGGTATTATTAAGGACCACCGCATTTATGCGATAAAAGCCGCCCTTACGAAAGACCCCGAGTGGATAAGACGAAGAGAAATTGAGGGTATGATGGTAGGTCAACCCAAACTCACGTATAAGAAACTTTCTGTTTTAAAAATACCATTCTTAAACGTATTTGGCGAGTTTGATATGATAAAACGCCGTCACTCAAGAAAGATAACCAAAGCCGTTAAGGGTGCAGAGGAAGTAATAGTCCTCAACGGAGGTCACAGCACCGCATTCAGAAAGACCGATTTCCTCATTTTACCCGTAGTTGAAAAGTTCCTTAAATCATAAGAAAAACCGCCCAAAAGGGATCGTAAATAAGGGATTTATTAGGTTTAAATTTGCTATTTTCCGTTAATATTTTATGAAAAAGTATCGTAGGCGCCAGCCTTACGATGCTTTTGTCATTTCGTCTGAACGAAAACTATCTGAATTTAAACTGCGTAGTACCTTAAATTTTTAAAATTTGGATGCAGAGCGAGACACAAATGCGAGGGCACCCTGACGGGTTCCCTCGCATTTTAACAAAGCTATGCGTCAAAGTTAATGATTTAAGGCTATTAAATCCCTAATTTACACTCCCTAAGTGGGCGTTTTTTTGCATTTTTCGTTGAAAACCTTGCTATATAATGCTATAATAAAATGTAAAAATTCAATCGGGTGATATTTTTGAGTCGAAAGAAATGGGTCGTTTCTCCTTGCGACAGAGACCTTGCTGCTGATATTGCGGAAAACTGCGGTATTGAGCCTTTTGCAGCGTTTCTTCTGTGCGCCAGAGGAATGACGGACGAATTTGAAGTTGAGAGTTTTTTATACGACACAGATTTAATTGACCCCTTTACCCTTCCCGATATGGCAAAGGCTGTTGACAGAGTATCTCTGGCAATTGAAAACGGCGAAAGAATAACCGTTTTCGGTGATTACGATGCGGATGGTGTTACATCGACTGCGCTTTTGTATTCCTACCTTGTTTCACGGGGTGCTAATGTAGATTGCTACATACCTGACCGTGAGGGCGAAGGGTACGGTATGAATAACTGTGCTATTGACACTCTCAAAGAGCGTGGTACGAGCCTTATCATAACTGTTGATAACGGCATAAGTGCCATTGATGAAATTGAATATGCAAGTACCTTGGGGATAGACGTTGTAGTAACTGACCACCACAGGGTGGGCGAGGTGTTGCCCGAGGCAGTTGCAGTTGTTGACCCCCACCGTGAGGATTCACTTTGTGAGTTCACCGAGTGGGCAGGTGTTGGTGTAGCTTTTAAATTTATCTGCGCACTGGATGATAGCGACGGCTACGACCTTTTACAGGAATATGGTGACCTTGTGGCGTTGGGTACGGTTGCGGATATTGTTTCCCTTAAAGGTGAAAACCGAATTCTCGTAAGAAGTGGTATTGCCTTTATGAATGCTGCCCTTACTGAGGGTACCTTAAGAACAGGTCTTAAAGCACTTATGGATATTTGCGATCCATCGGGTGTTATTAACTCGGGTAGTCTTGCTTTCCGTTTTGCTCCCCGCATTAATGCCGCAGGCAGAATGCAGAGTGCAAACAGAGCCTTGCAATTACTTCTTGCAGAAGATAAGGCGGAAGCAGAGGACATCGCACGTGAAATTTCCGATGCAAATACTCAACGTCAGAGCGTTGAAAGCGGAATTACCGAGGCGGCAATTGAAATTATTGAAAGCAACCCCCATATAAAATACAGTAAGGTTATAGTTGTAAATGGTGAAAACTGGCATCAGGGTGTTATTGGCATAGTTGCATCCCGCCTTGTTGAAAGATATGGTAAACCCTGTATTGTTATATCCGAAGGTGAAAACGGTGCTAAGGGTAGTGGCAGAAGTGTCGAGGGTTTTTCCCTTTACGATGCTTTAAACTATTGCGAGAGTATGCTTACTCAATATGGTGGTCACGTTCTTGCGGCAGGTCTAAGTATAAATAACGACAAAATTGATGAGTTCAGAAAAATGATTAACGAGTACGCGGACACCATTCAAAGTGCGGTTCCCGTTCTTAATATTGACTGCAAACTTAATCCCTCATCAATTAATACGGATATTCTCGTTTCTGCGGAAATTCTTGAACCCTATGGTGCGGATAACCCCCAACCACTTTTTGGGCTTTATAATATGGAACTTGTATCTGTTCAGGCGGTGGGTAATGGTAAGCACCTGCGTCTTAGCTTGCGCAAAAACGGTTGTAGTATAAATGCAATTATGTTTTCTGTTACAATGGGTGAGTTTCCCTATGCCGTAAACGATAAGGTGGATTTGGCGGTTAAACTTTCTGCCAATGAATATATGGGTAAAACTCAGGTAAGTATACAGGTTAAGGATATCCGTCTGAGTGCATTTGACGACGTAAAGGTTATAGATTCAATAAACAATTACGAGGCTTTCTGTCGTGGTGATGAGTTGGATTTATCCGTTAAAAACACTATGGCGGTGGACAGAGATTTTTGCGGTAATGTTTACAGATATGTAAAAGGCAATAACGGTTGGCGATTCTCTGCAGAAATGCTTTGTTTCCGACTTGGTCTTAGTGAAGATAAAATAATGAGCTGTAAAATTGCTCTGGATGTACTCAGTGAGTTGGGTATCATAATTTATAAAGAGGGTAAATATATATTACCCGACGAAAACGTAAAAACATCTTTGGATAATTCCGGGATTTTCAGACGTGCCGTAAAGGTACGAGAAACACTTTGAAAGGGGTGAGATTGTGGACGGAAATATGAGTGTTGAACTTATGTACAACGAAATCAGGGAACAGGCGGCGGCTCAGTTTAACGAAAAAGAGGTTGCCGTTATAGAAAAAGCCTTTGAAGTAGCAAGTCAGAGGCATAATGGACAAAAACGTCGTTCAGGTGAACCCTATATTATTCACCCTGTGGCAGTTGCAAAAATCGTGCTTGATTACGGTATGGACTATCAGTCCGTTGCGGCGGCTATGCTTCACGATACTGTTGAAGATACTGATTTGACCCTTGAGGAAGTGAGCAAAGAGTTCGGAACTGAAATTGCCGCTCTCGTTGACGGACTTACAAAATTAGGTAAAGTTCCCCTTGATATTAAAGATAAAGAGGAACAACAGGCGGAAAACGTAAGAAAAATGCTTCTTGCTATGAGTGAGGACATCAGAGTTATTATTATTAAACTTGCGGACCGTCTGCATAATATCAGAACCCTTAATTTCGTTGCACCTCAGAAACGCAGGGATAAAGCTCTTGAAACTCTTGAAATCTATGCTCCCATTGCTCACCGTTTAGGTATCAGAGCCATTAAAGAGGAGCTTGAGGACAGAGCAATCAGTTTCCTTGATCCCATAGGCTACAGTGAAATTGAAGAGGAACTTTCAAAACAGGGTAAGTCCCACAATGAGTTCCTTGAAACTATAAAAAAACAAATCGGCGAAAGAGTTCACGAGGTAGTACCCGAGGCGGCTCTTGAAGCACGAATCAAAAGTGTACACGGCATATATCGTAAAATGTATATGCAGAATAAAAACTTCGACGAAATTTATGATATATATGCCGTAAGAATTATAGTTAACTCAGTTATTGAGTGCTACGACTGTCTGGGTATTATTCACGATATGTTCAAGCCCATTCCCGGCAGATTCAAGGACTATATTTCAACTCCCAAGCCCAATATGTATCAGTCACTCCATACTACCGTTATCGGTAAGGCGGGTATTCCCTTCGAAGTGCAAATCCGTACCTGGGATATGCACAAAACTGCGGAATTCGGTATTGCCGCCCATTGGAAATACAAATTAGGTCTTAAGGGTAAACAAAATATTGAAGAACGACTTGCGTGGATTCGTCAACTTCTTGAAACACAGAAGGAAGCGGACGACGTTAAGGATATTGTGCGTACAATCAAGAGTGATTTCGTAGCCGAAGAAGTTTTCGTTTTCACCCCGAAAGGTGACGTTATTGACCTTCCCTCAGGTGCTACGGTAATCGACTTTGCCTATGCAATTCACTCTGCAGTCGGCACTAAAATGGTCGGTGCTAAGGTTGGCGGTAGAATTGTACCTCTTGACTACAAGGTGCAGACAGGTGATATTGTTGAAATTCTCACCTCGTCACAACCCGGCAAAGGTCCCAGTCGTGACTGGCTCAATATAGTAAAAACAAGTAGCGCCAGAACTAAAATTCGTGCATGGTTCAAAAAGGAACGCCGTGAGGAAAACATTATCGAAGGTCGCACAGAGCTTGAAAGAGAAATCAAGCGTAATAAAATGCGTTTTACTGACGATGAATACAAAACTCTTATTGAAACCCTTGCGGAAAGACAACATTGTGCAACAGTTGACGATTTCTATGCGGCTATCGGTTACGGTGGTATATTCTTGTCTAGGGTTATGCCCTTTATAAGAGATGAATATAACCGTATTTCCTCCCTTAATCAACCCAAGGAAATCAAGGTTCAGGATACTTCTAAAACAACCAAACGTGCCGTTGGCGAGGGTGTTACTGTTGAGGGTATTGATAACTGTCTTATTAAACTCTCCCGTTGCTGTGCACCTATTCCCGGTGATGAAATTATTGGTTTCATTACTCGCGGTCACGGTGTATCAATTCATAAACGCGACTGCTCAAACGTGCCTAAGGATATTGTTTCCTGCGAAGAGCCTGAGCGTTGGGTAAGCGCCCGTTGGCTTACAGGAAACTCTATGCAGGAATTCAAAGCGGGTCTTGCCATTCTTTGCGAAAGCCGAGTTGCGCTTATGGCGGATGTGGCTACACTTCTTGCAGATATGCGAGTTATGATTAACGCTATTAACACACGTGAGCTAAAGGATGATAAGGCTTACGTTTACCTTACAATTACCGTTAAGAGTACGGATTTCCTCAACGTGGTTATATCCAAACTCAAAAAAATCAACGGTGTTATTAACGTAACAAGGAGCAGTAACTCATGAAAGCAGTAATACAACGAGTTTTAAAAAGCTCCGTTAGTGTTGACGGTAAAGTTGTGGGCAGTTCGGGCAAGGGGTATATGATACTCGTAGGTGTTGCCAAGGGCGACACAGAAAAACAAGCAGATTTATTGGCTAAAAAAACCGCGTCCTTACGTGTTTTTGAGGATGATATGGGTAAAATGAATTTATCCGTACTTGACGTTGAGGGTGATATCCTGGCAATTTCCCAGTTTACCCTTTGTGCCGACTGTAAAAAAGGCAACAGACCCTCTTTCACACCAAGCGAAGAACCCGTACGCGCTAATGAATTGTATGAATTATACTGTCAGAAGCTTTCTGAGTATGGTGTCAAGCGTGTTGAAAAGGGTGTTTTCGGTGCGGATATGAAAGTAGAACTTGTTAATGACGGTCCTGTTACAATATGCTTTGATACTGATATCTGGAGTGTTTAAAATGTATATTAAGATCCTTCCCATAGGTCCCGTAAATGCCAATTGTTATATAATCTGCGACGAAAGCACAAAAATTGGTGCAGTTATTGACCCGGGTGATTTTACACCCTCTCTTTTAAAAGCCATTAATGACTCGGGTATGAAAGAATTAAAATATATTCTTTGTACTCACGGTCATTTTGACCATATTCAGGGTGTGAGCAGATTAAAAGAAAATTTCCCCGAAAGTGAAATCTTAATCGGGGAAAAAGACTGTGTGGCACTCAGCGACAGTGCCGTAAGTCTTGCATCATTTTTTGGTGCACCTTTTTACCCCACAGTTGCTGATAGGGTTTTAAATGGTGGCGATAAAGTCAATATAGGGAATATTACCTTTGATGTTATAAGCGCACCCGGTCATACCGAGGGCGGTGTTATGTATTACAGTAAAGAGCAAAAGGCGATTTTTACAGGTGATACACTCTTTAAAGGCAGTATAGGTCGCACGGACTTTAATGGCGGTAGTATGACGGTACTTTTAAACACCTTACAAAAAATAAAAAAGCTTCCCGAGGACGTTAAAATATACAGCGGTCACGCTGAAGCTACAACAGTAAAACACGAAACAGAATATAATATGTATATAAGATGAATTTATATTGTATATCACATAACTTTTTGTATGAAACGGAAAAACTAGTGATGTTTTTTTTTCCTTTAGAAAATAATACTGTTTTAAAAGAATTTGCAAAAGATTCGGGAGATTATT
>JAZQZU010000077.1:0-20277 GCA_045634165.1 Acutalibacteraceae bacterium
TCTGTAACTGCCATTGTTGAGTGGCCAAGTGTATCGTGAAGTTCAACAACATCTGCGAGAGTGTTGTCGGGACGGAGGTTTGCGTCACTTACAACGAAACCTGCCTTGTAGCTTTTTACTCGCGCAACCATTGCGGCTTCATCTTCAATGGACTGTGAGCCGTAAATGAATGACATACCGCCTTCCTTAGCAAGTGCAATTGCAAGTGTGTCGTTGGAAACGGACTGCATAATTGCGGAAACAAGGGGAATGTTGAGGGTAATGGGTGCTTCTTCACCTTTTCTGTATTTGCAAAGAGGTGTACTGAGGTCAACATTTGCAGGGATACAATCGGGACCTGTGTAACCGGGGATAAGCAAATATTCACTGAATGTTCTTGAGGGTTCTTGACAGTAATGAGCCATTCAAATCTCTCCTTTAACTATAAGTTATTACCCTATATTGTACTTTTTATTTTTCCAAAAGTCAACTATGAATTATAACGATAATGTAATACTTTTTTTGAGTTAAATTATTGTAATATGACATATTGTGTGATAAGATTAATCATAATTTACTCACGCGAGGTGTATTATGGCACATTTTGAAATTGATTTTCACGACAAAAACAGTGAAAGATTTATGATAAGCGGACGTATCAATCAGATTCTTCGTGATATGTACGCTAAATTTATTATTATCGACAGTGTTGATACCGGCGATTTCCTTTTCCGCGACGGTCAATATACTGTTGAACAGATAAATGAAGGGGAGTGGACCCCCTTTAAGGCTAATAAGGATTATTGGGGCTACCGCGAATGCTATTGCTGGTTTAAGCAGACAGTTAAAATTCCCGAAAGCTTCAAGGGTCAGCACGTTATATACAATATTATCCCCTACGCACGTAGCTGGGAAAATATGGTTAACCCTCAGTTTATTATTTACGTAAACGGCAAGGTTGTCCAAGGTGGCGACAGTAACCATCAGTATGTAACCTTAACTCCCTGTGCCGAGGGTGGAGAGGAATTAGAAATTTACATCAACGCCTATTCCGACGATTGGGAATGGAAGGGCGAAATTCAGCTTGGTGCTCAGCTTCAGGCATTTGATGATGTGGCATTCGCTACATATTTCGATATTCTTACACCCCTTAAGGTCGCTAAATACCACGGCGAGGACAGTGATGCCCGTGTAAATATTCTCAATGCACTTAACAAGGCTTGTAATATTCTTGATATTGACACAAACGACCGTGAGGTTTTCCGTGAGTCCTGCGTTGAAGCATCAAAGTACCTTGATGAAAACCTTTACGGTAAATTTGAGGAAGCAACCTGTTGGGCGGTAGGTCATACCCATATTGACGTTGCATGGCTTTGGAGATTACGTCAGTCAAGGGAAAAGGCTTGTCGTTCATTCTCAACGGTTCTCAAGTTAATGGAAGAATATCCCGAATACAAGTTTATGTCCTCACAGGCTCAGCTTTACGATTATGTAAAACAGGATTATCCTGAGGTTTACGAGCGTATCAAAGAGCGCGTAAAAGAGGGCAGATGGGAAGCAGAAGGCTCAATGTGGGTTGAAGCGGATACAAACGTTGCATCCGGTGAAGCACTTGTACGTCAGTTCCTTGTTGGTAAACGCTTCTTCCGTGATGAGTTTGGTATCGACAATAAGATTATGTGGCTTCCCGACGTTTTCGGTTACTCTGCCGCCATACCTCAGCTTATTAAAAAATGCGGTATGGAATACTTTATGACAACTAAAATCAGTTGGAACGAGTACAACAAATTCCCCTATGATACATTTAAGTGGCGCGGTATTGACGGAACAGAGGTTCTTTCTCATTTCCCGCCCAGTTGCCACGCAACCGTTAACGAGCGTGAAAATTGGCAGACCACATACAACAGTAAATTAAGACCCCTTTATGTTATCGGCGGATATAAGAGATATTCACAAAAGGATTTGGGTAAGGACTACCTTATGAGCTACGGCTTCGGTGACGGTGGTGGCGGTCCCACAATTGAAATGCTCGAGTACGGCAAACGTATGACAAAGGGTATCCAGGGTTGCCCCGTTGTTAAACAGTCAACCTCCCTTGATTTCTTCCGTAATCTTGAAAAACAGGTTATGGATAATAAGCATCTTCCCACCTGGTGCGGTGAATTGTACCTTGAATTCCATCGCGGTACTCTCACAAGCCAGGCAAGAAATAAAAAGTACAACCGTAAGAGCGAGTGCCTCTATCACGATGTCGAAACCCTTTCTGCTATTGCCAATAAACAAGTAGGACTCGCGTATCCTAAAGAAAAACTTCTTGAAAACTGGAAACTTATTCTTCTTAATCAGTTCCACGATATTCTTCCCGGTTCATCAATTTCTGTAGTTTACGAGGATAGTAAAGAGGATTACGAAAAAGTCCTTTCCGCAGGATGTGCCATGGCAAGTGAAGCTCAGGGTGCCCTCATTTCAAAAATGAACCTTGAAAATGACAGTATCGTTATCTTCAATACCACAGGCTTCAGACGTAAGGACGCAGTTATCTGCGATATTCCCGTTGACGGTGATTTTGCAATTTTTGATAAAAATGATAATGAAGTAGCTTATCAGAAAACCTTTGACGGTAAAATTGTGTTTGTTGCAGAGGTTGTCCCCAAGGGTTACACAAGCTACACCGTAAAAAGATGCGCTCCATCTGTTTTCGATACAGTTGACGCAACTCTTGAAAAGGCTCAGACACCTTTCTTTAATGTTGAATTCAACGCAGAAGGTAATATCAGTAACCTTGTTCACAAAAAGACAGGCAGAAGCGTTTCTCCCGATGGTGCAACAGTCGGTAAGGTTATTGCATATCAGGACAGACCCCACAACCACGAAGCTTGGGATATTAAGTGCTATTTTGACGAAAAGAGCTGGAACCTTGATTTCGCTAATGCCGAAATCATTGAAAAGGGCGCAGTAAGAGCTGTTTATAAGGTTGACAGAACCTTCAGAAGCTCAACCTTTACAGAGTTCTATTGCATCTACAATGACCTGGAAAGAATTGACGTTGATTACGAGGCGGACTGGAAAGAGGACCATGTTGTTCTTAAAGCGGATTACCCCGTAGATGTAAACGCAACAAAGGCTACCTTTGACATTCAGTTCGGTAATATTGAACGTTCAACAACTACCAATACAACTTGGGAATTTGCTCAGTTTGAAGAAAGTATGCACAAATGGGTTGACCTTTCAGATAACGGCTTCGGTCTTTCCATTATCAACGACTGTAAATACGGTTGCGATGTAAAAGACGGTCACATAAGACCCACTCTTTTCCGTTGTGCTACAAATCCCAACCACATTCAGGACAGAGAGAAACACGCATTCACATTCTCAATTTATCCTCACGAGGGCAGAGTTTCCGACTCGGGCGTTGTTAACGAGGCATTTAACGTGAACTTCCCTCTTTACGCAGTTCCCGTTGCAGCTCACGAGGGTGTGCTCCCCGGCGAATATTCACTTGTTGAGTGCAATAAGGAAAACGTTGTTGTTGAAACTGTTAAGGTTGCAGAGGATAGCGACAATATCATCGTAAGAGCATACGAAACCTGGAACAGTAAAACTCCCGTATCACTTACCTTTGCAGGTGAAATCCTTGAGGCTACCGAGTGTAACCTTATGGAAGAACAGGATGAAACTGTTGAATATTCAGGCAACACACTCAAAGCAACCTTCAAACCCTTTGAGATAAAAACATTTAAAGTTAAACTTAAATAAGGTGAATTATGAGCTATAGTTTTTTTGCTATGGTATCGCGTATGAAGTACATTGACCGTTGGGCACTAATGCGTAACACCGAAAACGAAAGTCTTGACAGCCACTCCAAAGAAGTGGCTGTTATAGCCCATGCTCTTGCCATAATCGGCAACAGACGTTTCGGTAAAAATTATAACGCAGACCGTGCGGCGGTATTAGGCCTTTATCACGATGCCCACGAAATTATAACAGGGGATATGCCCACCCCCGTAAAATATCAGAATGAAGATATTTTAGTTGCATTTAAAGCGGTAGAGGATTCCGCTAACGAAAAGCTTTTAAGTAAATTACCCGCAGATTTACAGGATGATTTCCGCGACTTGCTTACGGAAAATGATGCGGATTTAAAACATCTTGTTAAAGTTGCGGATAAAATAAGCGCCCTCATTAAATGCATTGAGGAGCGCAAAGCGGGTAATACAGAGTTTATTGAGGCAGAAAAAGCCACCAGAAAACGCATCGAGGAAGCCAATATCCCCGAGGCAAATGTATTTATGGATGAATTTATCCCCGCATACGAACAGACACTTGATACATTATAAAAGAACAAGCCCTCGTTGGAGGGCTTGTTCTTTTATGCAAAATGCAGAATTCAAAATGCAAAATTGAGGGGCAAAGTCGATTTTTATCCTATCATAAACTTCCAAAGTGATTCAAAGAATGCTACAACAAGCTTCATAACGTTAAGGAAACTGGTCTGGCTTGATGCGTTGCTTAAAGCATCAAGAAAATCGCTTCCGAGGGTTGCTTTAACTTTTGTAAAGGTCTGGTTGTTAACGTCGTTCTGCATAAACTGGGGATATTCAGGCATATCGTTAACAGTCAACTGAATGTCGCTGTTGAAAAGGACCTTGTAAAATTCGCCGTGTCCGTCGTGGGTTGTGCTGTGGAGCATATCCTTTATAAACCATGTGCACTCGGGCAAAGCGCAAGTGGATGCATCAATAACTCTGTCGGGTGAAATGTATCTTGTTTCGGGGAAACGAGCCTGAGTGTAATCCTCGGGTAACATTTCGCCGATATAAGCACAAGTTGCGCCTACTGTTGCGTACTGGGTGTCAACAGTACCGTCGGAGTTATTTTTGTAAGCGGTAACAAGGGGTGTGCGCTGCATATTGTAGCCTGCAACGATGTAGATTTTTGTGCCGCTAGCCTGAGCATCTTTGAGGAGTTCTTCGCATTTTTGCTGAACTTCATAATGGTAGAAGTCAAGCTTTTCAAGAAGCACGGGGTGTGTGCTTTCGTCGAGTTTCATAAACTCTTTTGCACTCTCGTAATATTCGTGGGGAACAAAGCTCCATATACCTGCCATATTACCGAAAATGGGGATAAGTGCCTCGTCAAAAACTCTGTCCTTAAGGTTAAATACCAATTCATCCGCAATGCCTACAAGTCCTGTAAACACACCGCCTGCATCAAGCATTTCAACGAGTGTGTAAAGGATACCTGCAAGGGCATCGCTGCCAACGTCGGGAATAGCGCAGTTTGCGTAGTTAACAAGGGCGTCCTTGTTTATTTCAACCTTACCGTTGAAAAGCTCACCTGCAACCGCAGTGCCCTGTAAGGGGCAGCATTGGAAGATAATTGTTTCAATGTCGTCTGTGCCGTAAAGCTTGATGTAAGACATTGTAACAACGCCACCCATTGAGGAGGCTCTGAATCTTACTGTGTCGTGCTTGGTAAGCTCTTTTACTTCCTGTATGTAAGTGTGAAGCTTCTCTGCATTTTCTACAGGGTCAAGGCGGAAATCGTAACCGAAATAATAGTTGTGGTCAATGCTGTGTACGGGCTCTGCCTCGGGATGGAATTCTTCGGATGTAACTCTTTCGTGGGATTTACCCTCGTTGTCGAGTGCGAGCATGCCAAAGGATTTGTTTACACATTCAATTAAAACGTCACCGAATGCATTGTAGTCGTGGTCAAGCAAAAGCTGACCTGCCGCAGGAACAAGGGGTGCAAAATCGTTTAAAATATCGCTTGTTTCAGGACGGAAAAGTGTGCGTTCGTTTTCTGTACCTGCATCAAGGTACACGTAACCGCTACCGAGAGCCGCAACGTAAATAATGGGTGGTTCACCGCAAGTACATTGACCGGTTGCCGCAAAGCAAGGTAAAATACCTATCGCGAGAATAACAACTGAAAGTATAACTGAAAAGACTTTTTTCATATTTAATCCCCCTAAAGTATTAAAGTATTTAATAACATTATATTATCACACAAAAATGTCCCTTTGAAGTGTGCATATTTTACAAAATTATTCCATTCTTTTTTTGCAATTCAACCATAGGACAGTTGTTGTTAAAACCACCGCCTTGTGATAAAATTAATACAATCAATACCTTGTGGAGGGAAAAATGTCCTATTCATCATTTGCTGCCGTTTACGATAGTCTTACATTCAACGTAGATTACGAAAAACGTGCCGATTATATTACTGAAATTTTAAAACAAAATAATATTACAGATGGTCTTCTTCTGGATCTTGCCTGTGGTACGGGCTCCCTTTCCGTTGAATTTGCCAGAAGGGGGTACGAGGTTATTGCTACTGATGCTTCAGCGGATATGCTTATGGAGGCTCAGAACAAAGCTTATTCTGAAGGTCACAACATAATGTTTTTGTGTCAGCGGATGGAGGAAACCGACCTTTACGGCACTGTTGGCGCGGTGGTTTGCTCCCTTGACAGTATAAATCACCTTTCATCCTATGAAGAAGTTGAAAGGACATTCAATACACTCAAAAACTTCGTTGATGACGGGGGTATAATGATCTTTGATGTGAACACTCTTTATAAGCATCAAAAAGTTCTTGGTAATAATACCTTCGTTTACGATGAAAAAGACGTCTATTGCGTGTGGCAGAACAAATTATATACCGACGACAAAACCGTTGGTATAAACCTTGATTTTTTCGTAAAAGACGGAGCAAATTACCAACGCTTCAACGAGAATTTTAAGGAAATTGCATTTGGTGATGATGAGATAACCTCTGCAGTGGAAAAGGCAGGTTTTAGGGTATTAAATCGCTATGCTGACTTCACTTTTGACCCACCCACAGAGGACACGGAGCGCGTTTATTACGTAATAAGGAGAGAATATAATGGATAATCTTATGTATTTAAAAAGCGGTACGGATATCCGTGGTACGGCTATAGAAAAAGAGGGCAAACCCATTGACCTTACCGACGAAAGACTCGTTAAAATTACTTGTGCTTACGTGGATTTTTTGAAGGATAAATTAGCTGAAAATGACCTTGAAATTGCCGTTGGCTATGACTCCCGAGTGTCATCACCTCGTATAGCCGAAACAGTCTGCAAAACCCTTGCAGCTCTCGGTGTAAAGGTTTATGATTGCGGTCTTTCTTCCACTCCCTCTATGTTTATGTCGGTGGTGAATTTCGGTGTAGATTCCGCCGTTGAAATCACCGCAAGTCACCTTCCTATGGAGATGAACGGACTTAAATTTTTCAATCGTGAGGGTGGATTTTCAGGGAACGATATCAAGGTGATTCTTGCATCTGCCGAGAAAATTGAAACCCCGATTTCCCTTGAAAATAAAGGGGTTTTAACACTTGATAATATGGAAAAATACTGTTCCGACCTTTGCGAAATGATTAAAGAAGGTGTTGGAGCAGAGGACTTCGAAAAACCTCTCAAGGGTCTTAAAATTGTTGTTGATGCAGGTAATGGCGTGGGAGCTTTTTATGCCGAAAAAGTTCTTAAAATACTGGGTGCCGACACTAACGGAAGCCGTTATTTAGACCCTGACGGCACCTTCCCCAATCACATTCCCAACCCCGAAAATAAGGTTGCTATGCAGAGTATTTGTGAGGCAGTTGCCGAGAGTGGCGCGGACCTTGGTGTTATATTTGATACGGACTGTGACAGGGCCGCCTGCGTTGACGAAAAAGCCAATGAAATCAACAGAAACAAGCTTGTGGCGCTCGCTTCATATATTGCCCTTAAAGGCAACGAGGGTGGCACAATTGTCACCGACTCTGTAACATCTGACGGGTTAAATGAGTTTATAGAAAAAGACCTTGGCGGTGTTCATCACAGGTTCAAACGTGGCTACAAAAATGTTATTGACGAGGCTATAAGACTTCAGAATGAGGAGGGCAAAAACGCCCCCTTGGCTATAGAAACCTCGGGTCATGCCGCATTCAGGGAAAACTACTATCTTGACGACGGCGCCTACCTTGTAACCAAGATAATTATCGAGGCGGCAAAGCTTCGTAAAGAGGGTAAAACCATAGGTGCTTTAATAGAAAATCTTGAAATTCCCCTTGAGGAAAAAGAGGTAAGATTTACCATAAATCTTAAGGATTTCAAGGATTACGGACTTTCTGTAATAGCGGATTTCAAAACCCTTTGCGAAAACACCGACGGCATATCCGTTGCACCTGTGAATCACGAGGGAGTGAGGGTCAATTTTGACCAAAATAACGGTGACGGATGGCAACTTTTAAGAATGAGCGTCCACGAACCCTTGTTGGTTTTGAATTGCGAAAGTAACACTCAGGGCGGATGCGAAAAAATGCTCGGATTTTTCAAAAGCTTCATTACAAAATATGCGGAATTGGATACTTCAAAATTAGCATAATTCTAAATGAGAAAATGCGACATTGCACTACTTTTGACGTGTAATGTCGCATTATTTTTCTGTATGGGAAAAACAATCGAAAAACATTGAAAAATAAGGGAAATCTTAGCTTAATATTGTTAAAAAAATGTTGACATCATATAAAAATATGTAGTAATATTAAATTGTAAAATTATAGGTGTAGAAGTGCACCCTTTTTCATAATTTTGAATGGAGGTTTTTTCTATGAGAAAGTCAAAGAGAATCATATCATTATTGCTCACAGCCATAATGGTAGCGACTACTTTTGTAGTAGCGATTCCTACACTTTTGGTTGATGCTGATGCGGCTGTTACTATCGACGGCGTTACTCAGGAACGTATTGTTGGTACGGACGGCTCTTACGCAACAACTTACGACAACTACGCTACTGCGTACCTTAATGGCGCAAGTAGCCCCACTAACATTGTTATCCCGGGTCTTAATGCGGCTCAGGACTATGTTATCCAGGGTATGACATACTATCCCGATAGGGACTGGATGCTCATTACTGCATATCACAATGCGGATACGGATAACGGAGAAACAGTTCAGTCATCAAAGGTTTTCGCCCTTGATGCGGCAACAGGTGAATTTGTTGCAATGTTCTCTTTCCTCAACCCCGACGGTACTCCCAACACAGAGCACGGTGGTGGTATTGCATGTTCTGAAAACAATATCTACTACGCTTGCGGTGACGACGACAGACAGATTGCTTACGCACCCATTTCCGCTTTCGCTGATGCTCCTCTTGGTCAACACACTGTTATTCAGCTTGTTGATATGGTTGAGTTTAACGAAGTTGGTTCAATTTCCGACGGTGACAAGACCGCTTACACAGCATACGTTTGTTACGACCAGGGTATCCTCTGGACCGGTAACTTCTACGATATGGGTGTTAAGATTTTAGGTGTCTCTGTTGCGGCTACTGACTATTCAGTTCCTGCACACGACCAGTACAACTCAATGGTTTTTGGCTATGAGCTTTCTGGTAACTCTTCTGCTGAGGAGTGGAGCAATCTTATGGGTGCCAGTGGTAAAGACTGCCGCGGTAACCCCTCTTACACAATCGGTCTTAACAACGCTATCAAGGACGTTCAGTACGCCGTTGTTGATAATGGTAAGCTTTACCTCAGCTGTTCATTCGGTACAGGTGAAGGTACAAACTCTGTTTCACTCGGTGGTATGGACCCTTACAGTACACTTGTTGTTGCTGATATCGACCTTTCACAGCCCGGTACTAAGTCCATCACTCTTAACACACATAATGGTGCAAAAGCAGTTATGGCTTACGATATCCAGGACTACGATTACTTCGATATGATGCCTATGTCCGAAGGCCTTTGCGTTATCAATGATAAAATCTTTATCACTTTCGAAAGTGCTTCCAACAAATACCTTAACGAGGCAGGTACCCTTACAGGTAACTGTAAATACCCCATCGACGTTGTATGGGAGCTTGACCCATATGAGCTTATGGAAATTACAGTTGCTGAGCCCGAAAAGAGTATTTATTACGAAAAACTCCATAGCCTTGCAGATATAAAAGACGGTGAAGAATACATCATCGTTCACGAGTCCGACAACAAAGACCCCGTTACACAGAAGAATTACCTTTATGCCCTTAACTCTAACGGTAACTTCCAGGGTCATAAACTTTCAAAGAGCTCAAGTGACATTGTTAGGGGTTACGACGGTATGATAGGTCACCCCATCAGCCACTATTCATTTGAAAAGGGCGTTTATGATGAGGATATCCTTTACCTCGAACTTCCTGAAGAGGACGATATCGAAAGCATTCGTTGGACAATTAATAAACTTGACGGTACAAAATACAGTATCAAATCAACCGAGACATACTTTGCTAACTGCGATAGCTTGTATTTTAATGGTACCCAAATTACAATGGCTCCCTCTAACTCCGGCTATCTTTCCGATATAAATATCGGTCAGTTAACAGATAGTAATGGTTACTTCTATCTTTCAAATGCAGGCACATATTATCTCTGGTGTAATGACGGTACAAATGAAACCTATAATGCTAAGGCTAACGCTCGTTACGCTGCCAGCGCTTCTAACCCCATCTTTGATGGCACTACCGAAACACCCGGTACAATCCACTGCGACGCTTTGAATTTAACCGGTTCAAATATTATCGGTGGTCAGATTTCTCCAAGTAATGATGGCGTTGACTATGAAGACGGCGCATTCCAGATTTACCGTCGTGTTGTTGACGAGGTTTCATCTACTTATGAAAGCCGTGTTTACACAGACCTTCAGGCAGAGCTTCAGGCGGACGGTACTTACGACATTACCCTTGAAACCTACGCTATTTCACCTAACCACTATCAGTACAAAGGTGAAAGACCCACCGACTACATCATCGTAGCTGACACTTCTTCATCAATGAATGAAAGTGGTGGTACAGGTATTTCTGAATTCAACGGCGATCTTGCAGTTTCGTCATTATCTACCGAAGCCAACACATCTGACGATAATGGTGTAGGTGTCAGCGGTTACGGTTTCTCGAACCCCGATGAGGATATTTATCTTAAACATACCGACGGCAAGTACTATAAAGTATATATGGCTGTTAATACAACCGAGCTTAAAAAGGCTATTGGTATTATCACAAAAATGCGTCAGAAATATTACGCATATTATATTGCCGACGATGGCTTATACTATTGTATCGAGCATATGGCTGTTAACCCCGTAGGTAGAACATACACTGAGTGGAAAGCATGGATTGATAATGGTGCAAACGAAGATTTACAGTCCGAATACAGCACAAAGACAAACAACTCAAACAGACGTATCCAGCCGGTTTATAACGGCCCCCACTATCGTTTCGACGATGCTAACTCATCATATAGCAACGAGCATATTCGTCTTGATACATTGAAAACAGCGGTATCCGACCTCGTTGACGATATTGCGGCACAGAATAGCGGTAACAGAATCGCTATTGTTCAGTACGGTGCTGATGCCAATACCGGTTTCCTTACCACAAGCGGTTCTATTTCTACTACTGCTTATTCACAGGCTTTCTGGCCCACCGGCATAGTTGACCAGCTTAAAACAAAAATTAATGCATTTACAACATCCGAGCAGACCAATAACAGTGGTATTGAAATGGAGTATGTAAATACTCTTATTGCAAACAGTGGCTATAACTATAAAGCGGATGGCCAAAGGAATGTTGCGGTTATCTTGATTTCTGACGGTATTCCCGGTGCGGATAATAACAGCGCAACTACATCAGCCGCAAACGCAATTATCCAAAAGTCTTTGATTGCTAAAAACAATGGCGCTTTTGTTTATACAGTACTTGTTGGTGACAGCAGTGTAAGCGGATTTAACAAAAAGGCATATATGGACGGTGTTTCAAGTAAACATGCCGCTGCCGAAAGCCTTACAGCCCTTGGTGGTCAGAGCGTTGATGGTGTTAACTATGCAATGTCTCTTGCAAGTACAACCATGAAAAACTTCGTTGGCTTCGGCGCTATCGCTACTGAAGAAGTTGCAGTTAATGCCGCAGTTGGTCTTGATAACCTTGACGCAAACTCATTCCTTCGTCAGCAGCTTAACGATGCCTTTAAATTCCCTGCTGATTTCAACAAGGAAACAGACCTTGTTGTTGAACTTATAACAGGTGAATACGACGAGGTTGGTCGTTTCTCATTCAACGAAGAGAATAAATCGGCTAATGCAAGTGATGCGGATGTGATTAAAAATGCCACAGATGTTGACTCTACCAGCAAGACTCTTACTGTTACAAAATACGATTACGCTGAAGAGTACGTTGCAAGAAACAGACAGGACAGAGATGGTAGAAAGCTTCGCATTACACTTAAAGGTCTTCTTGCCGACGAAACCAAGAAGATTCGTAACACATCTATCAATAATCTTAACACAACCGGTTTGTATAAGACCGAAACAAATATGGAAAACAACGAAGAATTCAAGATGTTGCCCACCTCATACTTCAACATCCCCGAATATACTTACGTTCTTGACTACGGTCTTCAGATGTACGACTCGGAAGTTAACGGTACACTTAAGTCAGTTAGTGCTGACCTTTCCGCACAGCGTGATGCAAACGGAAACATTGCTTATAAAGATATTTCTTCAAACGGTCTTGTTGAAATCACAAACAACAACCAGGACCTTCTCTATACTTCAACTCCCACAAACTTTGCGGACTCAAGCTACTGTTTAATCCAGCGTGATGACGGAACTTATGACTGGTTCGAAATCAAAGTTGTTCCCGCTTCAAACGTTCTCTACGAAGAGGATTATGTTGAAGATAAAGTTGATACAGAGGGTGTTGCCTGGGAAGTTGAAGGTGAACCCGTATCTGAATATCAGACACTCACAAACGCAAATGAAGACGTTTACGGTTTCGATAATGTTTACGCAACAGGTGATAATAGTCATTCAAACGGTACTGTTTCAAAGGCAACAGTAACTTCTGCAAACAAACGAAGTGTAACAAAGACCTTTAATTTTATCGGTAAGGGCTTTGACCTTGTTTCTGCTTGCGGTCCCAACACAGGTATTATGACTGTTTCCGTTAAGAATTCAAACGGCAAACTTGTAAAGGGTTACGTAGTGGATACCTATTATGATGGTGAATTCAAAAATGCAGACAGTCTTGCATGTCAGGTTCCCGTTGCAAAGTTTGATGGTGAACACGACACATACACTGTAGAAGTTAATGCACTTTACCTTTCAAATGCAAGTGCTCTCGGAAAGGCTGTTACAGGTACTTCACTTGCTAATGGCAAACTTGCGGCTACAACAGGCGCAATTGACGAAGCACAGGCAAAATCAATTCTCCGTGACCTTGGTTTAGGTGAACTCGCAAATGCGGACCTTGAACTTGTATGGTTCGACGATAACTCCGTACTTAACGGTGGTACAGGTGCTAAGGGCAACGTTAAAACAAACAGAGCCGGTGAAACAACCAAATCTCTTGATTGTTACATCGACGGATTCCGTATTTACCATCCTATGGAAAATGAGCACAGTGACTACATCGGTAGTGAGAAAGATGCTCAGTATATAAATGTAATTGAAAGTCTTAAAGGAAATAATATTGGTACGGATACAACATCAGTTGATGGTATCGCTTATGTAACCGGTACTCTTCAACCCGATGCTGAAACAGGTGAAACTCCTGCACTTTCATTTGCAAACTACGAAAGCATCGGTCCCGAAAACGAACTTTACCTTAAGGGTAACAGTTCTGAGGCTCTTGTTCTTAAGGTTCAGGTTCCTGCACCCACATCAACAGTTCAGTTGGGTCTCAGAGCCGTAACAGGTACTGCAACAGTTAAAATCGGTGGTACTGACTTCACAATTAACGGTGCAACCGAAATGTACTACGACATTACAGGTTGTGTAACAGTTGATGATAATGGTGTTGCTAATATTACAATTCAGAACACAGGCGCAGGTGTTCTCGCAGTTAACAATATTAAGTTAACAGGTGACGCTACAATGGAAGTTGTTACCGAAGAAGATATGGGCGAAGCAAAAGAGTCCTTTATGGCTTCACCCGTAAGAGCAGACGTTATTAACGGTGTTGTAACTCCTATTGTTGAGGATGATACAACAGAGCCTGACATCGGTGGCGACAACACAACAGGCGACGATACAAATGAACCTGAAAACGGCGGTTCAACCGGCTCCGGTTCATTTATCGAACAGCTTATCGCTATGATTATGGAAATTATAAAAAGTCTTTTCAACTTTTTACCTGTAGGGGAGGTTATGTAAGTGAATATGTACATTAAACCCAGCGCAATGTTTATTACAGCATCAGGTACAGGTGTTGTGGGTGCTTCCTGCACCACTTCAAGAGAAGACCTCGAACTCTTAGGTAGTGTTTTCGGTATTGATGATTGGGATGTAGCTTTCGCAACAGGCGAAGGTTGTCAGATTGAATATCCCATTGAAGAATATTGTAAATTCACTTCTGTTGAAAATGGTGTAACTTCAAAAATCTTAGGTAGCTGATAAACAACAAATAAAAACATCTCCTTGATATCATCGATATCAAGGAGATATTTTTTTATAAAAAAATCAGTCAGATTCTTTTAATTCGTTTATTTTTGCGGTTATCTCTTCCATATATTTACCGTGAAGTTTAAATTTAAAGGTAAATATTAAAAGTGAAAGTACGAATAAAATAATCGGTACACCCAACATCATAACGCTGATTGATGTTTTAACACCCTGAGTATTTGCGGCGTGTAATGTTTCGTCGTAGCCCGAAATCTGAAGTCCGGAGAAAAGGATAATTGTCTGAATGGTGTATGCCATTTTCTGCAAAAAGCCTTTCATTGAGAAGGTTATTGATTCGGAGCGGAAGCCCTGCTTTACGTGGCCGTAGTCAACAATATCCGCAAGGAACACTGTCTGTGACACGAACATTGAGGCAACGCCTATGGATGCCACAAGGTAACTGAGATTCATTGCCATAAGCTTGGGTTCCCCGAAGAAACTTGCGAATGCCATTGTGCCTGTAAAGCCGATTATAGCCATAATAAGCGAGAATTGGTAAGTGCGTCTTCTTGTGGTAAATTTTGTCATTATGGGTACTACTAAAAGACCCAAGACGGAGCCTACCGCACCAATGGTGTTGAAAAGGCTCTGAGCCTCAATGTCACCGATTACCACGTCAAAGTAATATGCACCAACTCCCGAAATCATATACCAACCGGCATTTGAAAGCATTGCAAATAACATAAACACTAACAACTGGTCGTTACCCTTTGCAATCTGAAACATCTTTTTAAAGGTGAATTTTTCAGATGTAGGGGGTACGATGTGTTTTTCTTTCGTAGTTGCAACGGAAAGAGTCGAGAAACCAATAAGACAAGCACCGCAGATAAGCGCCCATACACTGAATCCTCTTGAGTCCCATACCTTTTCCCCGGTGTTAGGGTCAAATGTAACACTTAAAAGAGGGAGTACAACGGGAGTGAGAATTGATATTATTCCCTGACCCAAGCCTGAAAAGGCTCGGGCTATGGTGGCAATAATATTTCTTTCGCTTGGGTCACTTGTGAATGAAGGGACCATTGACCAATAGGGGATATCCGCCATGGTGTTTGTCATACCCCAGAACACATAAAGTATAGCGGTATAAATATGTAAGGGTATGCCCCCGATTCTGAGACCGGGGTTTGTGAATAGGAGAACAAGCACAACTGCGTTGCAACAAGAACCAATTAAAATCCAAGGGCGGTATTTACCCATTTTGGTTTTTGTGTTGTCAACAAGTGTACCCATCATAGGGTCGTTTATACCGTCCCATATTCTTGCTAAGGGAGTAATAAGTAACAAGAAAATCTTGTTGAGCTTTAACACGTCGGTCATATATTTTGCAAGGTACGAGTAAAACATACCATAGCTTAAGTCTAGACCGATAGCACCTATACCATAGGTGAATTTGTTTTTCAGGGATTTCTTTTCCTTCAAGTTTTTACCCTCCGTTAAAACTTACAAGGCTTTATGACGAACCCGAAGTCAACACTCTTTTCGTCAAACAGACGGTTGTTTTCGTCGTTGTCCAGGGTGGTGCTTTCGCTTATGGCGTTAAATCTGCCGTCTATATTAAATATAGTATAGGGTTCTTTCTTAAGTTCAAAGTCGTGTTTTACCTCGGTCAGCTGTTCTGCGGAGTAGTGGGAGGCGTTGAAAGAAAACTCTTTGTTGTCAAGTCCTGTAACAAGAAGTGAACTGCCGTCTTTTTTACCAACCTGAACCCATCTTGTTTTGAAGTGTGATGAGTTTTCCTGAGGTCTTATATAGTGAACGAAGTTCTCGCTAACTGTAAGGTTATATTCACCATATCTTGCAGCTTTGTATCTGTCGGGATATGTTTCCTTAGTGCCACCAAGACCGAAGTAAGAAATATCTTCATTTTCTTCCTTAAGCAAAAGCTCAAGACCAAGACGGGGGAGAAGGGGAGCGTTCTCGCGGATATCGCCCTTAATTGCAACTGCAACACTACCGTCATTATTAAATGTATATGTAACAGTCCCTTTTATAATGGGGGGATTTGCAGGACCGCCGAGGGCAATGTCACACTCTATTGTTACTGCGGTTTCGCCCTCAATTACGCGTGTGTCATAGGTCTTCTGTGCTATGTGGTGAAGGTGGTTTGCAATCCACTCGTCAACAGAACCGCGGTTGTAGGAGGGTGCACGCCACATTTTAAATTTAACAGGAGCCTCCAATAATTCGTTGCCGTTGTTCTTTATTGAGTTAATTCTGCCGTAGGGCTTGTCGAAAACATATTCATTTTCACCGCATTTAACAGTAGCAAAACGGTCAGTATCGGTGAATGTAAGAGGATAAGTAATGTCGTCTTTCTCTGCTTTTTCGCTTTCAAGCTCAAACTGTAAGAAACCAACCTCGTAACCTTTTTCTGCCCATACTGTATCAGTGTTCTGACAGATTGAAATTGTAACAAATCCGTTGTTTTTAAGACTGTAATCCTTTGTCTCAAAGAGTTTGAATTCCTTTTCACTCTGGGGAGCAACGTCAAGACTTTCAATAAAGCCCTCTGCAATTACTTTGCCCTCGTCGGTGATAACCCATTTAAGAGATAAGTCGGAAAGAGTTTCAAAGTAGCGTACACTCTTGAGTGTGAGAACGCCGTCTTTGAACGAACCTCTGAAGGGTTCGTAGACCTTTTTCATATCGTAGTAACCGGGTCGGGGACTTCTGTCGGGGAAAACAAGACCGTCAATACAGCAAATGCCGTCATTGGGGAAGTCACCGAAGTCACCGCCGTAGTAGTAACGGGCGTTGCCATTTTCGTCGGGGATGTTTATTGCGTGGTCTGTAAGCTCCCATATACATCCGCCACAGAAGTTTTCGTATTTATCCACAAGTTCCCAGAAATCATAAACGTCGCCCGTTGTGGATGCGCAAACATATTCGCACATATAGAAGGGCTTGTCATATTCTTCGTTGTTGAGGTAGGGCTCAATGTAGTCAACGTCCGCATACATTCTGCTTTCAACGTCGGAAATATCTGCGAAGCACTCTCCCTCGGGAACTGCTTTGAATTCAAGGTGGGAGTTTTCGTAATGTACAATTGCGTTTTCGTCACGGCTCTTGATGTACTCACGCATATAACGGTGATTCACACCGCAGCCGCTTTCGTTACCAAGTGACCACATAATAACGGAACCGTGGTTTTTGTCACGTTCAAAAAGTCTTGCGTCTCTGTCAACGTAAGCCTCTTTCCACTCGGGGATGGTTGAAAGAAGTGACCAACGCATCCAGTCCCAATCGGTAGGTGTGTTGTAACCCATACCGTGGGTTTCAATGTCAGTTTCGTCAATGAAGTAGAAGCCGAGAGCCTCTGCCAAATCATAAAATCTCGGGTCGTTGGGATAGTGTGAGGTACGTATAGCGTTAACGTTGGCTTTCTTAAGCACAAAAAGGTCACGCTTCATTTCGTCGAGTGTTACCGCATAGCCGTTTTCTGCGGATGAATCGTGGCGGTTGATACCTCTTAATTTCACGCCCTTGCCGTTTATAAGTAATACCTTGTCCTTGATTTCAACCTTTCTCAATGCAAGCTGTAAGGGGATTATTTCGTCCTCAACTGTAAGGAAAAGGTGGTAAACATAGGGCTTTTCATCATTCCACATAAGGGGATTGTTGATTTCAATACTGAAATTGCTTTCGTCACTTTCGCCCTGTGCGATTAAACTTCCGTCGGGTGAAGCCACACCGTAAAGAACGGGGGATTTGCCCACTAATTTGCAGTCAATGTTAAGGGTGCAAAGTGAAAAATCATCATTGAAAGCCTGTTTTACAAAAACGTCTTCAATTCTTGTTTTGCTTCTTGAAAGAACGTAAACTTCTCTGAAAATACCTGAAAGTCTGAAATAGTCCTGATCCTCAAGGTATGAGCCGTCGCACCATTTAACAACGAGCACCGCAAATCTGTTTGTGCCTTCCTTAAGGAACTTTGAAATATTAAATTCACTTGTGCAGTGGCTTACCTGACTGTAGCCCACAAACTGACCGTTTACCCAGAGGTAGAAGCAGGATGAAACACCCTCAAAGGTGATAATATTGTCGCGCTCAAGTGCTTCTGCAGTAAATTCAACGTCCTTAAGGTAGAATGCACAAGGGTTCTCCTCGGGAACGTGGGGTGGGTCAGTGGGGAAGGGATACATAAGGTTTGAATAAAGAGGTTTGTCCATTCCCTCGATGTTATAAAGCTGGAAGTTTCCGGGAACTTTTACGGTGTCAAGACCCTCTGTGGGGGCAATTTCACCATAAAGTGACTCGTCAATATCCTCAAAACTCTTGAAATATTTGAAACTCCAGTCACCGCAAAGGTTGGTCATATAATATGACTTGTTGCGGTCTCCTGAAAGTGCATCCTGCAAATTGTCATAGGGGATGAAATAGGCACGAGGTGCTTCCGCACCAACGTGCAAGTGTTCTAAACTTTTGTGGTATGCTTTAAAGTTCATATTGTGTACCTCATTTCTTATTTCAGACAGTTTAAAAATCCATTTTCACTGCCAAAATTTTTAATACATTCTGCCCTCATAGCCTCAAAACAGCCCTGAGTAGCGTAACAGTCGGATAATGCCCTGTGGGCACTTTCATTCAGCTGGTTGTAAAATGCCACCATATCCGATAATCTGTGGTGGGGAAGTGTGGGATGAAGTTTTCTGAAAATCTTCATAGTGTCTATATAATTGTTTCTGAAAATCTCTGCACTTCGGGCAATAAAACGTACGTCAAACAGTACGTTATGTCCCACTACAAAATCATCACCGATAAAATCAAGGTAATCGGGCAAAACACTACGGGGATTAGGACAAAAACGAACCATTTCGTCGCTTATTCCCGTAATATCCGTAATAACGGGCGGTATTGGAAACCCCGGGTCGCAAAGTTGTTGGAATGTGTCACAAACCTTGCCATTCCTGACCTTAACCGCCGCAAACTCAATAATAAGCTCGTTTTCAGGGTTAAGCCCCGTGGTCTCAAGGTCAATTACCGTGTAATCAAGAGGGAAAGAGATGATACTCTTGCCAAGATTAGGGTTAGTCTTTTTAGTTTTGCATTCAAAAAAAGTAATACCATTTTCACATTGTAGCATCGTATCACCCCATATAGTCAAATATACCATAATTGCTGTTTTTAGTAAATGTAATAAAGTGATGAAAATTACTATTAAATATAGTATAAAAAGACAAAAGAGTTAGGAATGAGGAATTAAGGGGGCGAAGCCGATTTTAAAAAGTGGCAAGTTGCAAGTTGCAAGTTGCAAGTTTCGGGGCTAACGCCAATTATAGATTAAGTAGTTGTAATGCGAAGCCTATCATCCCTGTTTCGGCTTTGTCGGAATAGGGATGGGGACACCACCGAAGGTGGGGTGGTGGGTAATTCTCTTTATGTTAATCTTCAGTTTTCGGGAAGAATATTTAAACATCAAATCTCCAAAAACCATAAATCCACACGATTGGAAATCGTGTAAACAAGCAAAAATGTTTTATGATAATACCTGAATTTACTAAAATAATAAAAATATAAAATTATACTTGATTTTTTTAAATCAATTAGTTATAATATCAAGGCACTAAAAAGTGAATGAATTGTATGGAGAGTTGTCCGAGTCGGTCGAAGGAGCACGATTGGAAATCGTGTAAACGGCCAAAACCGTTTCGAGGGTTCGAATCCCTTGCTCTCCGCCAAAAAGAAAAACCACCAAACAGGGTGGCTTTTGTTTTTTTGTTTGAATAAAGTCGGAGGGATTCGAACCCCCTCGCCGAAGGCGAACATAATCGGGTGTTTGCGTAGCAAACGATGGGCAGAGCCCATCGAATCCCT
>JAZQZU010000078.1:0-32362 GCA_045634165.1 Acutalibacteraceae bacterium
TTGGGAACTTCCCGAAAAACGTGCATACGATGAAAAAACAAGAAGTGAACACAAGCTTCCCAACGATATTGAAAGCCTTGTTACACTTCGTAAAGGCGCAAAATTCGTTGAAATCGAAACAACAATCAACAACCGTTGCGAAGACCACTACTTACAGGTTGCATTCCCCACAGGCATCAAGGCAGAATTTGCAGATGCACAGGGTCAGTTTGACGTTGTTAAGCGTCCCCTTGCAAAGCCCGATTACTCACTCTACGACGAACCGCCCATGACACAGCATCCTATGAACTCTTTCGTAAGCGTTTCCGACGGTGTTAACGGTGCCGCGCTTCTCAACACAGGTCTTAAGGCTTACGAGGCAGACGATGATGAAGATGGCACAGTTTACCTTTCACTTATTCGTGCATATCCCCTTCGTATCTGCGTTACTAAAGATATGCAGAACTACAGCGACTGGGATAAGGGTTCACAGTGCATCGGTAAAAACACATTCCGCTACGCATTTATGCCCCATAAAGGCGACTGGGAAGAGGGCAACGTATGGCAGGAAAGCGAACGCTTTAACCTTTACCTTACTGCAGGTCAGATTGCTCCCACAGGTCACGGTAAGAATCCTCTTACACATTCATTCCTTGAGCTTAAGGACGAAAACCTCAACGTTAGTGCTGTTAAACTCAGCGAAGACGGTGAAGGCTACATTGTAAGACTTTTCAACCCCTCCGACAAGGCAATCAAAAACGCTATCCGTCTTAACGGCGGCATTGCAGCTATTGAAAAGGCTCAGTCACCTGTTGAAAGACAGAAAGCAGAGTTCGAGCTTCCCGAGTACTCAGGTAAAGCTTGGAAAGAAGTTAAACTTGTTACTCTTGAAGAAAAAGACCTTGCACCCCTTACTGTTGACGAAAACGGCTTCGCCGAATTCGAAATCACAGGCAAAAAGATTCTTACAATCAAGTTTGTTGGTTAATATAAAACCCCGTCTGATTTGTCAGACGGGGTTTTCTTATATCCAAAACTTATCAATATTTATCCTTAACGGTTTTACCTGCAGGGATGTAGCCACTCAAGGTTGAGCCGTTGTATGCGCGGACTCTGTAGGTGTAGGTCTTGCCTTTTTTAGCCGTTTTATCTACGTAGGAAGTGATAGAATTACCCTTTACTGTAGCTATGGGTTCACCCCAACCGCCGTTTCCGGTCTTGCGGTAAATTTTGTAGCCGGACGCTCCTGTTACCTTTTCCCATTCAACCTTTACTCCGGCTTTCGTGCTTGTAGCACTCTTAAGAGTGGGTGGTGTAAGCCTTTTAATTTCAATACCCGATGTATTGAAATATGATGTGTAGGAGCCGTAGCTTGCCTTAATGGTGTACTTGTAGGTTGTTCCTGATTTTGCGGTTTTATCCATATAGGATGTACTTGTAACTCCATCCGCAATTCTTGACCAGCTACTCCACTTTTTAGCCTTTGCATCGTAAGTCTTACGGTAGACGATATAACTGTCAGCTCCCGTAACCTTATTCCAATTCACCGTAACTCCTGCATTACTGTTCTTTATTGACGTAAGGCTCGGTACAGTGAGTCTCTTGATTTTAATCACCTTTGCAGCTGCAGCAGACGTAGTGCTTCCGCTATATGCCTTGATGATATAATCATAGGTTTTACCTGAGGCAGCTTTTGTATCCTTGTAGGATGTTGTTGTGCCTTTCTTGATAGTCGCAATTCTGCTCCATTCCTTTGTGCCGGAAACTCTTCTGTAAAGATAATATCCGTCAGCACCTGATACCTTATTCCAATAAACTCTTACTCCGTCAGATTCATTGGTGATTTTGGTAAGTTCGGGGGCAACGAGGCGCTTGATTTTCAAACCCGTTTTATCATAAACACCATAATAAGTGTTATAAAGTTCTCCTACCTCTTCTGACCAACCGGCATATTCTTTCCTTTGACCTTTTACGGTGTAGTAGTATGTAGTGCCGTTTTTAGCAGTTGAATCAACAAACGAAAGGTCTTTTGTTACTCCGAGACGAGTCCAGCTTGTATTGGCAGTCTTACAGTAAACGATATACTCCTTTGCACCCGAAACCTTGTTCCAATTAACGCGAACACCGTCTTTTTCATTCTTAACAGATGTTAATTTGGGTGCGGCGATATATTCCGTTGTAAGATACTCACCTGCAGAAAGCACCTTGCCATCGTATGATTTAACCATATAGGCGTATCTTCTGCCCGATTTAACTGTTTTGTCAAAGTACGATTGAGTTGATTGCTTTTTTATTGTGGCTATCTTAGTCCAATTAAGGTCGTTGGTTTTTGTTATATCTGCTCTGTAAACGTAATAGCCGTCAATACCGCTTACACTCTTCCAACTTACTCTTATACCCTCGGTTTCATTTGAGAGTTTTGTAAGTATGGGTGCTTCAACGTATGTTACCTTAACACCGGTTTTATCATAACTACTGAAACCAACCTCATTTTCCGCCTTGATTGTATAATAATAGGTTGTTCCGGTTTTTACGTCTTCATCAAAAAAATAGCGGTATGCAAAGTCTTCGCAAAAGCAATCCCAATAACAATCACATTCGCCTCTGCCCTCTACCTTTGCAATTCTTTTCCATGATGTGCCTGCAGTTTTTCTATATATGTAATAGTAATCATCTCCCAAATCAGCATAATACTCAAGGCAAACACAACTGATATGCTTAAGGTTGATATGATTATAAACGGCATCAAAATCCGGTTGCTCCGGAGGAAGCTGAGGAGTTACTATTTCATCAAAAATCTCTCCGCATACCATACATTGCTTAAGGGTAAGTCCGGCTTCTACTCGGGATGCTGTTGATATAACAACGTCGTCTATAACATGACAATCGGGATTTGGCGTGAAAATCGCACCCTGATTATTCACATCAAGATAACTAATCTCACTGATGTCTATTTCCTCCCACTGCTCCTTACTGCCGGAATAATATATATATTCAATATTCTGTGAGTCATAGAATGCATAGTCGTTAATTTTTCTTAAGGACAAAGGAAGTACTACTGATTTTAATTTTTTTAATCCGGGGAAAGCTCGCATACCTATTTCCGTAATTCCTTCTGAAATCACTATAACAGTAATATTGCCGGACCGAAACTCAAATGCATTTTTTCCGATAGCTGTAACGGGTAAACCGTTGTATGTTGACGGAATAACTACGGTATGGCGTGTTATCAGTGGTGCCTTAACTAACGTATATGACTTACCGTCTTCATTCAATTCGTAGGTAAAATTAATTTCGTCAGTTCCTATGGCTGATGCAGGTACTGCGAAGCTTGTTAAAATTATAGTTACAAGTAAAATTAAGCTTATGTATCTCTTCATACAATTAACTCCTTTGCTGAACCACTTAATTTTTGGTGATAACAGAGTATATATTACTCCCTTTCACTTATTAAACGAATAAAAAAGGGAAAAGTCTCAGTAAATTTTATAAATTAATAAAATTCTCTTTTAAAAAACTGTTACTATTCTTTTATCTGAACGCCACCTATTACCACTAAGTATAACATTCTTCTATCCATAAATGGCAAAAATTTTTAAAACACTACATAAATACTTTCATATTTTTTAACCTTTGTGCATTTCACGGTAAAACAAGGTAAAAAAACATTGACAAATTAAATTTATTTAATACTTCCCGTTGAAAAGAGAACAACAAAGTGCTATATTTATAGTATATATGCTTTAGTATAGTAATATTTATTGAGGTAGAGTTATGACCAAGAAACAACGTGCTTTAAAGGTTTGTGAATTGTTAAAAATTGATTACCCGGATGCGGTGTGTCAGTTGAATGCCGAAACACCTTTTCAACTTCTTGTTGCAACACGTCTTTCGGCTCAGTGTACCGACGCCCGGGTTAATCTTGTAACACCCGATTTATTCAAAAAATATCCTACGGAAAACGAACTTGCCGAAGCGCAGATTGAAGACGTTGAAAACCTTATTCACTCCTGTGGCTTCTACCACGGCAAGGCAAGAGATTTAGTTGGAATGGCTAAAGCTGTACGTGACACCTACAACGGTATTTTGCCCGATACCATTGAGGAATTAACCAAGCTCCCCGGTGTAGGCCGTAAAACCGCCAACCTTATTATGGGTGACGTTTACAAGAAGCCTGCGGTAGTTGCGGATACTCATTTGATAAGAATAACAAATCTTCTAGGTCTTGTTGATACCAAAGACCCTAAAAAAGTTGAACTTGAACTAAAAAAAATTCTGCCACCTGAGGAAAGCAATAATTTCTGTCACAGGGTTGTGCTTCACGGCAGAGCAGTCTGTATTGCCAGAAGACCACAATGTAATGTGTGTAATTTAAAAGACGTTTGTAAAGCATATAAAAAATAATTACGGAGGGAAAGATATGAAAAAAATCATAAGCATACTCGTTATTTGCGCCTTACTTTTATCCTTGGGTGCTTGTTCGTTCAGTGGTAACAACACAAATTTCACTATAGGTGTGCTTGATTCCGTAGTTGTACTTGACCCTTTATTTGCCGACAACAGCAGTGAAAAAATAGTTGCTTCAAACTGTTTTGAAGGACTTTTACGTTTTGACAGTGAAGGTAAAATTGATTTAGCTGGTGCTACCGGCTACACCTCCGACAAAACCGCTCTTAAATATACTTTCAAACTCAATCCCGACGCAGTCTGGTTCGTTTCCGACGGTGCTGCAACACTTATGGAAAGCTCCGGGTTTACAGACTTTGACACAAAAATCACCGCAGAGGACTACATATACGGCATAGAGCGTTTTATTCTCAACAGCAATAATGAACTTCTTACAATTGAAGGTGCATACAATTATCAGAAGGGCACTTCAGAAAAAATCACTGGCTTAAAAGCAATTGATGATTTCACCCTTGAAATCACCCTTTCAAAAATTGATGCAGATTTCCTTTATAAACTTGCTTCACTCCCCGTTTATCCATGCGACAAGAAATTCTGCGAATCTCTTGATGCTATTTTCTGCTCAACTCCCACCACTACACTCTATAACGGACCCTATTATGTAAAAGACAATTCCGCCGCAGAAACAATACTCGAAAGAAATCCTGATTATTCTAGTAACGTTCAGATAGGCAACAAAACCATTACACTTTACTCCACGGGCAAAGCCGATACTCTTATTTCAAGGTTTAATGATGGTAACTATGACTTAGTTTTAACTCCCGATACTGAAATTATCGCTGATACAAAAGCTGCTTCAGTTTCACCCTCATCAATTTGGGGTATCGCTTTTAACTGTAAGTCTGAAAAAGGTGCAAATGCCGAAATCAGAAAACTTCTCACAAACACCATCAATTACGAAAAAATCACTTTACCTGATTTCGCATTGAGCGAAGCAAATACAATCATCCCCGGAATTTACGGAATTTTCGATGATATTTATGCATCATTTGAGCCCCAGGAGACACTTGCTCCCAAGGCATTAAAAGAGCCTGAAGAAAAGCTTAATAACATTCTTAACAATCTTGGCACTGATACCCTTTCCGTAAGATTCAGTGTTCCTGCAAAAATGGAAAAAAACGCTAATGAAATCATTAAAAACTGGCAGAAACTTTTCGGTGACAAATTAACCGTTGACCTTGATACATTCGAATTAAAAGATTTAAAGGATTTGGAAAATCACAGTAATTACGACCTTGCCATTCTCCCCATAACACCCGAAATGCGTACCGCAACAAGTGTTATCAGTGAACTCAAAGACTTCCCTTGTTATTACACAGATAAAACCATTTCCACAAAGCTCAAAAAACTCCAGGTAACTTCCGACAAAACTGCAGAAGATTTCTCGGCAATTGAAAAATATGTAGCGCAAAAAGGTGTGTTTGTACCTTTGTTCTACTCAGGTTCAAGCCTTTACCTTGGCAAAAATATCGATGGTATGTACGTTGCAGACGGTGGTAACGCACTGTATTTTTATCCCGGAGTGTTGGTTGAAGAATGAAATTTACAAGAAGTAAAATATACAGGATAATCTCAATTCTTGCCGTAATATCTGTTATGGGAGTAATTTTCTTTTTCTCTGCTCAGAACGGCAAGGAATCAACACAAACGAGTAATTTCGTGGTTGACCTCCTATCCGTGGTTTTCAAAGGCGACATAGCTCACGAATTTTTACGAACCTTTGCCCATTTTTCCGAATATGCCGTATTGGGCTTTCTTATGTACAACGTTTTCTATTCCTTTAATGTGAAATTTTCTCCACTTGTAAGTGCCACCCTTTCCTGGGCTTACGCGTGGAGTGATGAAATCCACCAACACTTTGTTCCCCAGAGAGCTTTTCAGTTTTTTGATTTAGCCGTAGATTTTGGCGGTATAATATTTGGTACAACAGTAATTTTCCTGTTATTCAGATTAATAACATTTCTAAGAAAGAAAAAAGGAGAATCTTTATGATTAACAATTCTGAAAGAACCGCATTAATTCAGGAATTTATAGAAAAAGGTGTCCAGATACCCTGTCCTGACGGCGTAATTATTGACAGCACCGTTGAAATAGGCAAGGATACAGTTATTATGCCCAACACCGTACTACTGGGCGAAGTTAAAATCGGTGCAGACTGTGTTATAGGTCCGAACTCATATATTGTTGACTCAACCATTGGTGACAACACTAAACTCAATAACACTCAGGTTTATTCATCAACGGTAGGCTCGGGTGTTACCGCAGGACCTTTCGTTCATATACGACCCAATTGCAATATCAAAGACAACGTTCACATCGGCAATTTCGTTGAGGTTAAAAATTCCAATGTTGACGAAGGCAGCAAACTGCCCCACCTTCTTTATGTAGGTGACTCCGACGTGGGTAAAGATGTTAACTTTGGTTGTGGTTGCGTTACAGTAAACTACGACGGCAGAAACAAATCACGTACAACAGTAAAAGATGGTGCATTCATTGGTTGTAATACCAACCTTGTAGCTCCCGTTACCGTTGGCGAAAATGCTTTTACCGCCGCAGGTTCAACCATTACAGAGGATGTTCCCGACAACTCCCTCGCTCTCGCAAGAACAAGACAAGTAGTAAAGAAAGACTGGGTTACTATCAAGAAACCCTATAAGAGGCAACACATTAAATAATATGGCTATTTTCAACAAATTCAAAAATTCAACTTCATCATCCACTTATGACTACATTGTTGTGGGTCTTGGAAACCCCGGTTCCAAGTACGAAACCACACGTCACAACGCAGGTTTTCTTTGCATCGAAAAATTAGAGGATGAACTCGGCTTCAAAGCAAAAAAATTAAAATTCCATTCACTTATCGGTGATACTAAAATTGCAGGTAAAAAGGTTCTTGTTATGAAACCTCAGACCATGATGAACAATAGCGGTGTCGCCGTAGGTGAATGTGCTAAATTTTATAAAATTCCACCTGAGAATATCATTGTTATTTTTGATGACATTTCTCTTGAACCCGGTAAACTTCGCATCAAACGTAAGGGTAGTGCAGGTGGTCATAATGGTATAAAAAGTATCATTGCCCATTTAGGAAGCGAGAACTTCCCTCGAATCAAATTAGGTGTGGGTAAAAAGCCCCACCCTGATTACGATTTGGCAGACTGGGTACTCAGTAACTTCCCCAAAAAGGATATCCCCCTTATGCGTGATGCTATGGACGATGCCTGTGGCGCTCTTGAACACATCATAAAGGGCGATATTGACGGCGCAATGTCACGATACAACAGTTGAGGTTTTTATGTCCTGTTTTTCAAAACTCTTAAGAAACTCTACTCAATATAATGATGTTCTGAGATACGTGCAAACAGGTCTTGCACCCTCGGGTATAACGGGACTTCCCGCTGCACCCAAAGCACATCTTATTCATTCACTCTGCGAGGATCTTTCTCGCAGAGCTGTTGTCGTTTTACCTGACGAAGCCTCTGCACGCAAATTCACTGCCGACGTTAATGAATTTTCAGGTATCGGTAAAAAAGCGTATTTTTACCCTGCACGTGATTATTCTTTCAACAGTTCTCAGGGTCAATCCCGTGAATACGAGCAGATTCGTCTTAACACCCTTTGCAATGTTTTAAATGATAACTACTGTATGGTCGTATGCTCTGCAGAAAGTGCATTGCAACTTACTATTCCCCCCGAAGAATTAAAGAAACGAACTTTTAAAATCGACTATTCTACAGAAGTTTCTTCGGATAAACTCATAGATATCCTCACTTCCGCAGGTTTTAAACGCTCCGATATGGTAGAGGGACCCGGCCAGTTTTCTCACCGTGGTGGTATTATCGACTTTTTTCCGCCTGACTCAACCGAGCCCGTCCGTATTGAATTATGGGGCGATAATGTGGATACAATTTCTCTTTTCGACCCCTCAACTCAACGAAGAAGTGACTCTCTTGATTTTTGCGAAATCACCCCTGCAACTGAGATTTTATTTTACAGCGATGAATTATTAAAAGAAAAGATAACCGCATTTTCTCACACTCTTTCAGGCAAGGGTTCGCGAAAAGCCAAAGAATTTCTCGAAAAAGATATTGAACTTATAGAATCGGGGGTAAATCTTTCTTCTGTTGATAAATATCTTAATCTTGCTTATGAAAAACCCGCTTCGATTTTTGACTATTGTAAAAATGATTTACTCTTCGTTTTAGAAAGCGGTTCCGTAAAAGACAAAGCCGAAAACACACTTAAACTTTTAAATCAGGAAATCAAAGCACAGTTCGAAAACGGCGTTCTTCCAAAGGGGCTCGATAAATTCTCCTTAAGTTTTTCTGAACTTCTGCTTACTTACGAAAAGCAAAAGGCTTTTTATATAGACACGTTCCCGAGGGGGACTTTTGACACACCCGTAAAGACCCTTACTGCATTTAATGTTCAGCAAACACCCTTGTGGAATGGCTCACTGGAAGTACTTATGGATGATTTGCGCCCTGCACTTTCACGCGGTGAAATATGTATCGTTACCGCAGGTACCGAAAAAGCCTCCGCCTCTCTTGCAGAAGCTCTTGAAACTGAAAACATACGTGCTATGTACTTCCCCGTTCCTCCTGCCGAGTTCCCTAAAAATATGGTTTGCGTATTACCCGGTGGTATTTCAGGTGGTTTCAGATACCCCAATGAAAAGGTTATGCTTATAACCTATGGTAAATCTGCTAAGAGTCTTTCGACCAAACGTCGAAAGAATTACAAAGCTGCCGATGCAGTACAAAGTCTTGAGGAATTATCAAAAGGCGATTATGTTGTACACGCTGTTCATGGTATAGGCATTTTTGAAGGTATTAAAAAACTCGAAGTTTCGGGCGTTACAAAAGACTTTATAATGATACGCTACCAGAAGGGTGACGCGCTTTATGTACCCGTTACTCAGCTTGATTTAGTATCAAAATATATCGGTCCCAAAGACGATACCAAAACTCTTAAACTTTCAAAATTAGGCGGTAAAGATTGGGAAAAATTAAAAGCGAGAGTAAAAACTTCTGCTAAAAGCATGGCAAAAGAACTCATTGCGCTGTATTCACGCCGTTTAAAAGCTCCGGGTTATTCTTTTTCACCCGATATCGATATGCAAAATGACTTTGAGCGCAGATTCGAGTACGAAGAAACTGACGACCAGCTACGCTCAATAAACGAAATAAAAAAGGATATGGAAAAACCACATCCTATGGATAGACTTCTGTGCGGTGACGTAGGATTCGGCAAAACCGAGGTAGCTTTACGCGCGGCTTTCAAATGTATCGCCGACGGCAAACAATGTGCCATTTTAGTACCCACAACCATTCTTGCTTTACAGCATTATAATACCATTACACGCCGTTTTGACGGATTCCCCATTGAGGCGGAAATGCTTTCGCGTTTCCGTACCCCCAAGGAACAGACCAAAATAATCAAGGCACTTAAACGTGGCTCAATTGACATAATTGTAGGTACCCACAGACTTATATCAAAAGATATTCAATTCAAAGATTTGGGGCTTATAATAGTTGACGAAGAACAGCGCTTCGGTGTAGGTCAGAAAGAAAAATTAAAAGAACTGTACCCTCAAGTTGACTGTCTTACCCTTTCAGCAACCCCCATTCCCCGTACTATGAATATGGCGATGTCGGGCATTCGTGATATGTCCGTTATTGAGGAGGCTCCTCAGGACCGTTTCCCCGTTCAGACCTATGTTCTCGAACACGATTGGGGCGTACTTGTGGAGGCAATGGAAAAGGAACTCCGCCGTGGTGGTCAGGTTTATTATCTTTATAACAAGGTAGAAACCATTGAACGTACTGCCGCAAAAATACGTGAATTTTTACCTGACGCCAATATAGGAGTGGCGCACGGTAAAATGAACGAGGACGAACTTTCCAATATATGGCGTGATTTGTTGGAGGGTAATATTGACATTCTCGTTTGTACTACTATTATTGAAACAGGTGTTGATGTACCTAATGCCAACACACTTATTATAGAAAATGCAAATAATCTTGGTCTTGCCCAGCTTCACCAAATAAGAGGTCGAGTTGGACGTTCTGCAAGACGTGGTTTTGCTTATCTTACCTTTAATCGAAACCGTGAATTGACCGAAATTGCCACAAAACGACTCACCGCCATCAGGGAATATACCGAATTCGGTTCGGGCTTCAAAATTGCAATGCGCGACCTTGAAATACGCGGTGCAGGTAACCTTTTAGGTGCGGAGCAACACGGTCATATGGAAGCAGTAGGCTACGATATGTATATGAAACTACTGTCCGAAGCCGTAAGTGAGGAAAAGGGCGAAGCACCCAAAACAAGTTCAAAAGAATGTCTTATTGATATTCGTATTGATGCCCACATTCCCGAGGATTATATCGAAAGTCTGCCCCAACGACTTGCAATATACAAACGTATCGCAGACATTCGTAACAACGAGGATGCATCTGATGTTCTTGATGAGCTTATTGACCGTTTCGGTGAACCTCCCTCAGGGGTCGAAGGACTTGTAACGGTGGCGCTTCTCAGAAACACTGCCGCAAACTTGGGTATATATGAAATCGGACAAAACAATAATAGTCTGCTTTTATACATTGAAAAGGTTGATATGTCAAAAGTTGCGGTACTTGTTAAAGCAATGCGTGGCAGAATTCTTGTTTCAACAGGACCAAAACCCTACATTACAGTCAAAAAAGCAATGGGGCAATCACCCCTTGAAACGTTAAAAGAAGCCCTTGATTTATTAAATCAGGCAAAGGAAAGTGAGGAAAATAAAAATGAAGTATAATTACAGAACACAGGGTACCTGTGCCAGAAATATCAGTTTTGATTTAGAGGACGGTATTGTAAAAAACATCAGTTTTGACGGCGGTTGCAACGGCAACCTTAAGGGAATTTCCGCCCTTGCAGAAGGTAAAAATGCAGAGGAAGTTATTGCAACACTTTCGGGTATCCGTTGTGGTTTCAAAAGCACCTCCTGTCCCGATCAGTTAGCAAAAGCACTTTACGAAGCATTAAACAGTTAAGGAGATTAAATTATGAAGTATCTTATTTTAATAGCTGATATAGATGAATTCAATCCCTGTAAAAGCAGTCTTGGGGATATTGTAGAAAAAGAATACAAAATCGACCACATGCCTGCCTTTGACTTCTCATACAATAACCACGAGTGCACCACTGTTTGCTTTGGTATCGGCAAGGTGAATGCAGCCTTAGGTGCCGCCCTCGCTATAAAGAGCGGTCATTATGACGGTGTTATCAACACAGGCTGGAGCGGTGCTGTGTCAGGTGTATTCAAAGGTGATATCATTGTTTCCGACTCCTGCGTTGAATGTGACTTTGACCTTACACCCATCGGCAGACTTCCCGGTCAGAAGCCCGGTCAGGATGAGTACGTTTATAAATGCAATAACGACCTTTACAAAGCCGCTTGTGGCGTAGAGGGCTTCAAGCACGGAAATTTAGGTACGGGTGACTTTTTCCTTACCGATAAGGAATTGGGCAACAAATACAAAGAGACTTTCTCAATAAATGCTTTCGATATGGAAAGTGGTGCTTTAGGTGCTGTGTGCTATCTTTTAGACGTACCCTTTGTAAGCATCCGTAAAATTTCCGACAGTGCCGATGACGTAGGTGTTGACGATTACACAAACTCTGTTAAAACCGATATTACCGCTTTCTCGGATATTGTACTTAACGTACTTAATAATCTTTGATAAAATGACCGCATTGACATAAATCAATGCGGTTTTATTTATGCACAAACCAAAAGGGCTATTCTGTGGCTCTCGCACCCTTTTGACACCATAGTACGGCAACGTGCTTATTATCCCTTACCATACTATGCTTGTCAGATATTTTGGTTAATAGAAAACGACCCGAAATTTCGGATCGTTTATGTATTTATTTAATTGTTTCAATATCGTACGGTGTGGTCTGATAAACGAAGTAGTTAAGCCAGTTTGTATACAAAAGATTTGCGTGTGAACGCCAAGTGTTACGAGGTGCTTTGGTAATATCATTGTCGGGGAAATAGTTTTTAGGCATTTTAATCTGAAGCCCACCGTCTTTATCCCTGAGATATTCATTTTTAAGAGTATCAGTATCATACTCCGAGTGACCTGTAACAAAAATTTGTTTGCCGTTTTCACTGCTCACTATATAAACCCCTGCTTCATCCGATGAAGCGAGGATTTTAAGTTCGGGAACTGCCTCAATATCCTCACGATTTACGGTTGTGTAACGTGAATGGGGCACCATAAAATCATCATCAAACCCGCGTAAAAGAATGGATTTTTTATAATCCGCAGTGTGGTGATACACACCTGAAAGTTTTTCGGGCAAGGGATGTTTATTGATACCGTAGTGGTAGTAAAGACCCGCCTGAGCACCCCAACAGATATGGAACGTACTTGTAACGTTGGTTTTACTCCATTCCATAATCTCACAAAGTTCTTCCCAATAGGTAACGTCTTCAAAGGGCATTTTTTCAACAGGAGCACCAGTAATAATAAGACCGTCGAATTTTTTATGTTTAACGTCATCAAATGTCTTATAAAAAGCAAGTAAATATTCCTTGGACGTGTGCTTGGGTACGTGGGATTTTGTGTGTATAAGTTCAAGCTCCACCTGTAATGGTGAGTTACCTAAAAGTCGTGAAAGTTGGGTTTCTGTTTCTGTTTTTTTAGGCATAAGGTTCAACACCAGAATTTTCAAGGGTCGTATATCCTGGGTTATAGCACGAGTATCGGTCATAACAAATATATTCTCATCCGCAAGGGTTTTTACTGCGGGTAATTCATTAGGAACTTTAATGGGCATACCTTATACCTCCATTCTTTAATAATTTAAAAATTCAGAATTCAAAATGCAAAATTCCGGGGCTACTCCAATTATAAGCAAGTTGTTCGCAAAATACCAAAAATTACTCACCGAGTGCTTGTTTTAAGTCATCAATAAGGTCTTCTGCATTCTCAAGACCGCAAGAAAGTCTTACAAGGTCGGGGGTGATACCTGCAGCAACAAGTTCGTCGTCATTCATCTGACGGTGAGTTGCACTGGCAGGATGTAAGCAACAGCTTCTGGCATCGGCAACGTGAGTTTCAATAGCAATGAGTTTAAGTTTTTTCATAAACTCTTCAGCGGCCTTTCTGCCACCTTTAACACCGAAGCTAACAACACCACAAGTGCCGTTGGGAAGATATTTTTCTGCAAGTGCGTGATATTTATTACTTTCAAGACCTGCGTAATTCACCCAACTGATTTTATCGGATGACTCGAGGAATTTAGCAACTGCAAGACCGTTTTCGCAATGCTTTTGCATACGTACGTGAAGACTTTCAAGACCAAGATTAAGGTAGAAAGCATTCTGAGGTGACTGAATTGAACCGAAGTCACGCATAAGTTGAGCAGTAGCTTTAGTAATAAATGCACCCTCTTTACCGAAACGCTCTGCGTATGTAATTCCGTGGTAACTGTCGTCAGGTGTGCAGAGTCCGGGGAATTTGTCTGCGTGAGCCATCCAATCAAACTTACCGCTGTCAACAATGCAACCGCCCACTGCAGCACCGTGACCATCCATATACTTAGTGGTTGAATGGGTAACAATATCTGCACCCCATTCAAACGGACGGCAACCGTAAGGTGTTGCGAATGTGTTATCTATAATAAGGGGTACACCGTGGTCGTGAGCCGCTTTAGCAAACTTTTCAATATCAAGAACAGTAAGAGCGGGGTTTGCGATAGTTTCACCGAAAACTGCTTTTGTATTGGGTCTGAATGCAGCATTAAGTTCTTCCTCAGTGCAGTCGGGTGAAACGAAAGTAAAGTCGATACCCATTCTTTTCATAGTAACTGCAAAAAGATTATATGTACCGCCGTAAATGGTAGATGACGAAACAACGTGGTCACCACAGGAAGCGATATTAAATATAGCATAAAAAGATGCCGCCTGACCTGAGGATGTAAGCATTGCGGCAGTACCACCCTCAAGTTCTGCAATTTTGGCTGCTACGTAGTCGTTTGTAGGGTTCTGAAGACGGGTATAGAAATAACCACTTGCTTCAAGGTCAAAAAGTTTACCCATATCTTCACTTGTAGCGTATTTGAATGTTGTGCTCTGTACAATAGGAATCTGACGGGGTTCGCCATTTCCCGGGGTATAACCACCCTGTACACATTTAGTTTCTATTCTGTAATCACTCATTGTGATACTTCCTTTCGAGTGTTATGTTTCAAAAAATCAGTCAGTAACTATAACGCACCAGTAGAAATTACGTCCATCCGCTGAGAAGGCTCCTACACCGATTTTCCTGAAATTTTTGTTTAAAATAGCTTTTTCGCCCTGAGGGTCGCTAAAGATATTCTGTGTTGCCTGAACATTGCCGAAGGAGGCACTTGTAATAATTTTGTCTGCCAAAGTATATTTAATACCCATTTCGTTGAGTATTTTGTAATAATATGAGCCATCCTCACGAAGCAGAGCCGTGCCTGTTTTGGTTGCGTACTCCTGAGCCGCAACCTTTGCCGCCTTGCAAAGTTCGGGTGACATTGTAAGACGTATGGATTTATGATCTTTCTCAAAACGGTAATCGTTCACAAGTTTAGTGAATTCTTCCGGCTTTTCGTCAAAATCGTAGGCATCCATATATTTTTTAGGAAGTTGACCTGCGGCAGTACGCAAAATAAGACGAGCATCAATAGTGTTGATATTACCGTCGCCATTAATATCCGCTGCCTCATAATCAAGACCGAAAAGTTCTTTCTCATAAATACCGGCACTGACCATAAGGGCAATTCTTGCATCAATGGTGGTAACATATGCATCATTATCAATATCGCCATAACAACGAACAATCTCAATAGCACCCATGGGCATTACGCTGAAAGCTATAAGGATACAAACAAGAACAACTGCCACTATAACCTTAATTTTTTTGCTCATAGAACCACCTTTCTGAAGTCTACACTCCCCTATTTTGATGTTTTATTATACTATATTAAAATTAAAATTGCAATAGTCGAAGCATCAATTAACAAACACGTAACAAAAAAGGAGCCATTCGGCTCCTTTCTTAAAATTATATATCCGTATCGGTAATACGGGGAATTTCAATAGTTTCGGTATAAAGCTCACAGGGGTTGTTTTCATCAAGGACAATAAGTCTGCCGCCGTGCTCTTTACCGTATGTAAAGTAACCTGCACCAATAGTCTGATAAAGGTCAATACCATCTACGTTCATACGAAAATCATTAACATGGTCGTGACCGAAGAATGCAGCAAAAATATCCCCTGTTTTCTGCCAACTCTCAAACTGATTTCTGTAAGTTTTTTCCATATTGGGGGGACAGGGAACTTCTCGAACTCTGCCTTCGAGGATTTGGTTTCCTAAAACGTAGTAATTACCGTCACGTTCAAAGGTATATTCGTCATTTTCGGTTACTTCTTTGTAGCCGTCAAGTTCCTGTTGAACAGGAATATGCTGAAAAAGTATTGCAGGAACAGGTTCGCCACCATTTTCCTCTTTTAACTGTGCAGCTTTGCTCTCGTACCATTTAATCTGACAATCGTGAACGTGGTCGTAAGAGTTGCCACCCTCAGAGTTGGTTTCATAATCGTTTGAGTCCATAAGCCACAAAGCAAAAGCATCTTTTTCGCCCTTACTGTCCTTAATGGTAATGCAACAGTTACCGCAACCGTAAACATCCGCGTCGTTGAGGTTTGAACGGCAATTTGCATACTCCATATACATCATCATCTGGAATTCTGTGTGGAAACCAATTTCACCGTCGTGGTTACCAAAAACAACTCCAAGAGGAATATTGCGTTTCTTTATGGGCTCAATAATATCCTCAATAGTCTGCTTAACGTAATCGTAAGTAAACTCCTCCCAATAGCCGCTTACGTTGTCACCACCGAAAACAACCATATCAGGATTTGTTTTATCAACAAGTTGTTCAATAACGTTTATGGTTTCCCTATATCTGCTTTCAGGAATTTCGCGGTTTTCGTCATCATCCATTACAGGTTGAACGCAATGAATATCGGTAATATGCAAAATTTTGAATTTACCGTCTGCACCGAATTTAAGAGGTGCAGGGGTTTCGCGTTTAAATCTGTCAGTTTTCCATTTTCTGGGGAATCCCATTGCCATAATAAATTTCCTCCGTGAATTTAGTAAATAATGAATATTTTCGGGACTGCGACAGCATTATAATCGGCTTTGCCCCGAAATTTTGCATTTATTAAAATGCCCAGTTTCCATCTTTGAATATGGGGTATGCTACACCATTTTTGTAACCTGTGATTTCAAGGTCGGGTGCTCCTATCATAAAATCAACATGAATCATGCTGTCGTTGACACCAAGTGCCTGACACTCTTCAAGGCTTTTTTCCTCAAATCCGTCAACAGTATCGCAGAAACCTCTGCCTAAAGCCACGTGGCAACTTGCATTCTCATCAAAAAGAGTATTGTAGAAAAGTATACCCGTGTTAGCAATGGGGCTATCGTGAGGAATAAGTGCCAGTTCACCAAGATACTTTGCGCCCTCATCCATTGTAAGCATTTTATCAAGTAAATCCTTGCCCACCTTAGCATCCCATTCTACGGCTTTACCATCCTTGAATGTTATATAAAAGTCGTCAATAATCTGGCTCTGCCATGAAAGGGGCTTTGTAGAAACAACCTTGCCCTCGGCAAAACCTTTTTTAGGTGAAATAAATACTTCCTGAGTGGGTAAATTGGGGTTAAAGAAATTACCGCTAAGTGTAGTTTCACCGCCACCACACCAATGACTTTCGGGAATGAGCCACGCTTTAAAATCGGTGCCGTTTGAACTTTTATAATGAAGATAATCGAACTTTTTATCGTTTAGATATGCCGTTCTCTTCTTAAGATTTGCGTTATGGTTTTTCCAGGCTTCCTCGGGGTCATTGTCCTTTGTAACGTAAACAGTTTCAAGAATTGCATCCCAGAGCATATTATAAGCCTTATTTTTGGTTTCGTTTGGGAACACCCTTTTAGCCCAAGCGTAAGAGGGCACCGCCGCAATACACCACTGATCTTTATTTTCAAGGGCATCACTGTATTTTTTAGTGATTTTATAACGTGCCATCTGTGATTTCTGCATTTTTTCACGGTCGACACCCGCAAGACCGTAGGGGTCTTCGCTTTCGATATAAATACGACAGGGAACTTCCTCAACCATTAATTTAAGACGTTCCTCCTGCCATGCGGGAACCTCGCTTAAGGATTTAAGTGTTCTATGCTTGTAATTAAGCTTTGTAACCGCTTGAAAAGCCCAGTCAACCTCTACCCTCGAAGCACCTGCCTTGTAGCACTCATTCACAAGTATAGTAATAAACTCGTGTTGGTCTGCCTCGCAGTAAATCCTGACGGGTTGACCTTTTTTTATGTTCGCGCCCACCCTCGCAATAAGACGAGCGTATTTTTTCTGCATAGTTTTAGTCATAAAATCACCTTTTATTGTTTGGTTTATGTTATTTATTTTACCACAAAAAAACTTTTAATACAACAAGCTCTTAATAAAATGATTTTTAAGTTGTATTTGAAAGTTGCAAGTTGCATTGACTCACAAAAATAAACATAAGAGTGAATAGAAAAACTTAAATAACAAAAACCGCCGCAAGATGTTTGTTCTGTCTTGCGGTGGTTTTGTCAATGTTTTTTAACAATACGAATTTTAATTGCCTTTTGTGACGGTTACTTCCATAACTTTTGATATTTTTGCCGTTGCGTCCGTTGAATAGGCAGTATATACAACTCGGTATGTTCCGGGCACCGTCGTGTCAACAGATGAATTAGTTGTGATTTTACCAACATTCGAGGATTGGGAAACAACGTATTTCAGAGGTTCAAAAACTACATCTTTACGTACAGAAATAGTATCGGAATACAATTCAAATTCAGGGTCATTTACTTTTCCGTTTATTTTTGCATTTACCGATACAGTTTTTTCGTCACCATATTTGTTTGAAACACCAAATGTGATTTTATAGTTTCCGTTTGAAATCAATTCTCTTTGGTGCGAAACGTTTGTGGTTATATTTTTGCCGAAACCATCGTATGCCACTAACAGATTTTCTGATTGAAGATAGGCAATAAGATTATCCAAATTATCTGCTTCAAGTGTCAAAAAGTTAGGAACATCTATAGAAGGACCCGTATAATTTTCCAAAACAAGCACTCTTTTTTTAGTTAATGTGTGTCCGTTGGCATCAATACAGGTGTAATTCACTATTTTTCTGTTAATGGTACCTTCAGCGGTTATGATTGCACTTCCTTCGCTTGTTATATCGTTGCCGTTTCCGTCATCGATATATACACCTTCCATAAGGTCAAGAATATGGGTGCCGTCAAAAACAAGTTCCTCTGTTTCAAAAGAGATATCACCTTGATTTTGCGATGTTTCCTCTATAACCTTAGGAACATTATAAGAAGGAAAAAGGAAAACAAAAACGAGGAATGCAGTTAGCACAATTGATGCAACAACGCCTATTGTATTAAAAAATATTTTAATCTTTCTGTTGTTTAACACTCTTTTTATCCTCCTCGTAACCATAGCCTGCGCCATATCTACCATAGCCATAACCATATTTACCATAGCCGTACTTGCCATAATGGTCCGAGGTTACGGAAACGCCATTGAAAACGTATCCTATTATGTCCGCTCCCGCCTCTTTGAGTACGGATAAGGAATCAATAACCTTTGACTTGTAAGCATAATCATATTTCACAACGTAAAGTAGTGCATCACAGTAATCATTGATAAGAATAACGTCCTCACAGCCTAAAGCAGGAGGGGTATCAACAAGCACATAATCGTACTCGCTTTTAAATCGCTTAACAAGTTTATGAAGATTCTGCGAAAGTAATCCGGAAACGTGGTTTTCGGGTGTGCGGCTTCCAAAGAAATCAAACGAAGTGATGTTGTTATTAAAGGAAACGTTAATCGGCATATCTTTTGACGGATTAATTGATGCGAATTCATCAGGGAAATCTGATTTTGTAAGGTTAGCGTAACTGTACCCTTCATCGCTTATGGATTTCCACAAATTCTGTTTTCTTATATCACCATCAATGAGCAGTACTTTTTTTCCATGTTTTGCAAGATAATATGCAAGATTCAACGAAACTAATGATTTACCCTCACGTGGGAGCGTACTTGTTATCAATAGCACATTTTTTTCTTTACTTAGCTCTTTTTCCACATGTATTCTTAATGTTTCAAACTTTTCTGACATAAAGTAATCCTCATGTGAAGTAATAAGCATAGGACAGTCACTACTTGATTTACTTCTTTTTTTCCTTCTATATTTGGTCAATGTCGCCAGACGTGAAATACTTATGGTGTTTTGTATTTCATCCTCCCAGTGAACAGCATTACGAAAAACAGAAAGAATCATAAGCGGCAAAACAATTATTAAGCCACCTGCTGCACAGCCCATTAATACATTTTTTGTGTATTCGGGTGTATTATGGGACTTCGTGGGTAATGTAGGTTTGTCTATAAAAGTAAATTGGGTTTCACCGATTACAAACCTTGCCACATCGGGACAGACATTTATAGCCGCCTCAAGCACTTTCTGCGCATCGTATGGGTCAGAGCTTGTAACGTACATTGTTATAACGTTGGATTTAGGTATAACGTTAGCGGAAATAGAACCGTTAACAGAGTCTTCGCCAAGTTCCTTCTTTAAAGCGTCACGAAAAATTTCACTGCTTATTATGTGGGGGAAAGTCAAACTCAACTGCTCGGCTGAGCCCAGGTCGTAAGAAAAGTTAAAACCGCTTCCGTCCAATTCATCGGGATTGGTTGTGGTAACCATAAAGGTTGACTCTGAACGGTAAATCGGGCTAAAGGTACGCATGGTGTACGCAAATGCCAAAACACTGCAAATGAGTGACGAAATAACAGCCAACCACCAGAATTTGGATAAATATCTGAAAAAATTATGTAAACCGATGAAAAAATTAACGTACATTTCTTGTTCGGGCTGTTTTTCAATCAACTTTTCCGTCATCTTTTTTCCCCTCCGTTTTTTTATTCGCATGATATCCATAGCGACTGTACTTATAATAGTAGTCAAAATTATTGATGCTTGCATGTAAATCCGGTTTGAATAGATTAAGAACGAAACCTGCAAAATGCTTTTTGTGAGAACGAATTTTATCAGCAACATCATTTATTGCGCCTATATGTGCCCAGTCCTGACGAACAACCACACTTGCCGCATCACTATACTTCAACAATCCTTCAAAGTCAGAGGTGTAGCATACGGGTGATGTATCAATAATAATAAAATCAAAATTTTCTCTGGCGTATGCCATAAACTTTTCTACCGATGGGTGAGAAATTTTGGATGCTGAATCTGAAACCGGGTTGAATTGATATACACAACAGAGATTATCGTTAACTTTAACGGGAATTTTACTGAAGTCACTTTCATGTGCAGCAATGTCAGTAAAGGACGGAAGATTCGTGTTGTCCTGACCAAAAATTTTATGCAATGCAGGTTTTTTTAAGTCGGCATCAATAAGAAGAACCTTGTAACCCTTCTGAATTATAGAAAGAGCCATATTGGTTGCAAATGTGGATTTACCCTCATTTTCGGTTACGCTTGTAATTATAAGAACTTTATCATTTTTTCGTTGCATGGCGTGACGTATAATCGTTGTAACTCGCTTAGTTGCCTCAATAAAAGGCATTCCAAGTTCAAATGACGTAAGCAAAACAGTATATTTTCTGCGATTTTTCTTAAAAATATTTGCAGGTAACAATTTAAATTTCCTTGTATATGGTATTGTACCGACAATTCTTCCGTCGAGGGTCTTTTGTGCAGAATGAGTCTTTTTAACAGTGGGTCTCAGGAAGGATAATAATGAAATTACTCCTGTAACGACACATGCCAACATAAACGCAGCTAAAATACGAGGAAGATTGTAATTCAAAGAATTTGATGGTGATTGTGATATAGTCGGGTTTTTGAGCACAGCAAGGTTAGCATTAGCGTACAAGTAATCGGAAACGTTAACATACTGCTCTAAAGCTGAATTAATTATCAAATATGCGTTTTTGGGAGAATCCGAAACAACCTTAAGTGTGATTAAGTTTGTTTCGGGTATAAAGTCAACAGAAATTTTGCCGTTGATTGATTCAACGCCAAGGTCTTTTGCCACCTCTTTTTTTAATGCGGAACTTTCGAAAACCTCGGTAAAGCTACCTGCCATTTCCTTTGTAAGATAAAGGGATGAAAGGGTTGAACCACCGGCATTTTTTGTGGTTACATAAAGTGTGGCTGTTGAGGTGTACTCGGGCTTGAATTTATACGTATAGAAGCCCGTAACTGCAAAGAAACCGGTTAAAGCGGCAAGAATAATGAATATTGAGTTTTTCATTATGTCCTTTAACAGACTTCTTAAATCAATATCACGAATAGAAAAATCCATCTTCTCACCTCTTTATTCCACAACTACTACGAGAGCGGTGTATCCTTTTATTGTTTCGCTCTGCTCTGCGGTATATATAACCTCATAAACACCGGGTTTTGTAGTGTTAACGTTTGATTCAATCTTGACAATGTCAGTTTCATACGTTGTGCCATCAACATTTATAACTGACTCAACATATTCTTCAGGCTTGAAATCATCGTTTGATTTAATATAAACTATGCTTTCGGTCAGTTTTATATTTAGTCTTGAATCAACGTTATCAACAATATGAACGGGTATTTCGAGTTTTGAGAAATCGCCCATAGAATTGTTCATTTCAACATTAATTACATAATCACCGGTTTCAAGCATATTGGTGTTTGTGTTCATACGTAAAAGGGAGCTGATATCACCATCTATAACGTCAACCGCACCGATGTAACCAAAAATATTTTCGTTTGAACTTTTCTGGAAAACCAAGGGCTTTGAAAGATATATTTTCGGTGAACTGTAATCTGTAAAAATAATATCTCTTGAAAATGTGGCAGGATGATTGGAAGAATCAAAAACAACGTAGTCTGCTTTACATTTACCTTTCTCAAGAGAAGGTATAAGGTTGTTTACCATTATTTCGTTTGTGAGGTCGCCGTCTTTTTCATCATAAGCAGAAAGACCTTGGAGCAAATCTTCTTCTGTATAATCACACGAAATCTCCAATGGCTCCGCAGGACCACTTATGGTGGGTAGTGTGTTGTCATTTTTTGCCTGCTCTGTATATTTAACATATCCGAAGAAAACAACGGATATAGCAAATAAAACACATACAGCTATTCTTACGTATCTCATATATGCACCTCAAAAATTATAATAGGTTGTATTTTTTTAGTAAGGTTATTCTTTTTTTGCTCAAATCAATACCTTCCTTGGTGAGGTTTGATTTGCTTTCTTTTCTTAATCGAATGTATTTTGATAATCTTTTATATTGTTCTCTGAAAATAAGGTAAGGCTTTTCCTCAAGTTCGGGGCAATTGTTAACAAGCCTTCTGCGGTCAACAAAAACAGTGTTCATTAAAATCCTTGCTTGGCTTTGGCGTGAACCTCTGTTGCTCATAGCTGATGTCAAAATCTGTGATGAAGTTCTGCGTGCGCTTGTTTCATTGCCGTAAATTCCGCTTTCTGCCAAATCATCAATCAGCATATCAAGACATATTGGTTGGGTTTCTAATTGGAAATCAAAACCAAGATACTCGTTACCTAAATGGAAGAAGTCTGAGCAAATATCATAAGCATCAAACTCTTTGAGCTTGGCGATTATAAGGTCCTTATCAAATTCTTTGCCATAAGTTTTAGCGTAAAGTAAAATATCTGCAACTTGCCTGATACCTAATCCGCAAAAAGCAAAATGCTTCAATGCGTGGCAGATTAAAAAGAGGAAATGCTCTGTATGATTAAGGGTTTTAATATTTATACCATCCACAGGAATTTCTCGGTAAGTAAGGCTATCCGCCTTAAAATAATTGTTCATCTGAGTGAGCCAGTCATTTTCGTTGCCTATGGCATTGAAATGCAGTTCAATACGAAGTGGTGAATTTGGGTTTGTGTAAAGCGCTTCTCGAAAAACCTCTGCTTGGGTTTGGGTTATTTTACTGAAGTTTGCTTCAAAACCTCTTGTTGTTAAAACTCCATGCACCCTTTCGTAGTCCTGTACGTTTATAAGTATGTCTTCATCACCCGAGGAACGATGGTCGCAAAGTTCACCGTAAAGCAAACGGCAAACAATACCCTTTAACACAATAGGTTGAACACCCTCGTCCGTAAATGCCTTGTACAATTCCATAAAACAAGAAGTTTTTTGGGCTTGCTCAACTGTAGAAAGGGTGGCTTGTGAAAGATACTCGTTATAATAAGGAAGATTCACACAGTCAGGGTAATTTTGTGCCTCTTCAAGAATAATTGGCAACACCTTGTGAAAACGGGCATAAGAAAGCACAGTGCCCCAATCTACGGACTCTGTCAAAGTTTTGTTATTGTTTTGGTTAAGAGAATTCCCCAAAAGAACAAGTAAATTTCTGAAATGCATGTTCATAATAACCAAAATACCCACTTGCTTAATTTACACTTTTCTAATTTAATATTCTACTACAAATATCGACACTTTTTCAATATATAAAGGAATTTTTATAGACATTTTAATAGACATTTTATATGTAATTTTAAAAGTTAACATATAGTGGGTGTATATAATATAAAACATTTATTACTGACGCAAAAACATTGACAATTTTATGCTGTGGTGATAGAATCAAAGTGTATGAGTGGCAGTATGTGTATTTAACAAGGGGTTGTTTGACTATGGAAACTGATAACAATATCAAATATCAGACAAAACCTAATTACATTCGTCGTAAAGTTGGAGGCAACGATATTTTAATCCCCGTTGCAGAAAATGTTGCCGATTTTAATGGTTTTATCGAACTCAATCCCGCTGCCGCATTTATATGGGATACATTAAAAACCCCCGCAAGCGCCAAAGAAATTTCTGTATCTCTCGCTGCTGAATTCGGCATAGATGAAGCAACCGCAAAAACCGATACCAAAGAATTTTTATCTTTATTGGTTGAGCATAAAATGCTTTTAGAGGTGTGTTGATATGGAAACGCTCGTCAAAATCCCCGAACGCTATCCCATAAACGCCACTTTCGAACTTACAATTCGTTGCAACTTAAAGTGCAAAATGTGCCTTTTCAGACATAGCGACGACGAAAACGCTCAGATTATAAAAGACGAACTCACGTCACAACAGTGGTCGTATATTGCACATCAGGCTTCAGAAATGGGTGTGGGCGGTATCTTAATTACCGGTGGAGAGCCCCTGCTTCGTTCTGATTTTTGTCAGATTTACGAGAATATATATCGCTCAGGATTTATTATTTCTCTTTACACTAACGCAACACTCGTAACTCCCGAAATAATGGCACTTTTACGTAAATATCCTCCCCACAAAATAGGTATATCAATTTACGGCGCCTCCCCCGAAACCTATCGTAAGGTTTGTGGCAATGAAAATGCTTTTGAAAGAATGATAGAGGGTAGTAAACTACTGTGTTCATTGCCGTCCGTTGTAGAGTTCAGAACAACTATAATTAACGATAACCTTGAAGATTCAAGGGCTATTGATAAACTTGTAAGAGATAATTTCGGTGAGAAGTATACAGTTACTCGTACCCGAATGGTTATGAAGTCTGTGCGCGGTGCTTGTGCAGATGTTGAAAGTTGCAGACTTTCGCCGGAAGATAATGTAAAATTGTCGCTCCAAAGGAGCATAGATTTATTAAGAGAGCAAATTGGTGACGGATTCGATGAAAGAAACATTCGTGTTCGTCGTGAAAACTTAAAAAAGTGTACGGACTGTGGTTCGTCCACCGAAAAAAGATATTCGCTTTTCGGTTGCAGTGGCGGAATGTCCGCTTTTGCCGTAACCTGGGACGGCAAGCTTCAGGCATGTCAGGTGCTCGGTGCTTTTTATACCGATGTAAAAAAACTAGGGTTAAAAAAAGCGTGGGAAACCTTTCCTTTAGCCGTAAGGTTACCCGATGTTAGCGAAAAATGTCTTAATTGTGAAAGAAACGAAATCTGCCAGAGTTGTTATGCTTTAAGGTATGCTGAAACAGGTGATATTTCAGGATGTCCGGAGTATGCATGCGCAGATTCTGAAGTTATGGATTTGTATATTTGTTAAAAGGAGGGTGTCGAATGAGCTACGAAAAGCCGAAAATGAACTTTGTTGCTACTCAGGCTGAAGAAGCAGTGGCAGATATTTGCTGGGCGTATGCAACCGGTCATTTAGGTAAATCTATGTATTTCGACGTCCCCGGTGCAGGTTACGCTGAAATTGCTATTTACGAAACAACGGGTGGTTGTACGGGTGCTATCGTAACTATTGTCGGTTACCATGATGGCGCTACTTCTGCCAGTGAACAATATGTGTGGGACGCTATTGCCAAATGTGGCGGTAGTAAAGCCCAACCCTTTAAGGGGTCTCCTTTTGAAAAATCCCCCGACCCCAGTTGGAGTTAATTGAAATGAGTATTTTTATTGAATGTGGTCCTGTAGTATTTCAACTGCAGGATTTTTATAATAAATCACCCTTTACAACATGGCATTGGAAACTTGACCAATTCAAAACAAATTCTACTTCAGACAATATTACGCAAATCACCTTTAAAAAAACTGAGTTTGATATATCAGATGCACACACAGTCAACTATGAAAAAGACGGTTTCTACACACGTGAAGTTTTAAAAACAGATACAGGAACAGTGTGGCGACTTACAAGAAACAGTACGTCAGAGGTTGTTTTGTCATTTTATGCAGATGATTTTGATAATAAAATCATTCTAATGGAAGATAACACCGAAACAGACGGACAAGCGGCTTTTGAATATCTTAGCAGATTGGCTGTATATTCAATGATTGATAGCTCGGTTCTTACCTTTCACGGTGTTCTTATGGAATATAACGGAAAAGGAATTATTATTTCTGCACCGTCTGAAACGGGAAAGACAACTCACTCAAGACTTTGGCGTAACGAAAAGAATGCCTTGATTATAAACGGCGACAATTCCTGTTGCTTCAAAGAAAATGGTGTCTGGAAAGGCTTTGGCATTCCCTGGAGTGGTACAAGCGGTGAACAGATAAATCGTAAAGTTAGAATCGTTGCAGCAGTAGTTCTTGAAAGAGCCGAAGAAAACCAAGCGTACCCAATAAATGTATATGATGCTTTCTGCAATTTGCAGTCCTTGGTACATTATCCCTCGTGGGATATGAAAAGAAGCGAACGAGCCATTGATCTTTTTAATGAATTTTCAAATGATGTACCCATATTCAAACTTGAATGCCGACCGGATGTTGATGCGGTTGAGACCCTTTTTAAAGCATTGGAGGGGCTTTTATGATTGCTCAGGCACAAGAAATAAAGTACATCCCCAATGATGTTTTTTGCCCCGCTGTAAAGCAAATGCTTGAAGATGGTCTGGATGTAGAGTTTACGGTTACAGGAAACAGTATGTGGCCCTTGCTGAAAAACGGTCGTGATAGAGTTACTTTAACTTTATGCAAAGCTGAGAACATTAAAAAAGGTGATATAGTATTGTTTGAGGCGTTACCTTCTAAATATCTGTTGCATAGGGTAACACGTGTTTTTGAAAAAATTTTTGAAACAACAGGCGACTCTAATACCTTCCGTGATGGCAGTTTCCCCAAAACACACATTATAGGTAAGGCGGTTAAGATAACCCGAAAGGGTAAATGCTACAAAACAGATTCTTTTTTAATAAAATTATATTCAGTCTGTTGGATGAGGTTGTTTGCAGTAAGAAAACCACTTTTAAGATTTTTTAGGTTGATTTCAAAAATCAAAAAATGAATCACCATAATTTGCTATAAAAACATTTTAATATTTTCATTTGCTCGTCAAATAATAACATTGCAAACGCAAATTATCTTGTGAAGGAGTGTAATGAAAATGGCATCCAGAAGTAGCGATATGCCCGCAGCATCAAAGGCAAGCGCAAAGCAGATTCTTGACCAGGTTAAGATGGAAGCTGCAAGAGAAGTAGGCGTTGACCTTAAGCAGGGTTATAATGGTGACCTCACAGCCCGTCAGGCCGGTTCTATCGGTGGCCAGATGGTTAAAAAGATGATTCAGGCTTACGAAGAAGGCAACAAATAATTACCCCAGTGTAATTTTACCTTTAAGGTAACGAAAAGGAGAACTCAGTTGAGTTCTCCTTTTTGGTTATGTGATTAAATTGATGATGTGTTGAATACATTGGTAAATAAAACCGCTTTTAAGGTCAATGCAAACAATTTCGCTGTCCGAAAAAAGTCTGAAAAAATAAACTCCGACAAAAGCTATACAGAAAACTGCCACTAAAATATTTTTCAATTTTTCAGGGAGTTTCTTTCTTAATAAAAACAACACAACCGCTATAGGCATTATATAAATAAGCGGATGCATATTGAATGCAGTTATGAAATCAAAATGCCAAAGAGCCTCGGCAGCCCGTGACATACCGCAACCGAAGCAACTGAATCCACCGAGAAAGCGGAACGGACATCCTAAGGTGAAGTAGAATGGGGATATTAAAATTATTACCGCAACAGGTAACCAATACTTTTTGAATATTCTTTTTATCTTTTCTTTCATAAGTTTAATTTAGCATTTTAGTTTGTTGTTGTCAATCTATAATCGGTGCTTGCGCCCCTAAACTCCTCATTCCTATTTCCTCACTCCTAAATTAAAAGCTCCTTGCCGTAGCAAGGAGCTTTTATTATCAAAGCAATGCTCTGTAAAGTTCTGCAATTTCCTCAACACTTGTATCTCTTGGGTTACCGGGACGACAAGCATCTGCAAATGCACTTTCGGAAAGGAACTGAACATCCTCATCCTTAAGGATGCCTTTAAGGTCTTTGGGGATACCAACTTTTTCTGCAAGAGCAGAAACTGCCTGGACTGCTGCCTTTCTTGCATCTTCAATAGACATAGCCTCTGTACCTTCAACGCCCATAACCTTTGCAATATCGCGATATTTATCGCCTGTGCAGGGAGCATTATATTCCATAATTGAGGGAAGAAGGATTGCGTTAGCAACACCGTGGGGTGTGTCATAAAGAGCACCGAGACCGTGAGCCATACTATGAACAATACCAAGACCAACGTTTGAGAAGCCCTGACCTGCAATATACTGAGCAAGAGCCATACCTTCTCTGCCCTCCGGAGTGTTTTCACAAGCACCGGGAAGATGCTTTGCAATAAGTTCAATTGCCTTGAGGTGGAACATATCTGTCATTTCCCAGGCACCCTTTGTGATATAACCTTCAATAGCGTGAGTAAGAGCATCCATACCTGTTGAAGCGGTAAGACCCTTGGGCATTGTAGCAGTCATATCGGGGTCAACAACTGCAACCTCGGGGATATCGTGAACGTCAACACAAACAAATTTGCGTTTTTTCTCAACGTCTGTAATAACGTAGTTGATTGTAACCTCTGCAGCAGTACCTGCAGTTGTGGGAACTGCGATTGTAAATACTGCGTGGTTTTTAGTGGGAGCAACACCTTCAAGGCTTCTTACGTCTGCAAACTCTGGGTTTTCTATAATAATACCGATAGCCTTAGCTGTATCCATTGCTGAACCGCCACCGATAGCAACAATACTATCCGCACCACTTACTTTGAAAGCCTCAACGCCTGCAAGAACATTCTCAATTGTGGGGTTAGCTTTGATTTCGCTAAACACGGTATAAGGGAAACCTGCTTTGTCCAAAAGGTCAGTAACCTTTGAACTTACGCCGAATTTAATAAGGTCGGGGTCTGAACATACAAAAGCCTTTTTGAAGCCACGACTCTGAAGCTCAGGAACTATATTTTCAATAGCGCCCTTGCCGTGATATGAAATTGTGTTTAATACAATACGGTTTGCCATAGCAAACAACCTCCTTGTTTTTGGGTCTTCTGCCCTGTTTCAAACTTATTATATATCAAAACCTTTGATAAATCATTAACAATATTTAAAATTATCAATATTTTCATAAAATTCGGTAGGTTTGCCAAATTTAAGTCCCAAAACCCTTGCAACATTACCATTGTTTTAGTTTTTTTATAGTGCTATACTGTAAAAATAATAAAATAATTAATAATTATTTCGATTTTGGGAGAAGATTATGGAAACACCAAATATTCTTTTACAAAAAGCAGATGAAATTACCGAAAAATTAAAAGTAAAATACCCCGACCTTGCGCCGTTTTTTAAAGGTTGTTTTTTGAATACCATTGAAACCACCGTTACAAAATTGGACGATGGCGGGTATTTTGTTATTACAGGCGACATTCCCGCTATGTGGCTTCGTGACAGTACCGCTCAGCTCACCCACTACATACGCTACGCAAACGAGGACGAAAGTCTCAAGGAGATTATACGCAGTGTTATTGCCCGTCAGGCTGAGTTCGTTTGTCTTGACCCCTATGCCAATGCATTTAACGCAGTACCTAACACTCACGCCCAGCAGGATGAAACTGATTTTTATGACGGTATGATTTGGGAGCGCAAATATGAGGTAGACTCACTCTGTGCACCCATTTACCTTGCTCATAAATATTATAGTGAAACTTCGGATGACTCAATTTTCACCGAGAAATTCCGCGAAATGCTCTATAAAACAATTGAAGTTTTCAAAAAAGAGCAGAATCATTTCCAGAGTTCAACCTATTTCTTCAACCGTCAGAATTGTCCCCAGACCGATACTTTACCCAACAACGGCAAAGGTAACGAGGTTGCATACACAGGTATGACCTGGTCTGGCTTCCGCCCCTCCGACGACAGATGTGTATACGGCTATTTAGTTCCTGCAAATATGATGGCGGTTTGTGCTCTTAAAAAAGCTGCCGAACTTGCAAACTTAGGCTACGAAGACACCAAATTAGAGAGCGAATGCCGTTCTCTTGCATTTGATATTGACGACGGCATCAAAGAACACGCTATATATGAGCATCCAAAATTCGGCAATATTTATGCCTACGAGGTTGACGGCAAGGGCGATATCATACTTATGGACGATGCAAACTCACCCAGTCTTTTATCCGCACCCTATCTTGGCTATTGCTCTAAAGATGACGAAATTTATCAAAACACAAGAAATTTCATTCTTTCAATCAGTAACCCCTGGTATTTTGAGGGTCAGGTTGCAAAGGGTGTGGGCAGTCCTCACACGGGCACTAATAAAATCTGGCATATTGCCCTTACAATGCAGGCTCTTACTTCATCCTCACAAGAGGAAATTGAAAGTTGCCTTAAAATGATTGCCAACTCCCACGCAGGAACTTTCCTTATGCATGAATCCTTTGACAAAGATGATGATACAATCTTTACAAGACCCTGGTTTGCATGGGCAAACAGCCTCTTTGCAGAGCTTTTAATTCGCCTTACGGAAGAGAAATAACTATAAAAAGGAACGCACGGATTAATCCGTGCGTTCCTTTTGCTTAATTTATATACATTCAATCACTAACAAACTTATTTTACAAATTCACGATAGATTGCATCAAGTGTTTTGATGTAATCTTCTTCTGAAATACCAACAATGATGTTGAGCTCACTTGAACCCTGGTCAATCATTTTGATGTTGATATCATTTTCTGCAATTGCTTTGAAAATACGACTTGCGGTACCCTTTGAACCTGCCATACCTCTACCAACAACTGCAACAAGAGCGATACCACCGTTAACTGTAATGTTATCTGCCTTTGTTCTTCTGTTGATATCGTTTATAATAGCATCCTTATGGGGAAGGAAATCGTTGTCATTAACAACAACAGACATTGTATCGATACCTGAGGGAAGATGCTCGAAGCAAAGGTTGTAGTTTTCAAGAACTTCAAGGACATTTCTGCCGAAGCCAACTTCGGAATTCATCATATCCTTTTCAATTGCGATAACTGAAAAACCTTTTTTGCCTGCGATACCTGTTATAACAGTGTCAACCTTGTTGTTTTCAACAGAAGAAACAATCATTGTACCGCTGTCTTCGGGAGCGTTGGTGTTACGGATGTTAATTGGGATACCCATTTCACGAACGGGGAAAATAGCATCCTCATGCATAACAGTTGCACCCATATATGAAAGCTCACGAAGTTCGCTATATGTGATTACGGGAATAACCGCAGGATTTTCAACGCATCTGGGGTCTGCCATAAGCATACCTGAAACGTCGGTCCAGTTTTCGTAAATATCTGCTTTAATTGCTCTTGCAACAATTGAACCTGTAATATCGCTACCGCCACGGGAGAAGGTCTTGATAGTGCCGTTGGGCATTACACCGTAGAAACCGGGAATAACTGCACGTTCGTGCTTCTCAAGAATAGCTGAAAGTTCGTCGTTGGTTTTTTCTGTGTCAAGAGTACCATTTTCTTTGAAGAAAATGCCATCCTCTGCATCAATAAAATCATAGCCGATGTAATTTGCAAGAACGATTGAGTTAAGATACTCGCCACGGCTTGCAATATAGTCACGACCTGCGTGGTGAACAATTGCATTTTTGATTCTGTCGAATTCAGGCTGAAGCCAGAGGTGGATACCTAAATCCTTGATGATACCGTTGTAACGGTCCTCGATAAGCTTAAACGCATCGTCAATAGGCTTATTCTGTTTAACGAGCTTATAGCAATCGTAGAGCATATCAGTAACCTTGATATCCTCTGAAAATCTTTTACCGGGTGCAGAAGCAACTACGTATCTGCGTTCGGGCTGTGCCTTGATAATTGCGGCAACCTTTTTAAACTGTTCTGCATCTGCAAGTGAGCTGCCACCGAATTTAAGAACTTTAACCATAATTCATTCTCCTGAAAATAATTTTGGGATACTAACATCATTCTAATAGCAGTATATACTAACATTACG
>JAZQZU010000079.1:0-13372 GCA_045634165.1 Acutalibacteraceae bacterium
CGCAGCCTTACGTGTTTTTGAGGATGATATGGGTAAAATGAATTTATCCGTCCTTGACGTTGAGGGTGATATTCTGGCAATTTCACAGTTCACCCTTTGTGCCGATTGTAAAAAAGGCAACAGACCCTCTTTTACACCAAGCGAGGAGCCCGTACGAGCTAATGAATTGTATGAATTATACTGTCAGAAGCTTTCGGAATACGGTGTTAAGCGTGTTGAAAAGGGCGTTTTTGGTGCGGATATGAAGGTGGAGCTTATTAACGACGGTCCCGTTACAATATGCTTTGATACTGATATCTGGAGTGTTTAAAATGTATATTACGACCCTTCCTATAGGTCCTGTAAGTGCTAATTGCTATATAATCTGTGACGAAAAAACAAAAATCGGTGCAGTTATTGACCCTGGCGATTTTACCCCGTCACTTTTAAAGGCAATCAGCGATTCGGGTATGAAAGAATTAAAATACATCCTTTGTACTCATGGTCACTTTGACCATATACAGGGAGTAAGCAGATTAAAAGAAAAATTTCCCGAAAGCGAAATTTTAATAGGCGAAAAGGATTGCGTAGCACTAAATGACAGCGTTGTAAGTCTTGCCGCTTCTTTTGGTGCACCGTTTTTCCCCTGCGTAGCGGACAGAGTTTTAAAGGGCGGCGATAAAATCAATGTTGGTGATATTGTTTTTGAAATAATGAGCGCACCCGGTCATACCGAGGGTGGGGTTATGTATTACGCTAAAGACCAAAAGGCGATTTTTACAGGTGATACGATTTTTATGGGAAGCATCGGTCGTACGGACTTTCCCGGTGGCAGTATTACTGTGCTTTTAAACACGTTACAAAAAATAAAAAGGCTTCCCGAGGACGTTAAAATATATAGCGGTCACGGTGAAGCAACGACAGTAAAACACGAAACAGCGTATAATATGTATTTAAGATGAATTTATATTGTATATCACATAACTATTTGTATGAAACGGAAAAACTACTGATGTTGTTTTTTCCTTTAGAAAAGAATACTGTTTTAAAAGAATTTGCGAAAGATTCGGGAGATTATTTCTATACTGAAATAATTAAAACCGAGAAAGATGTAACGTTCAAATCGGCTTTTTCATATAAGGGAGAAATTATTTCGGAACAAAAGAGCCTTGAAACAGAAAATATTACGGACGAGGAATACGAGCTTTTGTCATTGGCTTATCCTTTATTGAAAAAACTTTGTGGTTTCGCACCCGGGTGGGGTATGCTGACAGGTGTCAGACCGTCCAAACTAATAATGAACAAAATGCTCGAAACTGATGAGGAAACGGCAAAAGATTATTTTATAAATCATTTTTTTGCTTCACCTGAAAAAACTGAACTCGCACTGAGTGTTGCAAAAAGGGAAGTTGAGATTGTAAAAAGCATTGATGAAAAGAGTTTTAGTCTTTACGTCAGTATTCCTTTTTGCCCTACAAGGTGCAGTTATTGTTCCTTCGTTTCCCACTCAATAGGCACGGACTCCGCTAAAAAATTAATGCCCGAGTACGTGAATAAACTCTGCGAAGAAATAGTTTTCACAGGAGAAAAGGCAAAAGAAAACGGACTTGAATTGACAAGCGTATATTGGGGCGGTGGTACACCCACAACCCTTTCGGCAGAGGATTTGGACAGAGTTTTAAGTGCCATTGAAGTCAATTTCGATTTAACAAATTGTACCGAGTACACTGTTGAAGCGGGAAGACCCGATACAATTACACGTGAAAAACTTGAGGTTCTGAAAAAACACAATGTGGGCAGAATAAGTATCAACCCGCAGACCTTTTCAAATAGTGTCCTCGAGGCAATAGGCAGAAAGCATTCTGCAGAGCTTACCATAGAAAAATACAATTTAGCCCGTGAAATCGGTTTTGACTGTATTAATATGGACTTGATTGCGGGGCTTCCTACTGACACTTTTGATAGTTTTAAAAACAGTGTAGATAAAGCCATTTTTTTAGGGGCGGAAAACATCACGGTTCATACTCTCGCCCTTAAACGTTCATCAACCATAGTTACGGAAAATGAAAGTGATTCCGTAAGCGAAAAAGACGTTGCCGAAATGCTTGATTATGCCGCAATGGCTCTTGCAGATGGCGGTTACTACCCGTACTATATGTATAGACAGAGCAAGGCTTTGGGCAATTTTGAAAACGTGGGTTGGTGTAAAGAACAAAAAGAATGTAAATACAATGTTCTTATGATGGAAGAATACCAGCATATACTTTCAGTAGGTGCCGGTAGTGTAACTAAATTGCTTTCACCGGGAATTGAAAAAATCGAAAGGATTTTCAATTATAAATTCCCCTTCGAATACATATCAAGATTTTCTGAACTTTTAGAGAAAAAGAATAGAATATCAACCTTTTTTGATGAGTACCAATAAAGAGAGGAGGGTATGTATGGCTAACAAGAATAACAGGGTTGAATATATAAAAGCTGCGGCTGAAAATCCCGAAAAATTTATTACTCAATGTGAAAACAGGTATAACAATAAAATCAAAAAAATTGCTCTTGAGATTGCACAGAGCGGTCGCACCGAAATTGTAATGATTGCAGGACCAAGCTCCGCCGGTAAAACCACCTCGGCTAAAAAATTGAGAGAGCATCTTTATGCCTTGGGTATAAAGAGTCATACGGTTTCACTTGATGATTATTACGTGGATAATTGCGATGCACCCCGTTTCCCCGATGGTACACCCGATTTTGAAACGGTGGACGCTCTTGATATAGAGTGTTTTCAGAAAACAATGGGTGAACTTCTCGCTACTAATGAAACTTATCTTCCCGAGTTTGATTTTCTTTCGGGCAAAAGAAAAGCGAAATATCGACACATTAAAATTTCGGAGGGTGACGTTATTATTGTTGAGGGTCTTCACGCCCTTAACCCTAAAATAACCGACCATTTACCCGATGAAAGACTTTTGAAAATTTATATAAATATCTCGTCTCGTATATATGACGAGGACGGGAATATAGTTCTCAATAAACGTAATATGCGTTTTGTCCGTAGAATGGTCAGGGATTATAAATTCCGCGGTAATTCCGTTCAAAGGTCCTATGAAATGTGGATTACCGTAAGATACGGCGAGGATACCTACCTGTTTCCGTTTAAAAATAATGCGGATATAAAACTCAATACCATTCATCTTTATGAAACCTGTGTTCTTAAGGAGATGGCAATAAAATTACTCAGTGAACTTCCGAAAACCTCGGAGTTTTATAAAGAGTCACAAAGACTTATAAGAAGTCTTGAAAAATTCCCTTCCATAAATTCCGAGAGTGTCCCTGAAGACTCCCTTTTAAGAGAATTTATAGGTGCAAAGGAGTAAGAAAATGTCTGAAAAATCTTCAAATAAAAAACAGAATATTCTAGGCGGTGCAATGGTGCTTGTTATTGCAACTGCTCTTGTAAAGATTATTGGTGCAGTATATAAGATACCCTTACAAAATATTATGGGTACTTTGGCTAACGGGTATTACGCATCCGCTTACAGCATTTACGTGCCTGTTTATGCCATATCTATGGCTGGTTTACCCGTAGCAATATCCGCTATTGTTTCAAAAAATGTGGCTTTGGGTAAATACCGCGACGTAAAGCAGGTTTTAAAACTTACGTTCCCCTTGTTTTTGGGCCTTGGTGTTCTTGGTACGGGTGTGTTGCTTTTAGCTGCAAAGCCCTACGTTAATATTGTTGAAAACCCCAATGCATTGTTAAGCGTTATTGCAATTGCCCCCTCAATAATTTTTTGTTGTATTATGAGTACATACAGGGGCTACTACGAAGGTCTTAATAATATGTACCCCACGGCTATTTCTCAGGTTATTGAATCCTTGGGTAAGCTTGTTTTCGGTATTATTTTCTTGCTCGGTGTTGAAAAGTACGCAGAAAACCAGATTGCAACAGATGGATTATTCTTCGGCGAGGCTATTAAGTCCACCGATGAACCCATAGTATGTGCTATGGAAGCGGCAGTAGCAATTTTAGGTGTTACCTTGGGTACTGCAATCGGTGCCGTGTTTACAATACTTCGTCACAAGATAAAAAAAGACGGCATCACAAAAGAGATGCTCGTCAATTCACCCTTGGCTTCACCCAGAAAAGCAACCATCAAAGACCTTGTAGCAATTGCCATTCCCACGGCTATGAGCTCGGTTGTTCTCAATATCACAAACTTTATTGACTCACTTATGATTCAGAACCGACTCAAGGACGTTGTTGAAAACGGCTATGACACTATTATGGGTCTTTACGGTGAATCCATTACCGCAGCTTCTACACCTACGAGTGAAATACACACCTTTCTTTTTGGTGCGTATGATTTGACTTCTTCTTTCAGAAACCTCATTCCCACAATTGTTATGACCTTGGGTGTAAGTGCAATTCCCGTTATTTCGGGCGCTCTTGCCAAAAAAGATATGAAGACAGTCAATGGTTCAGTAAATACTGTATTCAGAATAACAATGCTCATAGCATTACCGGCAGGTGCAGGTTTCTTAGCCCTTGCAGAACCCATTCTTAATATTCTCTATGGTGGCGGTAAGGCAGCAAGTGGTGTTCCTATAGCGGCGCCCGTTCTTGCCCTCTATGGTATTATGATGGGTATACTTACTCTTTCATCACCCCTTACAAATATCCTTCAGGCAATTGGTAGAGCCGATGTACCCGCAAAAGCCCTTGCTTTAGGTTGTGCTTTTAAAATCGGTCTTAACTATTTCCTTATCGGTATTCCCGAAATCAACGTTCAGGGTGCAGTTTTCGGTACAGCGGCATTCTATCTTATTTGTATCATTTATAACTACATCGTTCTCCGTAAGGAAACTGGTGTGAGAATTGACATCAAATCCGTTCTTATAAAACCCTTTATTTCTGCGGTGGTTTGCGGTGGTGCCGCATTCGGAAGTTTCTTCGGTTTAAGTAAAGTCCTTACATTCAACGAAGGTAGCAGACTCAGTGGTCAGACCCTTTCCTGCCTTATTGCAATATGTGTTGCAGTACTCGCATACGGAATTTGTGTGCTTTTGACAAAAACTTTGGTAAAAGATGACATTTTGATGCTCCCCAAGGGAGAAAAAATAGCAAAAATACTTGAAAAATATAAGCTTTTAGGTTAAAATAGAGGTTGTAAATTATGGCAGTTAATTTCACTTTCAAAGACAAATATCAGTTCAATGACCTTGTTGACATTGTTCGTGTTCTTCGTGAACCGGGCGGTTGTCCCTGGGATATGGAGCAGACTCATGAGTCCATCCGCGAAAACTTCCTTGAGGAAACTTACGAGGTTATTGAAGCAATAGACACCAATAACAAAGAACTCATGCAAGAGGAATTGGGTGACGTGCTTTTACAGGTGCTTATGCACTCCGATATGGCTCGTACCGATGGTTGGTTCACTATTGACGATGTTGCTAACGATATTTGCCAGAAACTCATTGTCAGACATCCCCATGTTTTTGGCGACGTTTCCGTTTCTTCTACGGGTGAGGTTCTTAAAAACTGGGACGATATAAAACGTTCCACTAAGAAACAAAGAACCCAGAGTGAGGCTATGGCGGCGATACCCGCTGTTTACCCCGCGCTTATGAAAGCTCAGAAGGTTCAGGAAAAGGCGAAAAAAGCAGGTTTCGATTGGGATGATGCAGAGGGCGCTTTCCTTAAAATCGACGAGGAAACCAAGGAACTTAAAGAAGCTCTTGCAAAAGGTGACAAAACCGCTATTGAAGATGAGTTGGGTGACTTGCTTTTTTCAGCAGTAAACGTTGCACGTTTTTGTGGCTGCGAGGCGGAAACTGCTCTCGACAAAGCCACAAAGAAATTTATGGCGCGTTTTACAATCACCGAAACCCTTGCTAAGGAAAAGGGTATTGACATGAAAACAGCTTCTTTAGATGTTCTCGACGAACTCTGGGAAGAAGCAAAAAAACAAAAATAAGTCTATAAAAATCGTGTTCACGATTAAAAAATAGAAAACAAAATTTTGGAGGATTTTTAAAATGAACAAAACAGATCTTGTAAATGCAGTTGCAGCTGCAGGTTTCTCAAAGAAAGATGCAGATAAGGCAGTAGCAGCAGTTTTAGATGGTATCAAAGGCGCTCTCGCTAATGGCGAAAAAGTTCAGCTCATCGGTTTCGGTACATTCGAAGTACGTGAAAGAGCAGCTAAAGAAGGCCGTAACCCCAAGACAGGCGAAACAATCAAAATTGAAGCTTCTAAAGTTCCCGCTTTCAAAGCAGGCGCAGCTCTCAAAGACGCTGTTAAATAATTAAATTTTGTGCAGAACACCCTTGACCGGCAAAGGTCAAGGGTTTGTCTTTTTTTTGCCCACTCGCAGTATCTTTATACAGCTTCGGAGCAAAGAAAAAGCCATCTGCAACAAAATTAAGTAAAAGTGCAGAACACCCTTGACCAGCAAAGGTCAAGGGTTTGTTTTTATCTACTCACAGTATTTATATATCTTCGGAGCAAAGAAAAAACTCGAACTTTAAGTTCGAGTTTTTTTACGCTCACTTATTGTGAAACTATGTTGTTAAGCCATACTTTCTTTTTTACCAATATCAGACCGATTACAACTTTGATAATATCAATAGATTGAATAATGGGGAAAGAAACCCAGATAGGTATATGTGCAATGTAGTAAAGTCCGAATGCGATGGGGACGTTTACACACATTATAAACACACTGTCCATAAGGAAGGTTACGAGAGTTTTGCCACCGCTTCTTATGGTGAAATACGAAGCATTGGCAAAAGCGTGAACAGGTATAAAACAAGCACATACTCTGATGAAGTAAGCCGCAAGTTCCTTGGCTTCAGGGGTTACATTGTAAAGCAAGGGTATTTTATCACCTGCAAAGAACACCACAAAACCTATAAAGAAACTTATTATAACTGAAAATGTAATGAGTTTGCGGTCTGTGTCATAGGCTTTCTCAAATTCATTAGCGCCCAATTGTTTACCTATAATTATACCGATACTCGTACCGAGGGATATAAACGCAATACTTGCAAGGTTCATAACCGTTGATGAAATACTGTAACCTGCAACTACATCAATACCGTGTAAACTGTAAGCCACACTTAAAAGGGACATACCCAAAGACCAGAAGAATTCGTTGAATAAAAGGGGCATACCCTTGAATGTAATATCGCGGAAAGTCTTTTTGGGGATGTAAAAATTTTTGAAAACACCCTTAAAGTACGGGAATTTGTGGCGTTTTACTATAACGTAGACAACAACTATACCACACTCAACAAATCGTGATATGGTTGTAGCAATAGCCGCACCCTCAACACCTAAGGCAGGGAAACCAAGAAGGCCGAATATAAGAAGTGCGTTAAAGCAACAGTTGGTTGCAACTGCAATAACACCTGCAACCATAGGTGCTACAGTTTCACCTGTTTCACGCAAGGTGCTTGAAAACACCTGTGTTACGCAGAAGGGTATTGCACCCAATATCATAATTCTGAGGTATGCCTTTGCGTAAGAGAGGGTCAGTTCAATGTTGCCGGTTGAGTCGCTTTCGTGCAAAAACATATTTATAAGTTGGTCGTCAAACACAAGGAATATAACCGTAGCAACCACGAAAAGTATAAGGGTTATTATATCTTTGTATCTTATGGTGTGACGTATACCGTCCTTATCGTTTTTGCCGTAAAACTGGGCAGTAAAAATACCTGCACCGCTCAGTGCACCAAATATCGCAAGACTGAAAATAAATATAAGTTGGTTTACGATTGATACACCCGACATCTGCTCCGTACCCAATCTGCCCACCATAAGGTTGTCGAGCATACTGACGAAATTCGTAATGAAGTTCTGTATCATTATGGGTATGGCAACAGTCATAGCCATTTTATAAAAGGCTTTATCACCGATGAATTTTTTAATTGTCATATTACTTGATTAAATCGTGTTCCTTAATGTAATTTACTGTTTCTTCAACAGTTGTGAATGCAAGACCTACAACTGTGTCTGCACCGCCGTAGTAGATTGCGATTCTGCCTGTATCTTCGTCTGCAAGAGCAGCACAGGGGAATACAACGTTGGGAACGTCGCCTACAAATTCGTAAGTTTCACGGGGTGAGAGAAGGTATCTGTCCGCTCTGTGAAGAACCTTCCAGGGTTCGTCACGGTCAACAATCATAGCACCCATACTGTATGTAAAACCGTTACAGCTTGTAATAACACCATGGTAGAAGCAAAGCCAACCTTCGTCAGTTTCAATAGGTGTGGGGCCTGCGCCAACCTTTGTCATTTCCCAGTTCATTTCGGGTCCTATAACAAAGCGGTGTTTACCCCAGTATGTAAGGTCGGGGCTATGGCTGAGGAAAATATCACCGTAGGGTGTGTGACCCTTATCGCAAGGACGAGTGAAAATCATATATTCGCCGTTAACTTTTCTGGGGAAAAGTACGCCGTTTCTTGAAACGGGTAATACTGCGTCTTCGTAACGTTCCCAACTTTCAAAATCAGTAGTAGCGGCAATACCGATTGATGTTCCGCGGGGTGTGTGGCAAACCCATGAAAGGTAGTATTTGCCATCAATTTCGCAAAGACGGGGGTCATAACCGTGGAAGATTTTTTCGTCGTTAAGATTCCAATGGATACCGTCGTCGCTAAAACCTGTAACAAGGTACTGTTCACGTGTAACGTCATCCATTCTGAACACACCTGCAAAGCCGTCGCCGTAGGGAACAACTGCAGAGTTAAAGATACTGTTTGCATCCTTAACAAAAGTGCGGTCGATAATGGGGTTTTCGGTGTATCTCCAGACAGGCTCTTTGCAATTAGCGGGTTTGTCCTGCCAGGGGATATTTTTTACTTTTGAGTTAATAATCTTAGCCATAGTGCACCTCAACTGTCAAAATAATTTAATGTTTCTATAATAAGTGCACCCACATCACCCACGGTTTTTCGTGGTACAGATGTTATTCTGTCAGTGGTGGGAGAAACACTTTTTGATATATGTTTTTTGGAAGTACCCAAAGAACAAGCACGGAAATGTTGGTTAGCAAAGGGGGAAAAGGAAGCTGTTCCTAAAAGAGAACTTTCTTTGCTTAAGTGTAAATCAAGGTTTTCTGCCGCTTGAGCAATAACGGAAGCTACCTCGGCAGAACCCGCGGAACCACTGCCGTCCCTGAAAAATACAGCAAGTTTTTCAGAGGTTGTAATTTCTTCCAAAGGAATGAAAATTGTGCGTACATCCGAAAAAAGTCGTCTGTATTTTTTAGCAAAAGCGTACGAACCCGCTCTTGAGGAATATTCTGCACCCGTAAGTAAGCAACAGACCTCAGTTTTCCTGAAACGGAAACTGTCCTCGGAAAATTGTTTCATAATACTCACAAGAAGGGCGGAGGGGATTATGCTTGAACTTACACCCGACGCGGTCTTTTTGGAACTTATGAGGAAAATTGAAAGAAAATAAAAGGGTGTGAATATAAGGCAGACGTTCCTTAAAAATTCAAAGGCATCTGCATTTGCGGGAGCACCCATGAAAAGAAAAGCAAGTTGACTGCAGAATAAAACCGTGTTACCGATTATTGAGCATATACTCAGAATAAGGGGCCAATGACTACCAAAAAGAAGGTTTCGTATGGTTTTTGGCGAGTCAAGGTGTGCTGTAAGCACAACACGGACTTGCGCGGTGCCGTCACAGTACCTCTTGCCTATAATATTACCGGAGGTTTTTTTCGGCTTTATGCGGTCCAGAAAAGTGCCGTCGAAAATGAATTTGTATGAAAACACACAGAACATCAAGATGTTGAGAAAAAGGGATATTGCAACGGGCAAAACGGCACCGTTGTCAACACATATTGAGAAAAGAATCACGCAGACAATAAGTCCTACACACAGCACTTTGTGTATTAAAGACCCGGCACCGGGATGGGCGAAAAAACTCTGTTCATTGGTTTCGTCGCAATATTTCATAAGCTCGTACAGTAAAATGTGACGGGCATTTTTCTCGGATTCGGAACCTGCTTTTAAGTCAGGGGCATTCTGAAGAATGTTTTCTGCGGTTTCAAAACAATAGTTGATGTTGGCATCTTCAAGTTTTGGTAAAGTAGTCATAGTTATTCGATAATATCTTTAAATACTTTAAATGCTTCTTCCCAACCATCGCGGTTATCAGGGGTGTAAAGTTTAAGATTTTCACCCTGGGCAATGATTTTACGCGCCTGTTTAATGTCACTTATTGCACCGCTTGACATAAGCTGAACTGCAATATTACCTAAAGCAGTCGCTTCAATAGGGCCTCCGTAAACGTTTACGTTACAACTTTTTGCAGTCATATCAAGAAGGAGTTTATCCTTTGTGCCGCCACCCATAACATGGATGCGGTCATATTCTTTTTCTGTGCAATCCATAATGCCGTCAAAGGTGTAGCGGTATTTCATAGCAAGGCTTTCGTAGATACAACGCATAATTTCGCCCACGGTTTGAGGAACGTACTGATTTGTTCTTTCACAGTATTCCTGTACTCTCTTGGGAATATTGCCCATAGGAGCAAATTCGGGAGCGTCGGGGTCAATGAAGCATTTGAAGGGTTCGCATTCCAATGCCATTTTTTCAAGTTCAGCATAAGAATATTCTTTGCCCTCGCGAATCCACTGGCGTCGGCTTTCCTGGATAAGCCAGAGACCACAGATGTTTTTGAGGAAAGCTATGGTGTAATCATAGCCGCCCTCGTTTGTAACGTTAAGTTTTTTAGATGCGTCGTTAATAATGGGTTCTTTAACTTCTGTACCGAAAAGAGACCATGTACCGCAACTGATGAATGCAAAATCTTCGTACTCGCAAGGAGCAGCGGTAATTGCACTCTGGGTATCGTGGGAAGCAACACTTATAACGTCCGCCTTGGGAACACCCAATTCTTCGCAGATATCGTCACTTAACTGACCAATAACCGCACCTGTGGGAACAATGTCTGTAAGAAGGTCTTTTTTGATGCCAAAGGTATCAAGGATTTTATCGGACCAATTCTGTGTTTTAAGGTCAACCATCTGTGAAGTGGTTGCAATTGAATATTCGGTTGATTTTACGCCCGAAAGCATATAAGAAAGAAGATCGGGCATAAAGAGGAGTTTATCTGCTTCCTCTAAGATATAGGGGCGGTTTTCTTTCAATGAAAGAAGCTGGAATATGGTGTTGAAATCCATAAACTGAATGCCCGTGATATCGTACATTTCCTCTTGGGACATATATTTTTTTGCAAACTCAACCATACCGTCGTTACGTGCATCGCGGTAGTGAACAGGGTTTTCAACAAGTGTGCCGTCTTTTCTTAAAAGACCGAAGTCAACACCCCATGTGTCTATACCGATGGAGTCGAAACCGCCATCTTCTTTTGCTTTGAGGATACCTTGCTTTATTTCAAAAAATAAACGCTGAACGTCCCAGTAGAATGTGCCGTTGATTTTAACAGGGTCGTTTGAGAAGCGGTGTACTTCGCGAAGTTCAATTTTTTTGCCGTCAAAAACACCGACGATTGCTCTGCCGCTTGAAGCACCGAAATCGAATGCAAGAACTCTTTTATTCAAAAAAATCACTCCTATTATTTAAGGAAACAGTTGATAATAATTTCTTCTGCTTCCTGCTCTGTTTTACCCATTGTCTGAAGTTTTAACAATTGGTCGTTGTTGATTCTGCCTATAGCCGCTTCATGGATGATATTGGCATCCCAGTGATTTGCGGCAATTTCAGGGATTGAACGGATTTTTGCGTTATCCATAATAATTGAGTCGCACTGTACGTGGGCTTTGCAGGGAGCGTTGCCCACTGCACGGGGATAGAAAACCTGTTCTGAATTATCCTTTGCTACGGAACGGGAAATAATCTGTGATGATGCACCGTCGCCGTTAAGTTCAATTACCATATCCGAATGAGCAACCTGATTACCGTGGGTCATAAGTTTTTCAAGGATTACAAGTCGCGCTCCCTTTTCGAGTTTTGCTACAGTATCTCTCTTGGTGGAGTCAACACCGCGGATTTGTACTGATTCCATTTCACAGAATGAGTTTTCATCCATGAATATTTCGGTTACAGGGTTTAACACTCTTTCGCCTGTGCCTTCGCCCTCACCATAATGCTTTTCAACGTATTTGATACGTGCGTTTTTGCCTATGTGGAAACGGTGGATACCATCGTGTTCGCTTTTTGAATCACCCGAGTTATGAATGCCGCAGCCTGCAACAATAAGCACGTCCGCATCGTCACCGATGAAGAAATCGTTGTAAACCAAGTCCTCAACACCTGATTTTGTGATGATAACAGGAATATGGATGCTTTCGTTTTTTGTGCCGGGTTTAACGGTAATATCAATACCGGGCTTGTCCTTTTTAGGTTCAATAATAATGTTTGCAGTGGACTGTCTGCCTGCACCTTCACCGTCTTTTCTGATGTTGTATGCGCCCTGGGGCACACCGTGAAGGTCGGCAACTGCCTCAAGCATATGAAGTTCTGTTTTATTCATAAGTATTGTTTCCTTTATCTGAATGAGCAAGTGTTATCGAATTCTGCCATAAGTTCAGGGAAAACTTCCTCTGCGGGTCCCCTTTTCTTAACAACTCCGTTGGCAATGATTGCAATTTCATCGGCAATTTTCATAATTCTTTCCTGATGAGAGATTATAACCATACTTTCCTTACGGGTTTTGGTAATTGCCTTGAAGCTTTCCACAAGCATATTGAAGCTCCACAGGTCAATGCCTGCCTCGGGCTCGTCATAAATTGCAAGTTCAAGGTTTCTTGCCATAAGAGTGGCAATTTCTATTCTCTTTATTTCACCGCCTGAGAGTGAAGAGTCGACCTGACGGTTAAGGTAATCTTTTGAGCAAAGACCAACCTGTGTCAAGTACGCGCAACACTGGTCCTCGGGAAGGTCACTGCCGTGGGCAAGGCTTAAGAGGTCACGTACGGAAAGACCCTTGAAGCGGGGAGGGTGCTGAAAGGCATAACCGATACCTAATTTGGCACGTTCGGTAATGGACATATCTGTAATATCTGTGCCATTCCATATAATCTGACCGCCTGTGGGTTTTTCGATACCCATAATAAGCTTTGCGAGGGTGGATTTACCACCGCCGTTGGGTCCTGTTATTACAAGAAATTTACCGTCTTCAACTGTAAGTGAAACATCGGTAATAATATCTTTTTCGCCTTTTTCATCGGCAACATTAAAAGAAATATTTTTAAGTTCGAGCATAAATTTCTCCGAAATGATATATTTAACTATTATATAGTTATTCAATATAGAATTATATACAAATAATAGTATTTATTCAAGTGTTTTTGAAAAATCCTTGTTATAGTTATCGGTTTATGTTATATTATTTAAGGAAAACTAATATCCGCTAT
>JAZQZU010000080.1:0-9195 GCA_045634165.1 Acutalibacteraceae bacterium
ACCTGCTGATTACAAATCAGCTGCTCTACCAACTGAGCTACACCAGCGTCTCAACGCTTGAATAATATATCACAAATATATTACGATGTCAAGAGAAAATTTTAATTTTTTTTAAAAATTAATTTCGCACCTTTTTTATTCCGTCGAGAATGTATTTTTTTGCCATCTGGGCGTGTTGTGTTGACACGGGAACCATACCCTCAAGAGGGTATTTTATACCAAGCTCTTTGTACTTAACCTCGCCCATACTATGGTAAGGTATAACATCAAGGGCTTTAACGTTTTTCAAACTCCCTATGAATTCACCCAAAGCAATTAAATCTTCAACATTATCCGTATACCCTTCTACAATTACGTGACGCACCCACACAGGAATATTACTTATTTCAAGAAATTTTGCAAAAGCAAGTATTCTGTCATTACCTTTACCTGTGAGGTTCTTATGTTTTTGGGCATCAATATGTTTTATATCAAGCATAACGAGGTCGGTAAACTTCATAAGTTCCTTGAGTTTAGCCGTATACTCTACATTTTTGGAATTATACGTAGCACCCGAAGTATCGATACAAGTGTGTATATTTTCCTCTTTGGCCTTTTTGAAAAGTTCAATAAGAAAATCCACCTGCAACAACGGCTCACCGCCCGTTACAGTTATACCGCCCTTAGCATAGAAGGAACGATTTTTATTATATTCCGCAATAACCTCTTCAGGGGTTATTGCCTCGCCCTTGCCAATTTCCCACGTATCGGGGTTATGGCAATAAAGGCATCTCAAGGGACACCCCTGCATAAACAAGACATATCTTATGCCGGGGCCGTCCACTGTGCCGAAACTTTCTTTGGAATGAATAAATCCTATCATTTATATTTGATCGTGGAAAGTTCTGGAAATAACCTCGTCCTGCTGTTCCTTTGTAAGTTTTACAAAGTTAACTGCGTAACCGCTTACACGTACTGTAAGCTGAGGATATTTTTCAGGATGTGCGTGAGCATCAAGTAAAGTTTCTTTTGTAAATACATTTACATTAAGGTGGTGTCCGCCTTTTTGAACATAACCGTCAAGAAGTGACACAAGGTTATCTATCTGATTCTGTGTTGCTGCCATAAATAGTATCCTCCTATATTTTATTATTCTGCGTCAAGACCCTCAAAGAGAGTGGGTGTTCCGCAAGCACCGTTTGAGCAATCAAGGTCAACCTCGATATCCCCTGCAAAGATGCGGTCATCTTTACCTAAAGCACCGGGAATGATGGAGAAGGTGTTTGAAATACCGTCCTGAGCATCAATGAAGGGAAGTTTTGCAACAGAGGCAAGTGATGCAACCGCACCGTGAGTATCACGACGATGCATGGGGTTTGCACCGGGTGCGAAAGCCTCACCGCGTTTTCTGCCGTCGGGAGTTGCACCTGTATTTTTACCGTAAACTACGTTTGAAGTAATTGTAAGAATTGATGTTGTGGGAATGCTGTCTCTGTAAGTGTGGTTTTTCTTGATATGTGCCATAAATCTATGAACAATATCGTAGGCAATACTGTCAACTCTGTCGTCGTCATTACCGTATTTGGGGAAGTCGCCCTCAACTTCGTAATCAACTACGATACCGTTTTCATCACGTATTGTCTTAACTTTAGCATATTTGATAGCTGAAAGTGAGTCTGCCACAACTGAAAGACCTGCGATACCTGTTGCGAACCAACGAGTAACCTTCTTATCGTGGAGCGCCATCTGGAGCTTTTCGTAACAGTATTTATCGTGCATATAGTGGATGATGTTAAGTGTATTAACGTAAACACCTGCAAGCCACTGCATCATATCCTCAAAACGCTTCATAACTTCGTCATAATCAAGATATTCTGAAGTAATGGGTCTATATTCAGGACCAATCTGTTTGCCCGAAATTTCGTCAATACCACCGTTGATTGCGTAAAGCAAACACTTTGCAAGGTTGGCTCTTGCGCCAAAGAACTGCATTTCTTTACCTAAAATCATTGATGATACGCAACAAGCAATAGCGTAGTCGTCACCGTGGGTGAAACGCATAAGGTCATCATTTTCGTACTGTACGGATGATGTTTCGATTGAAATTTTTGCACAGAAACGTTTGAAGTTATCGGGAAGTCTTACTGACCAGAGAACTGTAAGGTTGGGTTCGGGAGCCGCACCGAGGTTCTCAAGAGTGTGAAGGTAACGGTAAGACATTTTTGTTACCATGTGACGACCATCAATTGCCACACCACCGATAGACTCTGTTACCCACTGGGGGTCACCTGAGAAGAGCTGATTGTACTCAGGAGTTCTTGCAAATTTTACAAGACGGAGTTTCATAATGAAATGGTCTACCATTTCCTGAATTTCTTTTTCGGTGTAAACGCCGTTTTCAAGGTCACGTTCTGCATAAATATCAAGGAAAGTTGAAGTTCTACCCAAGGACATTGCAGCACCGTTCTGTTCTTTAACTGCCGCAAGGTAACCGAAGTAAAGCCACTGAATAGCTTCTTTTGTATCTTTAGCAGGTAAAGAAATGTCGTAACCATAGCTCAAAGCCATCTGTTTGAGTTCCTGAAGCGCTCTGATCTGCTCAGAAATTTCTTCACGCAACTGAATAATGTGTGAGTACATAGCAGAACGGGTAGTCTCTTTCTGCTCCATTTTTTCTTCGATAAGTCTGTCAACACCATAAAGTGCTACACGACGATAGTCACCGATGATTCTACCTCTTCCGTATGCATCGGGAAGACCTGTGATAATATGGCTTGAACGGCAAGCACGCATCTCGGGTGTATATGCATCAAAAACACCTGCGTTGTGAGTTTTTCTGTGAGTTGAGAAAAACTCTTTTACTTCGCCATCAAGTTCGTAGCCATTATCCTTACAAGCTTTTTCAGCCATACGGATACCGCCGTAGGGCATAAGAGCACGTTTAAAAGGTTTATCTGTCTGGAAACCTACAATACGCTCTTTATCTTTGTTAAGATAGCCGGGGCCATGAGAAGTAATTGTGGATATGGTCTTTGTATCCATATCGAGAACGCCGCCTGCTTCTCTTTCCTGTTTTGTTAAATCAAGTACCTGATCCCACAAATCAACAGTATCCTGTGTGGGACCTTCAAGGAAGCTTTCATCACCATCAAAAGGTGTATAGTTATGCTTAATAAAGCTTCGAACATTTATTTCTTTCTTCCAGGTTCCGCCCTCGAAACCTTTCCAACTTGCAAAATCCATATTTTTTGCTCCTTTTAAAAATAAAGTATTATTTTATTACGATATAAGTATAACACCAATTATAGCAATAATCAACAAACACCCACAAAAATTCTGTGGAAATTAACCTCTTGATTTTTGTTTTTTTTGTATCATACACACAAAAAACTTCCCAAAGATTTTTCCGCCTAATAAAAAGTTGAATTTCACTTGTTTCTGTAATAATACGCTTTTATTGCCGCAAAAGTCTCGTCACTTATTACGTGTTCGATTTTACAGGCATCTTTGTCGGCAGTTTCTTCATCAATACCGAGACTTAAAAGAGAATTCATAATAATTGTGTGACGTTCAAAAATAGTTTCGGCTATTTTAAGACCGCTTTGGGTTAAAGAAATATAACCCTTGCCATCAACGGTAATATGACCGTCTTTTTTCAGAAGACCCATTGCCCTGCTGACACTAGGTTTTGAATAGCCCATATAATCGCAAATATCTATAGAACGTACCGAGTCAGATTTTTTAGAAAGTACATAAATGGACTCAAGGTACATTTCGCCTGATTCGTACACAACGTTTCACCTCAACACATAAACATCTGATTTTAAGAATAACATATGCATATTGGTTTTTCAAGTGAAATGATTTTTGCCTTGCCAAAGTTTCTAATTGTTTTCACAAAAAAAGCATTGACAAAAAACTTCCAAATTGCTATAATTCTTGCAGTTAGCAATGGCTAACTTGTTTTGTTCATCTCGAGTTAGCATATGCTAACCAGCTAAAAACATATTAATTTATTATCAGTCCAACCTAAAGGAGACGGTTATCATGAAAACGCTTAAAGATGTCAGCATTGGCAAAAGTGCTAAAGTTGTAAGACTTCACAGCGAAGGTGCTCTAAAACGACGCATAATGGACATGGGTATTACCCGCGGAACTTTAATAACCGTGCGAAAAACGGCACCATTGGGCGACCCATTGGAAATTACCTTGCGTGGCTACGAGCTTTCAATAAGAAAAGCTGACGCAGAACTTATAGAAGTTGAATAATCTGCAGCAAAGGCTGATTCAGATACATTTCCCCAACCTCAAACCGAAAGAGAGACATTAATATGAGTATTCGCATTGCTATCGCAGGCAATCCAAACTGTGGCAAGACCACGCTTTTTAACGCTCTTACCGGTTCCAACCAATATGTCGGAAACTGGCCCGGAGTTACAGTCGAGAAAAAAGAAGGTAAATACAAAAAACGTGACGATGTTATAGTAACAGACTTGCCTGGTATTTACTCCCTTTCCCCCTATACTCTTGAAGAGATTGTTGCAAGAAACTATCTTGTTGAGGAACGTCCCGATGTTATTCTTAACATCGTTGACGGCACAAATCTTGAACGAAATCTTTACCTTACAACCCAACTTATTGAGCTTGGGATTCCTGTGGTTATTGCCATCAATATGATGGACCTTGTAAGAAAAAATGGTGATGAAATTTACACCGATATTCTCTCAAGAAAACTGGACTGTAAGGTTGTCGTTATTTCTGCACTTAAGGGCGAGGGATTAAACGGAGCGGCTGACGAAGCAATAAAAGCCGCAGATAAAGGCGAGTCAATCCCACTTCATATATTCAGCGGCGAAGTTGAACACACTCTTGCACATATTGAGGAGCGTGCCATACACTCAATTCCCGAAATTCAACAACGCTGGTATGCAATAAAGCTTTTTGAAAGAGATAACAAGATTTATGACACGTTGAATCTTGATAAAGAGACTCTGAATCACATTGAAAATGATATTGTCTCTCTGGAAAAACAGCTTGACGACGACGCAGAAAGCATAATCACAAACGAGCGCTATCTTTACATAGAAGCCTTAATGAAAACCTGTTATAAAAAAAGACATCTTAACAGATTAACCATTTCAGATAAAATTGACAGAATTGTCACCAACAAGATTCTTGCCCTCCCCATTTTCTTTTTCATAATGTGGTTGGTTTATACCCTTTCAATCGGCACAATTGGTGACTGGACAGTTAATTTCATGAACAACACTCTTTTTGGCGAAACAATAATCCCTGCCGTAACAAACGCCCTTCAAGCAATTGAGTGTGCGCCCTGGCTTGTAAGCCTTATTACTGATGGTATAATCAGCGGTGTGGGCTCTGTTTTAGGCTTTGTGCCCCAGATGGCTATTCTTTTCCTCTTGCTTTCACTCCTTGAAGATTGTGGATATATGTCCCGAGTGGCATTTATTATGGATAAAATTTTCCGCAAGTTTGGTCTTTCCGGCAAGAGCTTTATACCTCTGCTCGTTGCAAGCGGTTGCGGTGTGCCCGGTGTTATGGCAAGCCGTACCATTGAGCAGGAAAAAGACCGACGAATGACAATTATGACAACCTGCTTCATACCCTGTGGCGCAAAAATGCCCATTGTAGGTCTTATTGCCTCTGCCCTTTTCGGCGGTAGTGCTTTAATTGCCACATCCGCATATTTCATCGGTATTCTTTCCGTTGTAATCAGTGGCATCATCCTCAAAAAAACAAAGGCATTTTCAGGCGACCCTGCCCCCTTTGTTATGGAGCTTCCCGCATACCACGCTCCTGTGCCTGCAAATATTTTCAGAACAACCTGGGACAGAGCATGGTCATTTGTAAAACGTGCAGGTACCGTTATTCTTGCGGCAAGCATTATTATCTGGATTCTTAACAGTCTTTCATTAGAGGGTGGAATTCACTTTATTTCAAACGCCGCAACAGAAAAATCAATCCTTGAAACAATAGGTAGTCTTATTGCGGTATTGTTTAAACCTCTCGGCTTTGGTAACTGGCAGTCTGCCGTGGCAACCGTACTGGGTCTTGTTGCCAAGGAAGAGGTTGTAGGTGTATTTGGCTCTCTTTCATCAATGGCAAATCCCGAAAGCGCGTCCGGTGTTGCATTTATCGGTCAGGAGTTTTTCGGAGGGGATAAACTGGCTGGCTATTCCTTTATGATGTTCAATCTTTTATGTGCACCCTGCTTTGCCGCAATGGGTGCCATAAGAAAAGAAATGAACAGCGCGAAATGGTCTGTTCGTGCCATTGCATATATGACGGGCTTTGCCTATGCAATGTGCCTTATGGTTTACCAGTTAGGCTCTTTTATAGCCGGAGGTTCTTTCGGTATCGGCACAGTTGCCGCATTCGTTGTTCTCGGAGTATTTCTTTTCCTCATTTTCAGAAAAAACAAAAAAAATAAATAATGGTGATAATATGAATATACCCACTCTTGTAATCGCATCAATAATTGCCATTATATTTATTGCAATTGTTGTTGTGCAGATTAAAAATAAAAAACAGGGTAAATGTTCTTGCTCGGGCTCTTGTTCGAGCTGCTCAATGAACTGCACCCATAACAATTCATAACATAAAACAAAGCACGAAATCAGCTTCAGATGAAGCTGATTTCGTGTTTTTTCGCATTAGTTTTATTTTATAATATGTGAAATATTATTCTGTATTGTGGCGGCAACCTCAGGTTTATTCATGGAATAAACGTGTACATTCTTAATGCCGTTTGCATATAAATCTATAATCTGGTCCGTAGCGTATGCTATACCCGCCTGTTTCATTGCAAGCGGGTCAGAGCCGAATTTATCAACAAGGCTTTTAAAACGCTGAGGTACAAAAGAGCCTGATAAATTAACCGCACGTGCAACCTGATTACCATTGGTAATAGGCATTATTCCCGGTATGACGGGAACTGTAATGCCTGCCTCACGGATTTTATAGAGGAAATTATATAAGAGATTATTGTCAAAAAACATCTGAGTTGTAAGGAAATCGCAGCCTGCGTCAACCTTTTCCTTAAGTCTTTTTATATCCTCTTTCTGGTTAGGGCTTTCAGGGTGTATTTCCGGATAACAGGCACCGCCGATACAAAAATCGGGATTGGCATTTTTTAACTCATAAATAAGGTCAACAGCGTAATTGTAATCCCAATTGCTTCTGTCATCGTTAATAAAAACTTCGGGAATATCCCCTCTTAAAGCCATTATATTCTGGATTCCTGCCGCCCTGATTTCAGCAATTTTCTCTCTAACAGTCTGCTTTGTTGAGGAAACACAGGTAAGATGCGCCAAAGTAGGCACACCGTACATATCCTTAATATTTTTAGCGATATCAAGTGTGTATTTACTTGTACCTCCACCTGCACCATATGTAACGCTCATAAAAGAGGGTTTTAGTTTTGCAATCTCCTCCGTAGCGGATTTAACGCTATCAAATGCGGTTTCGGTTTTAGGTGGAAAAACCTCAAACGATAGAGACAGTTTGCCCGAATTCAGAATATCCGTAATTTTCATTGGAAATCATATCCTTTTCTTTGGTACATAATATTATATTATCAATATTTGAATAAATCAAGGGATGTACTGATTATATTAATCAAATGTAAACATTGGTAAAATTTTTCAAAAAACTCTTGATTATTAATGTAAAAAGGGGTATCATATGTTTAGCACTCGGGGATGTCGAGTGCTAAAATACGACAATTTATTTTTTTATATTATATTTTTGGAGGTATTTCTAATGACACTCAGACCTTTAGGCGACAGAGTCGTTCTTAAATTCTGCGAAGCAGAAGAGACCACAAAGGGCGGCATTATTCTTGCTGCTGCCGCACAGGAAAAACCCCAGACTGCAGAAATTATCGCAGTTGGCCCCGGCGGAATTGTAGACGGAAAAGAAATCAAAATGGAAGTTGCAGTGGGCAACAAAGTTATTCTCAATAAATATTCCGGCACAGAAGTTAAAATCGACGGCGAAACCTACATCATCGTTCGTCAGAGCGACATTCTTGCTATCGTAGAATAATTTTATACTTATCTCTATTTTCAGGAGGCTTATATTATGGCAAAACAGATTATTTACGGCGAAGAAGCTCGTCGTGCACTTCAGGCAGGTATTGACAAACTCAGCAATACCGTAAAAATCACCCTCGGACCCAAGGGCAGAAACGTAGTTCTTGATAAGAAATACGGCGCTCCCCTCATCACAAACGACGGTGTTACAATTGCAAAAGAAGTTGAACTTGAGGACGCATTCGAAAATATGGGTGCTCAGCTTGTAAAAGAAGTTGCAACAAAGACAAACGACGTTGCAGGTGACGGTACAACAACAGCTACACTTCTCGCACAGGCACTTGTTCGCGAAGGCATGAAAAACGTTGTTGCCGGCGCAAACCCCATGGTACTTAAAAAAGGTATCAAAAACGCAGTTGCAAACGTAGTTGACACTATCAAGGCTAACTCAAAGCCCGTTATGGCATCAAGCGACATCGCAAGAATTGCAACAATCTCCGCTGCTGACGAAAACGTTGGTAACCTTATCGCAGAAGCAATGGATAAAGTTACTGCAGATGGTGTTATTACCGTTGAAGAAAGCAAGACTGCAGAAACAAGTTGCGACGTTGTTGAAGGTATGCAGTTTGACCGCGGTTACATTTCACCCTACATGGTAACCGATACAGATAAGATGGAAGCAGTTATTGACGAGCCCTTCATCCTTATTACAGACAAAAAGATTTCCAATATTCAGGAAATCCTTCCCCTTCTCGAAAAGATTGTTCAGGCAGGTAAAAAACTTGTTATCATCGCAGAAGATATCGAGGGCGAAGCTCTTGCAACACTTCTTGTAAACAAACTCCGTGGTACTTTCACCTGTGTTGGTGTTAAGGCTCCCGGCTTTGGCGACAGAAGAAAAGAAATGCTCCGCGATATTGCCATCCTTACAGGCGGCGAAGTTATTACAGAAGAACTTGGTCTTGACCTTAAGGACGCTAACGTTAACCAGCTTGGTAGAGCACGTCAGATTAAAATCAGCAAAGAAAACACAATCATCGTTGACGGCGCAGGCGATAACGACGCTATTGCTTCACGTGTTCAGCAGATTAAATCACAGATTGAAACAACCACATCCGACTTCGACAGAGAAAAACTTCAGGAAAGACTTGCTAAGCTTTCA
>JAZQZU010000081.1:0-2538 GCA_045634165.1 Acutalibacteraceae bacterium
AAAGAAAACACAATCATCGTTGACGGCGCAGGCGATAACGACGCTATTGCTTCACGTGTTCAGCAGATTAAATCACAGATTGAAACAACCACATCCGACTTCGACAGAGAAAAACTTCAGGAAAGACTTGCTAAGCTTTCAGGCGGTGTTGCAGTTATCCGCGTAGGTGCCGCAACAGAAACCGAAATGAAAGAAATGAAGCTTCGTATTGAAGATGCTCTTGCAGCAACTAAAGCCGCAGTTGAAGAAGGCTACGTTGCAGGTGGTGGTGTTGCTCTTCTTAACGCAATCCCCGCTCTTGATAAATACATCGCCTCACTTACAGATGCAGACGAAATCACAGGCGCAAAAATCGTTCGCAAGGCTATTGAAGAACCCGTTCGTCAGATTGCCGCTAACGCAGGTCTTGAAGGCTCAGTTATTATCGACGGTATTCTCCGTTCAGGTAAAACAGGCTACGGCTTCAACTTTGCAACTGAAGAATACACAGATATGGCAGTAGCAGGTATCCTTGACCCCACTAAGGTTACACGCTCCGCACTTCAGAACGCTTCAAGCGTTGCCGCAATGGTTCTTACAACAGAAAGTCTCGTAACAGACAAACCCGACCCCGCAGCAGATGCAGCTAACGCCGCAGCAATGGCAGCAGCCGCACAGGGTGGCGGAATGTATTAATCCCTAACACAGATAAAAACACTTCGGAAGATTCGTTCTTCCGAAGTGTTTTTGGTTTTGTAGTCCTGCTCTCAAACTGAGGATCAACCGCAAGAGAACCACCCACCACCGTTTCGCATTACAACAACTTTATTCTATAATCGGCGCAAAAATCCTAATTCCTTATTCCTCATTCCTAATTTTTTTATTGACACACATATATACAATTGCTATAATCTTTTAAAAGGGAGGAATGATGAATGAAAAAGTCATTTTTAAAATTAGTATCACTTGTTATAGTAGCAACATTGCTTTTCTCTGTTGCACAGATTTCCGCTTTTGCCGGTCGCGTTGACTACAAAATCACAAACCCCTATGAAAGTGTTATGGCTTACATAGGAAACGAAGATAACCACTACAAAACCAACTTACATACTCACTCAACATACAGCGACGCACTTATCAGTCTTGACAATATGGTTAAAGAGCACTACAACCAGGATTTCCATGTTCTTGCTTTTGCTGACCATGGTGTTATTGGTGTTGAATGGGACAAGAAGCCCACTCTTTTACCCTTATACTACTACAACTATGTTATGTTAAAAGACCAGAACCACCTTACAACTGAGGAATTTGTTGCAATTCAGAACGGCACTTATAAAACAGATTTAACAAACCGCTCAACCGATCGCGGTCTTAACTGTGTAACAGGTGCTATTGAAGGTAACTACCTTGTTGCTCAGAAAAACCACGTTAACGGTTACTTTATGAACAACAAATCTACCGAAGGTGTTATGGGTAACGAGGGCGACTTCGAAACAATGGTTAGAATGATTGAAGAAGCAGGCGGCATTTCTCACATCAACCATCCCGGCGACTGGCTCAGCTCCGCAGGTGACGAAAGCATCGCTCGTGACCCCGGCAACGTTCAGTTCTTTGCTGACATTATGAGAAGATACGATTCTTGTTTAGGTATCGAAGTTTACAACGCTTTTGACAGACCCACAAGCAATGACCGCGTTCTTTGGGATGAGCTTCTTAAAGTAGTTATTCCCGAAGGCAGAAACGTATGGGGCTTCGGCAACAACGACGCTCACAACCTTAACGATATCGACACTGCATTTATGGATTTCGTTATGCCTTCCTTCTCACAGGCAAACGTTAGAACAACTATGGAAAACGGCGCATTCTTCGCAGTTTCAAGATATGAAGATGGCGAAAGAATCGGCGACACCGGTGACTACCCAATGGTTACTTGCATTCTCGTTGACGAAAAAGCTGACACAATTACTCTTATGGGTAAAAACTGCGACAAAATCAACTGGATTGCAGACGGCAACATTATTCAGACAAACACAAAGACATCCGGTGACGTTGTAGTATCAACAATCAAGCTTCGCGCACACAGTGATGATATCAGCTGCTACGTTCGTGCAGAGCTTGAAGGTACAGGCGGTAAAACCCTTACACAGGCTTTCGTTTGTGACGACGGCAATATGGATGAACTTATCAACCGTGGCGATACAACAACTACTGTTCCCGTTGATTTCATTCAGGTGCTTCGCGGATTCATCGATTTCATCCTCAAAACAGTTAGCTCTTTAACAACAATTGTTGGTTAATCGATATTAAAATTTATGCCCCGGGATTAATTTCTCGGGGATTTTTTTATTTTTTGAAAAATTTTTTAAAAAAGTGTTGACAAATCCATGTTTAGGTGGTATAGTATCTAAGCACTCGCGAGAGTGGCGGAATCGGCAGACGCGCACGTTTGAGGGGCGTGTGGTAATCCCGTACGGGTTCAAGTCCCGTCTCTCGCACCAAACTCCACCTTTTCGAAGGTGGAGTTTTTCTTTATTTTCAGCAGTACTTTCCTACGAAAAA
>JAZQZU010000082.1:0-16804 GCA_045634165.1 Acutalibacteraceae bacterium
GATATTGTTAAGCTTCTTGGTAAGCTTAAATACCGTACAAGTTACGGTCAGAATGTTCTTAACCATTCTCTTGAGGTTTCATATCTTGCAGGTCTTATGGCTGCAGAGCTTGGTGCAGACGTTAAGCTTGCTAAGCGTGCAGGTCTTCTTCACGATATCGGTAAGGCTCTTGACCACGAAAAAGAGGGTACTCACATTGAACTCGGTGTCGAGGTTGCCCGTAAGAACAAAGAAAACGAACAGGTTATTCACGCTATTCAGGCTCACCACGGTGACGTTGAGGCTAAAACTGTTATTGCTTGTCTTGTTCAGGCGGCTGACGCTATTTCTGCTGCAAGACCCGGTGCAAGACGCGAAAATATCGAATCATATATTCAGCGTTTGCAGAAGCTTGAAGAAATTACAACTTCATTCCCCGGTGTTGACAACGCCTTTGCAATTCAGGCAGGTCGTGAAGTTCGTATTATGGTTAAACCCGATGCAGTTTCCGATGACCAGATGGTATTACTCGCAAGAGATATTGTTCAGAAAATCGAAGGCGAACTTGAATATCCCGGTCAGATTAAGGTTAACGTAATCAGAGAGAGCCGAGCAATTGACTTTGCAAAATAAAAACAATAGGCGGAACCCTCGGCAATAAAAGTGGGGTTCCGCTCTTTTAATAGAAAGATGATTATTTATGCGTTTGCTGTTTTTAGGTGACATTGTAGGCGAGGGCGGTTGTAATTTTATTTTAAGAAAATTACCCGAATTTAAAAGAAAAAATAATATTGACGTTTGCATTGCCAACGGCGAAAATTCCGCTAAGGGTAATGGTGTTACACCCAAATCCTGTGAAATGATGTTTGATAGCGGCGTTGATATGATAACCCTTGGTAATCATACCTTCAAACGACCCGAAATATCCGACTACCTTGAAGGTTATGTGGACGTGGTAAGACCATATAACTACCCCGAGGGTGCGCCCGGCAAGGGTGTGGGCATAATTGACAAGGGCAGAATAAGAGTTGCTGTAATCAATATGCTTGGCACTGTTTTTTCGGAGCCTTTAGGTAATCCTTTCAGGGAGATTGACAAAGCACTTAAGGAAACGGATGGTTGTAAAATAATCGTTGTAGATTTTCACGCGGAAGCTACTGCAGAGAAAAGGGCAATGGGCTTTTACCTTGACGGTAAGGTTACTGCAGTTCTGGGTACTCATACCCACGTGCAGACTGCGGATGAGCAGCTTTTACCAAAGGGTACGGCGTACATTACTGATGCAGGTATGACGGGTCCCGTTCAATCTGTTTTAGGTATAGAGCCATCACTTACAATACAGAAATTCAGAACAAATCTTCCGGTTCGTTTTGAAAACGCAACCGGGGAATATGAGATGGATGGTTGTATTATTGATATTGATGAAAAAAGCGGTAAAGCAACGGCAATAGAAAGGGTGAGAGTAAAATGACTAAAAAAATAATATCCCTTTTACTTGTGCTTTCTATGATTTTTATGTTCGCTTCGTGTAAGGGTAAAGGTGAGAGTGAAACCACCGAGCACGAAAGTTACGTTTTACCCACCAAAATTATTGAATCGGATATTTCACTTCCCTATACAAGCTCCGATTCCCTTGTGGCTTATACGGTAAAGGGCAGTCTTAACGGAGATTTGATTCCCATAATGTACGAAAGCCTTTTCACACCCACCGATGACGGCAGAGGAATGCCCCTTATAGCCAAAAATGGTGAAATTGAAGGTACAAAGGTTACAGTAAATCTTAAAACGGACATTAGATTCAGTGACGGTACAGTTTTGACAGGTAAGCACGTTAAAACTTCTTTTGAAAAAGCAAAGAATCATGCTTTTTATAAACATTCCTTAAAGAACGTAGTTTCTGTTTCTGTGGATGATAATAACACTGTTGTTTTCAAATTATCCAATCCCGACCCTATGGCGCTCAATATACTTGATTTTCCCATTATAGCCACTTCGGGCAAAAATACTTACGGAAGTGGTAAATATGCTGTTAAATATCTTGATAACACTGCATATTTACAGGTGAACTCCCATCACAGAGATTATAAAAAAAGCTGGCACAAACAAATTGCACTTTATGATATGTCGGGTATTTCAGGACCTATATATCCCTTTAAAGCCAACGAAATAAGCGTTTATAAACAGGATTTAAGTGACGGAAATTACGTGAACTTGTCATCTTTTACAGTAGCCCAAAATACCAATAACCTTGTGTATGTGGGCATTAACTCCAATTGGGCAGGGTCAATTACCTCTATTGATTGGGTAAGACAGGCGATTAATATCGGCATAAGCCGTTCAAGTGTTACTGCTTCATCCTTCCTTGGACAGGGTAACGCCGTAATAACACCATTCAAAAGCGATTATTATCAGTTAAATACCGAAAATCTTGCAGGTGTCGGTGGCGAAACCGAAAAAGCAATCGGTATACTTGAAAGAAATGGTTATACTACCATTAATTCCGATGGAGTAAGAACCAACGGAAGCAATTCATTGAAACTAAGTATTCTTGTATGTTCTGAAAATCAGTATAAGGTTTCTGTTGCCGAGGCGGTTAAAAAATCTCTTGGGGAGCTTGGTTTTGGTGTGACGATTACCGAGAAAAAGACCTCGGAAGAATTTATAAATGCTTTAAAAGAAGGTCATTTCAGTTTGTATATAGGTGAGGCTCAGCTCACTTCCAACTGTGATTTGTCGGAGTTCTTCTCAGAAAAGGGTAGCCTTAATTATGGCATTTCTCCCGAGTTTTATGAGGATTTTGAAGCATACAAAAAAGGTACTGACTCCACAATGACCTTTGTTGAAGCCTTTTCAACAGAAGTTCCGTTCATTCCCCTGTATTACAGAAAAGCCGTAATTTCGGTGAATCCCAATATTACAGGACCGCAAAATGGCAATAATGTGTATGCGGATATTGGCGAGTGGAAGGTTCAGAAGGATAAATAATTCGTTAATAAAATTATACTTGTATTTAGATATAGTATAGAGTATAATATTTTTTATATTATTTAAGGAGTTGACACAATGGACCCTATTAAAGTGGATTTTTCAGGTAAGGGCAGACCCAAAGAGGTTGTTATTCCCCCTGAGAAAAAGGTTCTTAAAATCATTATCAGTATTCTTACAACAATTGTAGGCGGTTGTATTACTTATTACTTCATGCTTCCTGCAATTAACCTTAAGGAAATTGAATTCTACTATTTCATTGCTATACTTATTGCTATTTACATCGGTATGACATTTATTACCTCAAAGGCTTTTGCAAAGCCCGAGTATGTACCCTATGTAAAAAGACAGGCAATTGTTCCTTTGGCAATCGGACTTGTATTTGCGCTTATTCTTGGTATCGGTTACCTTGTTTCCGCACCTCTTTTCCGTGCAAGAGCATACAGCGATATTATCAGCGTTACCGAAGAAGAATTTGGCGTAGGTGACAGTATCACAACTATTGATAGCCTTGAGGATTTCAAGACCGTTCCCATGATTGACAAGGATACTGCTCTTAACCTTGCTAACAAAACCCTCGGTGACCTTTCTGATTGGGTTTCTCAGTTCGTTATTGACGAAAAATACTCAACTCAGGTTAATTACGATGGTAATCCTTACAGAATTTTCCCCCTGAAATATGGTGATGTGTTCAAGTGGATTCAGAACACAAAAGAAGGATTCCCTGCATACATTGCAGTTAATATGTATACTCAGGAAGCAGAAGCTTTCATTCTTAAAGACCACGGACTTTCCAATATTCAGGTTTCTACAGGTGAATATCTTAATGAAAGACTTGACCGTGTTCTCAGATTCAAATTCCCCACTTATATGTTCGGTACACCTTCATTGGAAATTAACGAAGCAGGTGAACCCTACTGGGTATGCGAATACTACGATAAGACCATAGGTCTTGTAGGCGGTAGAGACGTTAAGGGTGTTGTTCTTGTGAACGCTTGTGACAAAAACGATATTGTGGATTTCACAAACGTTAAAGACCTTAAAAACAACAAAGAATATAGTTGGATTGACCAGATTTATTCCGACGACCTTCTTGTAGAGCAGTACAACTACTACGGTAAATACAACGGCGGTTTCATCAACGGTTATATCGGTCAGACAGGTGTTATGACAACAACTATTGGTTCAAGCTATATTGCGAGTGGCGATGACGTGTGGCTTTATACAGGTGTAACCTCTGTTACAAACGACGACTCAATCATCGGTTTTGCTATTATTAACCAGCGTACAAAAGAAGCAGTATTCCAGGAGATTTCAGGTACTACCGAAAGTGGTGCGCAGACATCTGCTCAGGGTATTGTTTCCGATAAGGGTTGGCAGGCAACATTCCCCCTTCTTCTTAACATTGACGGCGAGGCAACATACTTTATGGCTCTTAAGGACAACAACGTTGTTAAGAGTTACGCAATGGTTAGCGTTGAGCGTGTTCAGGACGCAGTAAGAAGTGAGGATGACGCAAACCCCGACCTTGAAGCTTGTCTTAAGGCTTACGTTTCAAAGGTAAAATCAAGTACAAAGCGTGAGCTTAATGTTGAGTATGACGTAGTGCTTCCCGATGCTATCGGTGGTGGCGATTCTTCAGGTGAAGGAACAATCGATAACAAGCCTGAAAGCAAACTTCTTAAAGTTACAGGTGTTATTACCGATATACGCACAGCGGTTGTAAACGGCAACAGTATTTATTACATTGCAATTGATAACAACCCCGTATATTATGCAATTTCTACCGCAGAGGATGATTCTGTAGTAATTCTCAATAAAGGTGATACAGTAAACATTTCCTACGTATCAAGTGACGAAGCAATTGTTACTGCAAAGACAATCGGTAAATAAAATTAAAACAACGGCTTGAATCAAACGATTCAAGCCGTTTTCTTATGCGTTTATGGGTTTTGGTCTGTGCTTTGCGGTGAATTGTGTAACCTTGATTTTAATAACGCTTACTGTACTTACGAGTCTTTCATTGAATTCAAAAGCAATACCTGTCTGAGATTTCATAAAAAGGGTAAGACCATTCATTTTTTCTTCGGGAGTTTCGAGTATTTCTGCAATACCTTTACCCATAATCGATGAATAAGATGTGCCGTATTGACAGGCAACCTGACCGCTGAATGGTTCAATATCACATTCAATTGAAAAGAATACCTTGGGATTTGCCCTCATAAGGTCAAGCTTTTTACCCTCGGTAGCACCGTGGAGATACAATGTGAGGGTATCATCTTCGTATGTATAGCCGTAATTCATTGGCACAACATAGGGCTCGTCACCATCTACAAGACCAATGTGGACTATTTTCGTTTTATCCAATATTTTAAGAATTTCTGCTATATCCGTTACTTCTCTTTCACGGCGTGTAAGTCCTGGGGTCATAATAATTTTCCTTTCATAGTTAATCGCATTTTATTAGCAAGGCGACTGTTTCAACATGGCTTGTTCTCGGGAACATATCAACGGGGGTTACCTCTTTTACTATATAACCGAGTTCAAGAAGTCTTGAACAATCACGGGCGAGGGTTGCAGGGTCGCAGGATACGTAAACGATTTTTTCGGGGTTGATTTCTGATACAGTTTTTAAAAGCTCGGGAGCACAACCCTTTCGGGGTGGGTCGAGGATAACTGTCTTGGGGTTAATGCCTTCGTTTTTTAAAAACTCTGAGGCAGTTGATGCATCACCGCATATAAATCGGGTGTTTTTAAAATTGTTGATATCTGCGTTTACCTTTGCGTCCTCAATGGCTTCGGGAATAATTTCAACACCTGTAACAGAGTTTGCTTTACTTGCCATTGAAAGACCAATGGTACCTGTTCCGCAGTAAAGGTCAAGAATGTCGTCTTCTTTTTTTACATCTGCGTATTGGGCGGCCTTTTCGTAAAGCAACTGAGCACCGTTTCTGTTTACCTGATAAAATGAAAGGGGGGATATTTTAACCTTTACGTCACACAGGATATCTGTAATATAACCGTCACCGTAAAGGGCAACACACTCGTCACCTAAAACAACGTTGGTGTTTTTGCGATTTATGTTAAGAACTAGTGTTTTAAAGCCGTCAATCGGTTTAAGTTTTTCCAGCAAAGAATCATAACAGGGGAGGGTATTGCCGTTAATGACAACGCAGACCATTATTTCACCTGTTGCGAAGGCTTTTCTTAAGTAAATATGTCTTATAAGGCCAAGGTTTGTGTTTTCGCTGTAAATGGTAATATTATTGTTGTTTATCCATTTTCTGAAAATTTCAATAATCTCGGTAAATTCAATAGGTTGTAATAAACAGTCGCCCCCGTCAATAACACGGTGGCTTTTTTTAGCGTAAAAGCCGATGTTGAGGATTCCGTTTTCACGTCTTACGGGGTACTGGGCTTTGTTGCGGTAACGTGTGGTTTCGGGGGATGCTACAATGGGTGCAAAGGGCGGAGTAATACCGCCGATTCTTGCGAAAGCATCCTTTACCTTTTGTTCCTTGGCGTTAAGCTCGTCCTCATATTTTATATGGGCAAAGGAGCAACCGCCACAGGATTTAAAGGCTTCGCACTCCGGCTCAGTACGGCTCTTTGAGGCTTTTATGATTTTCATCGCCTTACCTATGGCATAGGTGTTTTTTGCTTTTATAATATGGCATAAAATCTCGTCACCAATTGCGGTGTTTTCAACAAAAACCGCTTGTCCGTCGAATTTTCCTACACCACCGCCTTCGGAGGTATAGCCTGTTATTTTTAAATTGAATTCATCATTCTTTTTAAGCATTTTTTATTTCCTCAATAGCCTTTTTGTATTCGTCGTATGTAAGAAAGGTGTTTAATATCTGCACAAGTGCGTTGGATGTAAGCCTTTCAGGTAAGTCCAGGTGCAGAAGGAGTTTTTTTCTTAATTCGTCACTGTTTTGTCTACCAGAAAGTCCATCTTCGTATAAATCAAGTTTGGTTATTTCGCGTTTTTCTACGGTGGTGGTTTCTTCACAGAAAACCCCTGCTTTTTCGAGGGCTTCAATTATGATTTCTTTCTTTACACCCTCAACACCTAATTTGCCCTCCTTTGAAGGTTCGGTTTTGCGTTTTTCCTTACCCAAAATATCGGGAATATAGGCGTGTTTTATCTGCTCTGCAGGAACTATGCCCTTGATAAATGAACGGATTTTAAAACCTGCAGAGTCACTGTCGGTAAGAATCAAAATACCCTTGGTGTCTGCAAGTTTTCTTATTAACTCTTGTTTTTCCTTATTATTGAAAATGCCGAAGCCTGCCGTTTCAATAATAACCGCATCCAGAATTGATGATAATTTAATTTTGTCGTACCGTCCTTCAACAATGACGGCTCTGTCAATTTTTATCATTATACTCTCAACAACCTTAAAATAAGTTCTTCAAGAATTGTCTTGGGATTTTCGCCTGTGGATTTTAAGCGTTTGTCCGCATCGCTGAGCAAATCAAGTGCATTTTTCAACTGGGTTAAAGTGTATTTTGAGGCATCGTTTGCCGCATTGTCGAGAATAAAGGTTCTGCCCTTGTAAGCAGAGGGGAAATCCTCGGAAAGCTTTGCGTAGGAAGTGCCTTTTTCTTTTATGGCTTTAACCCTGTACATATCAACGAAAGCCTTGGAAAGAACACTGAGAATTATAACGGGTTCTTCACGGAGTTTGAAAAGGTTTGTAAGGTTTTCAAAAGCGTTATCCGCTTCACCGCGCACTATCATTCGTGATAACTGAAAGACCTTGGCTTCCACGCTTACAATAACTGTTTTGTCAATGTGCTCACGGGTAATGTCTCCCGAGCCCACGTATGCACAGACCTTGTTAAGTTCATTCTGTAAAGTGCTCATATCCTCACCCACGAGGTTTACCATATAAGCGGCATTTTCACGGGAGAGATTACATTCTCTTTTCGATGTGGATGCCATAATAAGTTTTTCCAACTGTGAGCGTGTGCGTTTGTCTATTTTTGCCGTAGCACCTATGGATTCAATAAGCTTTAATACCTTGCTCCATTTACTGTTCTTTTCATCAACCTCGGTGGTATCCATCCAAAAAATAAGGACGGAGCTTTCAGGAATATCGGAAAGTACGGTTTCTAAATCTGTGTCGGGCTTACCCTTGTCGTTAATGTGGTTGTTCAAAGGGAAGTCCTTAACGAGGGTACAGGTATATTCGCTCATCATAGGGAATGAGGAAATGCAGTCATATATTTCATTTAAAGCTGTTTCCTTGCCGTCAAGCTTGTGCAGGTTAAAGTCGGCAAAATCCTTGCTTACGGCTTTGTCGCAAATCATATTTGCGTAGTGCTGTTTAAGGTAGCCTTCGTTACCGTAGATGATATACACGCGCATAAATTCGCCGCTTTTTATATGCTTTTTGAAAGTTTCTTCGGTAAACATAATATGCTCCTTTAGATGTTAATCTGAATATCGCCATCTTTGGCTGTTAAAAGTATATTTTCGTTTTGTCCCTTAAGATTGTTGTAATCACTATCTATAATGAAATCCGATTTACCGCTAATTATTACAGTTTCGGAGGATGAGGGGATATCCTCGGGAATTTGGGAATTGTAAATGAAAATATCGCCATTACTTGTATCTACTACTTCCGAAAAATCGGTTTTGCCGTGCTGATGTATATATACTGTTTTTTCATTACCCCTTATTATAACATATTTAATAGGGTATGTGTCAATTATTTCGAAATTTATTTGACTGTTCAGGGTGTATTTCCCTTGTATGTTTATAATGGCGTTCTGAGGAAGTGTAACGTCTTTTGTTGTACACATTTTTCTTATTTCAGGGGTTATATGGGTTTCCTTGGGAGTTATAACTGCCGGCAATTTTTCAAGGTCGGTACAGGAGTCGTATGAAATATATGTTACGAACCAATAATCAAGGCTTTCACAGGTGGCATGGGGAAGATAATCGTAAACATCCGATGGATAAGTTTCTTCTGAGTTTATAATATAAGCGTAATGAGTACCGCTTCGTATAATTACATTAAGATTATCACCGCTTGAAACCACCGTAATAGTATCCCTGTAAGGGGTGGGGAGCATGGGGATAAAAATATTAATGAAAATAACTGCAACAGTTAAAACAGACGTTATTTTAAAAGCATTATTCTTTTTGATTTTAAAAATAAGGTAGCCAACAAGTAAAATAAACCCACCTAACACAAGACCGTTTAACAACCAGTTTTTGTGTACGGGTATGGTGCAATAGGTGAAGTCGGTTATTTTAAGTGAAATATCACAAACAAAATCCAGAAGAAGTTCTGCAACATTGAACAAAAATGAAGTGATTTTTCGTATAAAAGACAGCTCTATGTAGCTTGTGGCTGTGCCGATTGTGCCGCAAATCATAGCGTAAAAGGCGGGTTTTACACAAAGGATGTTTGCAACAGGGGATACAAGGCTTAAAACATTGAATTTCAGAGCGGATACGGGCATTGTGAAAAGACCTGCTCCCACACTTATAAGGAATGAGCAGACTATATAACTGAGGGATGCCCGTATGGGTTTGAATTTGATTTTACTGTAGAAAAACCTGTATACCGCCATTTCGTATTGTGACACTAAAAGCACACCCAATGTAGCGCACAGGGACAGTTGAAAGCTAAGATTAAATACGAGATATGGATTACTTAAAAGGAGTATTGACGTAACAAGACCTAAGGTGTTAAGGGAGTCGGGCAGGGTTTTAGTGTATGGAGATGTGAGTATTACCAAGGACATCAGTGACGAACGTAGTACCGAGGGCATGAAGCCTGTTACTACGCAAAAGCCGAACAAAAATATAATACAGAAAATATTGCGGATTTTACGTGGAATATGGAAAAGATTAAAAATGAAAATTATAAGACCGCACCAAAGTGAAGTGTGCAGACCCGATACGGCTAAAAGGTGAGCTATACCGCCGTTACGAAATGCATCGGCTATGTTATTCGGTATGCCCTCGCTACCGCCGAAAACAAGACCTTTGAGAATTGCCGACGTAGGCGAGGGTAAGAAATCATCTATTCTTTGAGCGACAATTTCCTTGAAATGTAAGCAATAGTAGTAGGGTGTTCTTTGACACTCCCATAGAATATTTGCTTTTTTACCTGTTGCATTAAGTAAAATTCCGTCGGAAGCGTATGATAAATCAAATTGATTCTTTTCGTTTTTTGTTACTGATAATTGGGCGTTATTTATGCTTATGTAATCGTATAACTCGGGGTTTTCAACATCGGCACAGGGGACTGTAGTATCAATTTTTACATCTTCGTCAGTTTTTAAAGTGAAGTTCAAGTAACCATCAATAGTAACAGGTGTTGTAATTACTTTGCCCGATATGTAAGAAGTGGAGCCATCAAGATTTAATATGGGTTCAACTTTGAAATGGGTATACGTAATAAAGGAAGTACAGATGAAAATTGTTGCAAGTGAAATGGCGGGTATTATTATAAATCGCCTGAGCTTCAATGGTTTTATTAAAAATAAAACAAAAGCCAATGCCCCTGTCAGTAACATAACAATTGCACCGATTTTTGAAAAGTTCATCAAAAGTGTGGCGACAATGAACATTGTTATGCCTGATACGAGCATTGGTCGTTTCATCTGTGTAACCTCTGTGTTTTAAGATTTTGAAAATCAACCTGCGGGCCAGGTGAAGTTTCTGCCTGACATAAGGTGGAAATGAATATGCTTAACGGTCTGACCTGCACTGTCACCGCAGTTGTTTACAACGCGGAAGCCGTTGTCCATATTCTGTTCTTTTGCGATTTTTGCAATCACTTCAAAAATATGGGCAATTACGGCGCTGTTTTCTTCGTTAATATCCGCCGCAGAGGTAATATGCTCTTTGGGTATTACGAGAATGTGAGCAGGTGCCTGAGGCTCAAGGTCATTAAAAGCGATAACGGTATCGTCCTCGTAAACTTTTGTAGCGGGGATTTCACCATTCGCGATTTTGCAGAAAATACAATCCATAAAAACACTCCCTGATAAAATATACCTATATAATAACCTTAAACCTTTGGTATTTCAAGACCAATTTCAGTTTTTGAATGCCTGAACGATTTTAATTACCGTGTAAATCCCTAAAAATACAGTTAAAGCGGTTTTCAGACTTGAAATTCTCAGATAAGTTTTTGCTATGCCCGAAATATTTTCAAGGGCTTTAACGTAGTTTTCCTTTTTTGTGAAATCCATTATATTTTCCTTTCTTATTAATCATTGCTTAAAAGCACACCGTGGGCGATACCCGGTATTGACTCTTTTTGGAGTGACGAGGTAGGGGAAAGCAGAGCGCCCGTACCTACAAAAAATACTTTGTTGAGCCTTCCGGAGGTGATATTGTCCAGAATATATGAGCAAACAACCGACGCGCTGCAACCGCATCCTGAACCGCCCGAGTGAACATCCTGGGCTTCAAGGTCAAAAATCATAATACCGCAATCGTTATGAACACTTGAAATATCAATATTATTCTCGCTTTTGAGAAGTTCAATAAGAAGTCTGCTACCCGTAGATCCTAAATCACCCGTAAGAATTAAATCATAATCCTTAGGGTTCGTGCGTGTATCCCGTAAAAATTGTGCAATGGTCTGTGCGGCGGCAGGTGCCATTGCGGCACCCATATTGTTGGGGTCTGTTATATTAAGGTCACGCACCGAGCCGATAATTGCCTTATCTATTTTAGGGCAGTTTTTTTCTTTTTCTTCGCTACTTACTATGGCGCACCCCGCACCTGTTACGGTCCATTGTGCCGCAGGGGGTCTTTGACCACCGTATTCAAGGGGGAACCTGTATTGACGCTCCGCAGAGCAGAAGTGGGACGAAGCGGCGGCTACGGTGTTTCGGGCAGCACCGGAATCAACAAAAATCCCCGATAATACAAGGGACAGAGCCATTGTTGAACAAGCACCGTACAACCCTGAAAAGGGGAATTTTAAATCACGCATTCCGAATGATGAGCCGATACATTGATTTAAAAGGTCACCTGCGAAGGCGCATTGAATGTCTGTTTTACTTAATTTTGCCTTTTTTAAAGCGGTGGTAATGGCAGACTTTTGCAGATGGGTTTCGGCTTTTTCAAAGGTTTTTTCACCGCAGAATTCATCGGTGTAAACCTTGTCGAAAAATTTTCCCAGGGGACCCTCGGATTCCTTTTTACCCACTGCGGCGGCATAGCCGATAATGTTGGGTTTGTTTGTAAAATTTATGGTGTAATTACCTGTTCTTTCGGGCATAAACAACTTCCTTCTTGTTCGTATACTTTAATTGTTTACAGCAAATTGTATTTTATACTTTTTCAGTATTTTGTGTGCTGTAGGAAAAAACAGTATAAATATTAAAAAAATTTGACTTTACAGGGGGGCAATGTTATAATAACCTCTAATGTAACTGCCACCGGGTAGTAAGATGCAAATAGCATCCGTTTACACATCGTTAGGTCTTAGAAGATGTGTATGCGGATGCTTGTTTTTTAGGGGATTTTATATGAGAAAACTAATAAACTATTTTACAAAGTTTGAACTTTTGCTGTGGGTAACATCGGTGCTTTTGATTACAGTATCATTTTTGGTTTTTGACAGAACAAATTATTTAACATTATGTGCGTCGCTTATAGGGGTAACATCCCTTATTTTTTGTGCTAAAGGAAACCCTGTGGGACAAATTCTGATGATAATTTTCAGTTTGCTTTATGGGGTTATATCCTACGGTTTTTCATATTATGGGGAAATGATAACCTATCTTGGTATGACTATGCCAATGGCGGTTTTTTCGTTAATTTCGTGGCTAAAAAATCCGTATAAAGGCAAGAAAAGTGAAGTTGAAATCAGTAAATTGAAAAAAAGTGATAAAATAATAATATCGTTCTTGACTGTAGTGGTTACAGTTCTTTTTTACTTTATTTTAAGTCATTTTAATACCGCGAATATTATACCCAGTACCATTTCAGTTACCACAAGTTTCGCTGCAGCCGGTCTTACATTTCGCAGAAGTCCGTATTTTGCATTGATTTATGCTTTGAATGATGTAGTACTTATAGTGTTATGGGTGCTAGCGAGTATGAGTGATGTCAGATACATTTCTGTGGTCGTGTGTTTTGTTGCCTTTTTACTTAACGACATTTACTGCTTTGTGAATTGGCAAAGAATGAAAAAAAGACAAAAATGATTAAGCCTCGTTTACGAGTTTCCCTGTTATGTGCTCGATTTCAAGGCTCATAACAATGGTGTTTTTTTGAAATTTATCTATTTCACTGTTAATGTACTCCATATCGTCTGTAAATCGTTTGCAAAAGTCAACCATCATATCACGTGACCAGTTTTCCATAATGCTTATTTTACCGAAAATTATAACACTTTTTATGTTGAGCGACCAATGGTTACCCTTATGATATCCTTTGTTATATACGCAGAAGGATGCTTTGTTGTTTTTCTTGATGGAATCCAACTTGTGACCCTCTTTACCTGTGTGAAAATAAATTTTATTTTCGGTAGCGTCATAGTAAAAGTTTATCGGTAAAGCATAGGGGTAATTATCGTCACCTATAACGGACAAAACCCCTCTCGGCTCATTCAGTAAAATTTCTTTGCACTCGTCTTCGGATAATTGTTGTTTAATTCGTTTTAATGGTCTGAACATTTCTTGCTCCAATCAAAGATTTAAATTTGAAAATATTATATTATAAGTGCAATGAAAGCACAAGTGTGGTATAATGAAAATAATTAAAAATCGGCGGTGTTAATATGACTAAAGCAGAGTTTTTGGATTCACTTAAAAATAAAGGTGTATCAACGGATATTATCCATTTTGAAAACTCCGTAAGGGACGGATACTATGTATTGAAAAATTATCATCGTTGGGAAGTCTTTTTCCGTGAAAGAGGAAAAGATTCTGAGTGCGTAGGCTTTCCGTCCGAAAGTGATGCTTTAGAGTATTTACTGAAAAAATTATTAAAGGCTTGACCAAATAGGTCAAGCCTTTTGTTATGTCATTGAAAAATCCAATAAATAATCCCGTAAATCACACTCGCAATGGAGCCGAACACTATGACGGGTCCTGCAATTTTGAACATATTGGCACCCACGCCCAGTACAAATCCTTCTGCTTTGAATTCTATTGCAGGGGATACGACGGAGTTTGCGAAGCCCGTAATGGGTACGGCTGTACCTGCACCTGCGTGTTTTGCTATTTTATCAAAAATACCCGAGCCTGTGAGAATTGCGGTTATTACAATAAGGGTTGTGCAGACTGCAAGTTTTGTTTCGTCCGTGTTAAGTCCTACCTGAGTAAAAAGATACTTTAAAACCTCACCGAAGCAACATATAGCACCACCCACAACAAAAGCCATAAAACAGTTTTTCACAATAGGTGATTTGGGCGTTTCCTTACTTACAAGGTCTTTGTATTGACAGTTATCCGTAATAACACTTCCTTTTTGTTTTTAGTATTTTACCACGGCATTTCGGTTCTATTCGGTACTTGATTAAATTATGAAAATATAGTATAATAAACCTGTACCTGACATAAAGGTTTATTCCTGAGTGAAAGGTGCGGTAAAATACTTGATTTTATGTGATTAATTATTGTGTTGCCGTACCTTGTATAGGTGCGGCATTTTGTGTTTTGAGGAGGCATTTTTATGGCTTCAAGAGTCGGTGTTATCAGTATAATCGTTGAAAACGGCGATTCGGTTGAGGAACTTAACGCTATTTTACACAAATACGGCGAGTATATCGTTGGCAGAATGGGTATTCCTTATCGGCAGAGGGGTATAAGTATTATTTCTGTTGCGGTGGATGCACCACAGGATGTAATTTCCACCTTGAGCGGTAAAATCGGAAATCTTAAGGGCATCAGTGCAAAAACTGTACTGTCAAACGTAATAAGTGATGAGTGACGTTATAAAACTTGCCGAAAAACTTTATAAAAAACGTTCCCTGAGTGTTGAGGAATATGAGGAATTAATATCCTGTAGAACTTCCGAAAGTGCCCGATATATTACGGAAAAAGCGATAGAAGTGCGAAAGGAATTTTACGGCAACTCCGTTTTCATAAGGGGATTAATTGAAATCAGTAATATCTGTAAAAACAATTGCTATTACTGCGGTATCAGGGGCGGTAATGAGAATTGCGAACGTTACAGACTTACACCCCAAGAGATACTCAACTGTTGCAAGGAGGGTTACGCCTCTGGCTTTCGCACCTTTGTTTTACAGGGTGGGGAGGATGGATATTTTACGGACGATATTCTTTGTAAGCTTATTAAAAGTATAAAAAAGCTTTTCCCTGATTGTGCAGTTACCCTTTCCCTTGGTGAAAGAAGCAAAGAAAGTTATCAAAGACTTTATGATGCAGGAGCGGACAGATACCTTTTACGGCACGAAACCTCAGACGAGGATTTATACAATAAACTTCATCCCGGAAATATGCAACTTTCAAATCGTCTGGAGTGTCTTGAAAACCTTAAGGAAATCGGTTTTCAGACGGGTTGCGGATTTATGGTGGGCGCCCCATTCCAGACCTCTTTACATATGGCAAAGGATTTGAAATTTATTGAGGATTTTAAACCCCATATGTGCGGAATAGGACCTTTTATTCCCCATAAGGATACAATTTTTAAGGGTGAAAAACAGGGTAGTGCAGAGCTCACCTGTTACCTTTTGAGTATCATAAGGCTTGTTTGCCCCAACGTGCTATTACCCTCCACAACCGCCCTTGATACAATTGACCCCGAGGGTTGCGAAAAGGGTATCCTTTCGGGCGCTAACGTGGTTATGCCCAACCTTTCGCCCCAAAACATAAGGGCAAAATATAATCTTTACAACAATAAAAAAAGCACCGAGGTGCAAAGTGCCGAGGGCTTGAAAATATTAAAAAAACGTATGGAAAACATCGGTTACAAGGTGGTTTGTGACCGTGGTGACGTAATAAAATGTGATTAAAGAGGAAAAATTATGGCTATATATAATCCCAAATCATTAAAAGCAGAAGAATTTATTAACCATGGCGAAATTCTTGACACAATAAAATTTGCCGAAGAAAACAAGAATAATATGGAGCTTATTGATTCCATTCTTGAAAAAGCAAGACCCATTAAAGAGGGCAACGGCTACCGTTGTACGGGGCTTACTCATAAGGATGCGGCAGTGCTTCTTGCTTGTGACGACCCCAAAAAGATAGAAGAAATGTATGCTCTGGCAAATGATATCAAACAGAAGTTTTACGGTAACAGAATTGTTATGTTTGCACCACTTTACCTTTCAAACTATTGTGTAAATGGTTGCGTTTATTGTCCGTATCACCTTAAAAATAAGCATATTGCCCGTAAAAAGCTTACTCAGGAAGAAGTTAAAAACGAGGTAATTGCTTTGCAGGATATGGGTCACAAGCGACTTGCCATTGAAGCAGGTGAGGACCCGAAAAACAATCCTATTGAATATATACTTGATTGTATCAAAACTATTTATAGTGTTAACCACAAAAACGGTGCTATACGCCGTGTTAATGTTAACATTGCCGCAACTACCGTTGAAAATTACCGCAAACTCAAGGATGCGGTTATCGGTACATATATTCTTTTCCAAGAAACTTACCATAAGGAGAGTTATCTTGAACTTCATCCCACAGGTCCCAAGCACGATTACGATTACCATACCGAGGCTATGGACAGAGCTATGGAGGGTGGTATTGACGACGTAGGTCTTGGGGTGCTTTTCGGACTTGAAAGATATATGTACGAGTTTGTGGGACTTCTTATGCACGCAGAACACCTTGAAGCGGTTCATGGCGTTGGCCCTCACACCATAAGCGTTCC
>JAZQZU010000083.1:0-51703 GCA_045634165.1 Acutalibacteraceae bacterium
CGGTAAGAACGGCAGCTGACTTAAGCAGCTGCTAAAACTGTTTTATTATTGTCAGTTATTTTTAAAATTGCGATTTTTAAAGCGGTACCGCACCTCTGCTCGCTTATAACGGTTCAAAATCCCCGTCGAAATCCTTTCATCCCCATATATTTTGCTTCGCTCAAGTGAAGAGTGAATAATGAATAGTGAAGAGATAATGGGACGCTATGCGTCCGATTTTATTGATTCCTCAGTGACATTGCGCGCTCAATATTTCTCTGAGCGTCGCGTTTTGCTTCGGTTTCACGCTTGTCGTAGTTCTTTTTACCTTTGCACAGACCTATAAGCATTTTGGCTCTGCCACGTTCGTTGAAGTAAACAGAAAGGGGGATGAGGGCACAGCCCTGTTGTTTTACTTCCCCCATAAGCTTCATAATTTCTTTTTTGTGCATAAGAAGTCTTTTGGGGCGCATAGGGTCTTTGTTAAAACGGTTACCAAGTTCATAAGGTGAAATATGAACACCGTTTGCAAGCATTTCGCCGTTAACAACGTTGCACCAGGCATCCTTAAGATTAAGTTTACCTGCGCGTACAGATTTGATTTCCGTGCCGAAAAGCTCAATGCCTGCCTCATACGTTTCAAGAACGAAGTAGTCATGGTATGCTTTTTTGTTCTGTGCAACGGTTTTATTCTCTTGTTTAGCCATAACTACTCCTCCTTTTTATAACTCGCTTCTACCCGATAATGCCCTCATAAGAGTAACGTCATCAGCATATTCGATGTCTGCGCCTACGGGTATACCATAAGCAAGTCTTGTGACCTTTACACCGAAGGGTTTAATAAGCTTACTGATATACATAGCGGTTGTGTCGCCCTCAATAGTTGGGTTTGTTGCCATAATAACCTCGGTTATATTGCCTTCTGCTACGCGTTCTACCAGGTTTTTAATGGTAAGCTGTTCGGGTCCTACACCGTTCATTGGGGAAATAACACCATGCAAAACGTGGTATACACCGCCGAACTCTCTCATGCGCTCCATTGCCAGAACGTCGCGAGGTTCTTCCATAACGCAAACTGTTGTGTGGTCGCGACTTGCGCTTTCGCAAATCGGGCACAATTCATTTTCCGTTAAATTGTGGCAAAGGGCACAGTGGTGTATTTTTGTGTGGGCATCAATTATGGCATCGGCAAATTCTTTTGCCTGTTCATCTGTTAAATCAAGCACGTGAAAAGCCATTCTCTGAGCAGTTTTTCTGCCTATGGAAGGTATTTTTTGAAACTGCTCTATGAGTTTCTCAAGTGCCGCAACGTCGTACGCCATATCAGAAACCGAAACCTGCAGGAAGATTGAGACCGCTTGTTACGCTACCCATTCTCTGCTCCATAGTATCAATTGCTTTGCGGATTGCTTCATTTGTAGCCGCAATAATCATATCGGAAAGAATTTCAACATCGTCGGGGTCTACAACGTCGGGCTGAATTTTAACTTCAAGAACTTCGTGTTTGCCGTTTACTTTTACTTCAACTGCACCGCCGCCTGCACTTGCAGAGTATTCTGCTTCTTCAACTTCCTGCTGAGTGCGGTTCATTTCTGCCTGCATATCCTGAAGTTTTTTCATCATTGCTGCCTGAGAGTTGCCTCCCTGATTAGGAATTCTTGCTTTCATTTTATTCTACCGTCCTTTTCTGGAAATTATTCTTCAATAAAGAAATCAATTTTATGTTTATTAAGTTTATTGATAAATGTATCAACAGGGTCAATGCTTTCATCCGCCTGAGGGGATGAGCCGTCATTGTATATCATAGGTTTCAACTTTTCACCCGTTGCACGCATAAGGGCTTCCGTAATGGAGTCTGCGTGAGTTTTCTGGTTGAACATCTGAGGAAATGCGGTGTTTTTAGCCTTTATAAAGACCGTATTACCTGCCCTGAATGCAGATGAACCTATAAGCATTGGGTATAAGGGTCTGTTGATTCTTGATAACTGATTAAGTGTGTTTTCCCAAGCGGCGAATGGAACTGCGTTGTCACTCTCGGTAACAATACCTGTGTCAACAGGTTTAACAGTTGCCTCGTGGGAAACAAGTTTCTTTTCGGGTTTCGCCTGAGGTTCGGATGGTTCAATAATATCCTGTGCTACGGGCGGTTCCTCGGGGAAGGGTGCTTCTTCATATGATACTGTAGGTTCTTCCTCGGGGATTTCAATTGAACTGGGAGTTTCTTCTGCTCTTACAGGCTCGGGTGTTGTTGACTTTACGGGAGCCGGTTTTTCGGGTGTAGTGTGTGTAACCGTAATACCCTGTGCCTTAATAAGCATTAATTGTGCCTCAAGCTCGTCGATTCGGCGTACAAGCGCCCCATTGTCCGTTGATAAGGCAGGGGAGCAAAGGCGTATAAGCGCCGTTTCAGTCTGGGCTCTCTGATGAGCACTGTATTTTAACTGAGAAGCCTCTTTGCAGAGGGTTTCCATAATATAAAGAACTGTGCCGTAGGTGATGCCTTGTGCAATATCTTTGTATCTTGTTATTTCGTCGGGGGTGCAGACAATGAATTTTTCGGGCTTTTTGGTAGTTTTGGCAATCATAATGTTTCTGAAATGATTTACCAGCTCGCTCATAAGCCTTTCCATGTCGCAGGAGGATGAGTGTAATCTGTCGATTATATCGAGGATTTTTGAGCTATCCTCCTTAAAAAGTGCATCGGAAATTTCGAATAAATATTCCTTTCCTAAAAGACCTGCGGCATTGCCTACGGTCTTGATTGTAATAGGTTCATTGTAACCTGCACATTGGTCGAGGATTGAAAGGGCATCACGCAAAGCACCGTCGGAAACACGGGCTATAAGTAAAGCGGCTTCCTCGTCAAGACTGAGGTTTTCATTTTCTGCAACGGTCATAAGTCTTGCGGCAATATCTTCGGGAGGAATACGCCTGAAATCGAAACGCTGACATCTTGAAAGAATGGTTGCAGGTAATTTCTGCACCTCGGTAGTTGCGAGGATGAAGAGAACATGTGCAGGAGGTTCTTCAAGAGTTTTGAGCAAAGCATTAAATGCACCGCCCGAAAGCATATGAACCTCGTCGATAATGTATACTCTGTATTTTGCTGCGGCAGGAGTGAAGTTAACTTCATCACGCAAATCACGGATGTTATCAACACTATTGTTGCTTGCGGCGTCAATTTCCGTAACGTCAAGAATTGAGCCGTCGTCAATACCGCGACAAATCATACACTCATTACAAGGGTTGCCGTTAATGGGATTAAGACAGTTTACGGCTTTAGCAAGAATTTTAGCACAGGTGGTCTTACCGGTACCACGTGAACCGGTGAAAAGGTAGGCATGGGACAGACGACCTGTTGAAATTTCGTTCATTAAGGTTTCGGTAATGTGCCCCTGACCCGAAACGTCAGAGAATACCTGTGGTCTCCATTTGCGGTATAAAGCTCTGTACAAAAAATCTCACCCCTTAGTTAAAAAGTGTAAACAAAAATAAAACTTACGCTCCACTCGGTCATACAACGAGCAGGCGGACTGTGGCGCACAGAACGGTCCGCTTAATGCTGCTCGGTTCCCCGCCTGACATGGTTCACGGTGCCCCGTCGCACAGGACCCACTCGTTGCATGACCGAATTGAGCGTAAGTAAAAGTGTATATATTATATATTATTAATAAATAAAAATCAATAGGAAAGATTTAAAAATCAACCTTCATATTCATCTTCATTTTCCCAGTTGTGCCAAACGCCCTGAATGTCATCGTTATCTTCGAACATTTCAAGCATTTTGCTCATATTTTTCATATTGTCTTCGCCTTCAAGACGAGTATATGTCTGGGGAATGTAAGCGGGTTCACTGCTTACGAATGTGTAGCCCTTTGCTTCAAGGTCGCCTAAAACTGCGCCTAAATCGTTGGCATCGGTACGGATTTCGAAAATGTCTTCGTCATCTGTGATGAAGTCGATTGCACCGCATTCGATAGCATCTTCCATTAATTTTTCTTCGTCTACGCCATCTCTTTCGATGATGATAACACCGAAGTAGTCAAACATAAACATAACGCAACCGGAAGTACCCATATTTCCGCCGTATTTGTCGAAGTAGTGACGAACATCACCTGCGGTACGGTTACGGTTATCTGTAAGTGCTTTAACAACAACTGCGATACCTGCGGGGCCATAGCCTTCGTAGATGATTTCTTCGTAGTTTGCGCCATCGTTACCGCCTGCGGCTTTTTTGATAACTCGTTCGATATTGTCGTTAGGCACGTTGTTTGCTTTTGCTTTCTGAATAAGCTCTTTAAGTTTTGAGTTACCTGCGGGGTCGGGACCACCGTCACGAACGGCAATCATAATTTCTCTACCGATTTTAGTAAAGACTTTAGCTCTTGCTCCGTCTGTTTTTTCTTTTTTTCTTTTGATTGTACTCCATTTGGAATGTCCTGACATGTGAATTCTCCTTTGGAAATAATCTGTATAAACAACTGAGATATTTTATCATAGGCATAGTTTTTTGTCAATGGTCTGAAGTCCCATATTTATATGTTTAAAACTAAATATATTACAAAAAATAGTCGAGGTGAAATGATTTATGAAATTTAATAAAAAACTATGGAAACCTTTGGCACGATATGGTAATATATTGTTTATTGACGACAATATAAAAAATATCAGGTGTGGTAAAATGAAATATAACTTCACAAATGAAATTCATTCCGAGGGCGTTGAGCTTAGCAATATAACTGCAGAAGGTTTCAAATCAGCTTGTGTTACAATAAGCTTTGTGCTTCCTCTTGGTGATAAGGCGGCGTATTATGCCCTTGTTCCCGGGGTGTTGACACGCTCATCCAAAAAATATCCCGATGTTACGGCTATTGAAAGAAAACTTGCCCTCCTTTACGGTGCAGAACTTGTTGCGGATGTTTCAAAAGTTGGAGAAAATCAGATCCTTAAATTGGGAGTGTCCTGTATTGATGATCGATTTGCCTTTGACGGTGAAAGCATTACCACAGAGTGTAGTGAATTGTTATTTGAACTTATTTTTAACCCTCTTACAGAAAATGGAGTGTTTACTTCAAAGGATGTGGAGAGCGAAAAAAGACTTCTGTGTGAAAGACTTGATGCAGAAACAGGCGACAAAAGAGTTTACGCTAAAAACCGTTGTGAAGAAATTATGTTCAGTGACGAAGCCTATGGTATACATCGTCTAGGCTCTCGCGATGCTATTGAGGGAATTACACCTGAAAGTCTTTTTGAAGCATATAACGAAATTCTCGCGAATGCAAAAATCTGTGTTTGTGTAAGTGGTAAAACTGATTATGATGCAGTAAAAAATATGCTCAGTAAGTATATCGGTTCAGTTAAAAGAGATTTGGTTACAACCGAAACTGTTTTTGTGGAAAAGGCAGAGGATGTAACATATGAAAAAGAGAGCGAGCCCGTAAAACAGGGTAAGCTTGTTATGGGCTTCCGTCTTGGTATGCGTGACGCAGATGATAATTATGCCGCACGCAGAATTATGGTTGACCTTTTCGGTGGTAGTCCTCATTCAAAACTTTTCACAATTGTACGTGAAAAAATGAGCCTTTGCTATTATTGTTCCGCACGAATGATAAGACAAAAAGGCATTATGTTCGTTCAAAGCGGTATTGAAAGCTATAACGAAGAAAAGGCTACCGAGGCAATTCTTCAACAACTTGAAGATATTAAAAATGGCAATTTCACAGATGATGAGGTTGAAGCATCTGTGAAAGCTCTTGAGGATAGTTTCAAGAGTGTTTCGGATAGTCCTGAAGCCCTCGATTCCTGGTTTATGTCCCAATGTGTCTCGGGTGATTATAAATACCCTGAGGATTTTATCGAAGAATTCAAGAATGTTACTCGCGAAGAAATTATAAAAGCCGCAAGTGACGTTACACTTGATACCATATTTATGCTTGAAAGTAACGGAGAGGGCGGTGAAACCGATGAGTGAGAACGTAATCAGATATATTGAGAACAGTATTCTTGAAGAGGGATATTACTCAATAAAGCACAAATCAGGATTGCAGATTTATGTTTATCCTAAAGAGGATTATGCTTCTGCTTATGCGGTTTTCGGCACAAAATATGGCTCTATTGACACCCGTTTCAAAAGAAGCGACCGTGAGAATTTTACGGAAATTCCTGCAGGTACTGCTCATTTTCTTGAACACAAACTTTTTGAAAGCGAAGAACTTGATGCATTCCAGCGATATGCTAAAACAGGCGCATCCGCTAATGCATATACAAGTTTCGACAGAACCTGTTATCTTTTCACTTGTACAGGTAATTTTAAGGCTAATTTCGAGATTTTGCTTGATTTTGTAAGAAAACCTTATTTTACTGAAGAAACCGTACAGAAAGAGCAGGGTATTATCGGTCAGGAGATTGATATGTACAAGGATTCGCCCGAGTGGGAATGTCTTTTCAATCTTCTTGATGCTATGTATGTAAACCATCCTGTTAAAATTGATATTGCAGGTACAAAGCAGTCTATTTCGGAAATAACCGCGGAGATGTTGTTCTCCTGTTATGACACTTTTTATAATCTTTCCAATATGGCTCTCGCAGTAGCGGGTAACACTACTGTTCAGGAGGTTCTAGAGGTAGCTGACAGACTTCTTGAGGCGGATGAGGACGTTACGGTTGAACGTGCTTTCTTAGAGGAACCGTCACATATTGTTAAAGACTACGTGGAAGAAAATCTGCCTGTTGTAACACCTGTTTTTGCGTTTGGTTTCAAGGAAAGTCACGATACTCCCGAAAGAACTTTGCAGGAAGAGGTTGCAATGTCGGTTATTCTTGATATAGTAGCAGGACAGATGTCATCCTTATATAAGGAGTTGCTTGATGACGGTCTTGTTAATAATAGTTTTTCTACTGAGTATTTTCACGGTTACAATTATGCCGCACCTCTTTTCTCAGGAGAATCGGTAAATCCCCGTGAGGTTTCGGAAAGAATAAAGAAAGCTGTAAGAGAACTTAAAATAAATCTTATTACCGAGGAACAGTTTGAGACTGTCCGTAAAAAACAGTACGGAAAAACCGTAAGGGCTTTTTCGGATGTGGATACGGTTGCAAATGCCCTTGTTATTTCCCATTTTGTTGATGAAGAACTCTTCTCGGAGTTTGAAGTTATCAAAAATCTGAAACTGGATTTTGTCAACGATTTGCTTGTTAAATCCTTCAACGAAGAAGCCGCGGTGCTTTCAGTTGTTTGCGGAAAATAGAGGTGTTTGATTTGAATTTCTTTGCAGATGTTGCCGAAGTTACCTTTGGCGGCATTGATAAAATATTTGACGTATCATCGGTGTTCTGTGAGTTTTATATAGGTTCAAAATTCATTCAGATTAAATGGTACGGTGTTATTATCGCCTTAGGCTTTACTTTGGCGGCACTTTTCGGTGGTCGTATAGCTTATACATGGCGCATTAATCTTTCTAAAATGGTGGATGTTCTCATTTATGGTTCTCTCGGCGGTATTATAGGTGCAAGAGCCTATTATGTTATTTTCGAGTGGGATTATTACAGCGAGCATTTAGGCGAAATTTTTGCAATATGGCATGGCGGACTTGCTATTTATGGCGGTATTATAGGTGGTATTATTGCGGGATATATAACCTGCAAAACTATAAAACTCAATTTCCTTAATCTACTTGATATGGTTGGTATGAGCCTACTTATAGGTCAGGGTATAGGAAGATGGGGCAACTACGCAAATCAGGAGGCTTTCGGTACGTTTACCCGTGGCAATTACGGTATGATGAGCGACAAAATAGTGCGCTATATCACCCGTAATCCTGATAAATTTGGTCTTGAGGGCGTTACGGATATAGCCGCACATATTGAGGAAAACAACCTTTTTGTACATCCTACGTTCTTTTATGAATTTGCGTCCTGTATGATAGGCTTTTTGGTGCTATACATTATTTTAAAGAAGTTTAGGAAATTCGGCGGTCAGTTGTTTTTGTGTTACGGAATATGGTATGGTACCGAAAGAACTATTGTTGAGGGCTTAAGGACGGACAGTCTTTATATAGGTAATACTGATTTGAGAGTTTCACAGGTGCTTTCATTGGTTATTGTAGCAGTTTGTCTTGTATTACTTGTGGTAAATCTAATAAGATTCAAGAAAAATCCGAAGCCTATTGAGGGTGTAGATTTCTTTCCCGAAGGCTCGGTTAAAACCTTGAAAGAGAAAAAAGCTGAAAAAGAGGCTTTAAAAAGCCCAAATATAAAAGGTGAGGAAAATGGCTGAAATTATAGGCGGTAAAGTTGTTTCTGCCGCAAAACGCGAGGAAATAAAAAAACGCGTGGCAAAGCTCAATGAACAGGGGAAGCAGGTAGGACTTGCGGTAATTATCGTAGGTAACAACAGTGCTTCAAGAGTGTACGTAAATAATAAGAAAAAAGCTTGTGAAGAAGTGGGTATAAATTCATTTGAATATGCACTTCCCGAGGAAACAACACAGGAAGAACTTCTCGGTTTAATAGCACAACTCAATAATGATGCTAAAGTCAACGGAATTTTGTGTCAGTTACCATTACCTTCACATATTGATGAACAAGCGGTTATAAATGCTATCGACCCATCTAAGGACGTTGATGCTTTTCATCCATTTAACGTAGGACATATTATGATAGGGGACTACACCTTTTTACCATGTACTCCTGCAGGAATTATGGAAATGCTCAAGTTCTATAATATAAGTGTAAAAGGTAAAAAATGTGTTGTTATCGGCAGAAGTAATATTGTAGGTAAGCCTATGGCAATGCTTCTTCTCAAAGAAAACGGAACAGTTGAAATCTGCCATTCAAGAACCGAAAATCTTAAAGAAGAAACTCTCAGTGCGGATATTCTTGTGGCGGCTGTTGGTAAAGCGTACTTTGTAACTGCTGATATGGTAAAAGACGGTGCAGTTGTAATTGACGTTGGTATGAACAGAAACGAAGATGGTAAACTTTGCGGTGACGTTTGCTATGATGAGGTTGAAAAGAAAGCATCATTTATAACTCCCGTACCCGGTGGTGTAGGTCCTATGACCATAACTATGCTCTTGGAAAACACCGTCAGAGCCGTTGAATTATGAAAAAATTAAACTTCAAATGGCATAATAACCATAAAAACGAACTAATTTTTGTTAGTTTTTAATGACTGAAAACACCCTTGTTGACGGGCAGATTGCTTGACAACAGAGGGTGTTTATATTATAATAATTCTATCTGTAAAGTGGATTATCACTTATCTTTTTACGGTAAAAAGTACATTTTTGAAGGGATGCGTGTTTTATGACAGCATGTAAAAAGCCCCTCTGCGCTATACTTGCGTTTGTTCTTGTATTCGTATTTATAGCTGCAGTACCCATTTCTGTTTTTGCTGAAGAAGGCGATGTGGTTGAATTTTCAGCAAACGAAATCAAAAACAACAAAAAATTGGATGAAGATTCAGGTCTTTACTATCTTCAGACCGCCGACGATCCTTCTTCATTGCAGATTGTTGGTTATGACTCAAAGAGAGCGGATAAAGAGATTAAAGTTCCTGCTACAATCGACAGTCTTACAGTTGTTGCTATCGGTGCATATGCATTTAAAGACAACACAGTTGTTGAAAAAATCACTCTTGCTAACGACGTTATTAAGTTAGGCGAAGGTGCTTTCATGGGTTGTACCTCTCTTAAAGAGATTAAGAAAGACAAATCTCTTTCTGAAATCGGTGCTTCTGCATTTGAAGGTTGTACATCGTTGGAATCTTATAAAATTGCCGACGCTGTAACAGATATTCCTGCAAGATGCTTCGCAGGTTGTACATCTCTTACAGAAATCGATGTTCATAAGAACATCAAAAACGTTGCTAAAGATGCTTTTGTTGATTCTGCTTGGGAAAATGCAAAAGAAGACGGCATTCTCAGTTTTGGCAGAGTTTTATATTCTTACAAAGGTAATCTTAAGAATATCGAAATTCCCAAGGGCGTTTCTATTATCGAAGACTATGCGTTCCTCGGTAATACAGACCTTGAGACACTTGTTTTCGGTCCCGACGTTGAAGAAATCGGTCTTTATGCATTCCAAAACTGTGTAAACCTCAAAAAGGTTGAAATTGACGATGCTATGGGTATCGTAAACGCTGGTGCTTTCAAGGGTTGTAAAGCTCTTAAAGAAGTTGATTTCTCAGACACAACACTTGCAACTATCGGTTACGAAAGCTTTGCAGATTGTACTTCACTCGAAAAAGTTGAAACAGCAGAAACTCTTTCGGAGATCGGTGATTACGCATTTGCAAACACAAAGATTAAAACAATCAAACTTTATAAGAATGTTAACTCCATTACCGCAGATGCTTTCTCTGGTGTTAAAACTCTCGAAAACTTTGAGGTTGTTGACAACAACAAAGAGTTCTCTGTTGTAGACGGTGTTCTTTACAACAAGAAGGGTTCTTCAATTATCGCTTATCCTTCAGCAAAAAAAGGCGACTTTGAAATTCCTCAAGGTGTAAGCTCTATTTCTGACAGAGCATTTATGAACTCTGCGGTTGCTAACATTAAGGTTAGTGAAGATGCATCTCTTGATTGGATTGGTGTTTCCGCATTTGAAAATTCAGCAATTACTTCAATTGAAGTTCCTGCTAACGTAAGTAAAATCAATAATGGTGCATTTAAAAATGCTACCAAACTTTCAAAAATTGTATTTAATGAAGGTCTTACATATATCTGTGCTGCTGCATTCGAGGGTTGCTCCGCTCTTACAAGCGTTGAATTACCTGCAACATTACAGACGATTGCAACAGGCGCATTCAAAAATGCAGGTCTTAAGAGTGTGAAAACAGGCGATGGTGTTGCTCAGATTGCATCCGAAGCTTTCTCAGGTAACAAAAACCTTGCAGATGTTTCACTCGGTAACAACGTTGCCAAAATCGGTAAAGATGCATTCAAGGATTGTGTTGCACTTAAAAAGATTTCTGTTCCCGCATCAGTAGTTGACTTCAGTGCTGCTTCTTTCTCAGGTTGTAAAGCTCTTGCAACTATAACAGTTGATGCTGATAACAAAGCATACAAAACAGTTGGTTCTGCAATTTACTCTGCAGACGGTTCCGTACTTGTAATCGCAGGTACCGCTAAGAACACAACAATTGCCGTTGCTGAAGGCACAAAGGTTATTGCCGCTAACGCATTTGACCTTGCTACTAAAGCTATAGCAATTGCATTCCCTGAAACACTTGTTAACGTTGAAGCAAATGCTCTTGACGTTACTGCTTGGTACGAAGCAAGTCTTGGTGTTGTATACGCGGGTAACGTTCTTTATAAAGTAAAAGGCGAAATAGCTGATGTTGTTGTAGCAGAAGGCGTAAAAACAATTGCAGAAGGTGCGGTTAAAAACGCTGCAGTAAAAAAAGTTACTCTTCCTGCAACGCTTGTTGAAATCGGCAAAAACGCTTTTGAAGGTACAGGTATTAAATCAGTTGTAATTCCCGATAGCGTTGTTTCTATCGCTTCAGGCGCATTCAAAAATAGTGCCGCTCTTAAATCAGTTAAATTACCCGCAAACCTTGAAACAATGGGTGCAGGTGCTTTCGCAGGTTGTACTGCTCTTGCTTCAATTGCAGTTCCTGCTAAACTCAAAGTTCTTTCTTCCGACACCTTCGCAGGTTGTACAGCTCTTGCAAAGGTTGACCTTGGTTCAGTTGAAGAAATCGAACAGTATACATTCGAAGGTTGTACAGCTCTTGCTGAAATCACACTTCCCGCAACTGTTGCGGTTTGTGAAGTTTTAGCGTTTGAAGAATGTACTGCTCTTGAAAAAATCAACGTTGATAAGGCAAATAAGGTTTACGCTTCAACAGAAGATGGTGTAGTTCTTGTTGCTAACGAAGAAGGTAAGTTTGATACAATCGCTATTTACCCCGCTGGTAAAAAAGGTGCTTACGCAGTTCCTGCAGAAATCACCGGAATCGGTGACAAAGCATTCTATAACTGTGATGCACTTACCGCTATCACTTTCGCAGAGGGCTTTGACAGTATCGGTAACGAAGCATTCTTTGATTGTGATGGTATCGAAGAAATCGAAATGCCCGACAGTGCAAGACATATCGGCGACTATGCTTTCGCAGCTTGTGATAACCTTCGTTACTTCAAGGTTATAAACAACCTTACCGACTATGCGGATAACGCATTTGATGGTTGTAACTATTTCAACTACGATGCCGTTGATATTAAGGTTGAAGACAACTACGGTGTAATCATCGGTGTTATCGTTGGTGTGTTTGCTGTTATCGGTGTTGTGTGGTATCTTGTTTACAACAAAAAACAGAAGAAACTTCAAAAAGAAATTCTTGAGAAAAATGCTATTGCAGAAGAACTTGCTGCAATGAAACTCAAAGAAGCAGAAGAAGCAAAAAAAGCTGAAGAAGAAACTGTATAATTAATACAATATAGAACGGCTCGTGAGTGAAAACTCACGAGCCGTTTGTTATATGTGTTCAAGATTTGATATCATACACCAGAATATGCGGAGAAACCGCCGTCTACAGGGATTATAACACCCGTTACGAATTTGGAATAGGTTTCATCACTTAAGAAAAGAAGTGCTCCTGTAAGGTCCTCGGGGACACCAAAACGACCAAGGGGAGTGTGACCGATAATCTTCTCACTACGAGGTGTGAATGAGCCGTCTTCATTATAAAGAAGTGCTTTGTTTTGGTTTGTTGAGAAGAAACCGGGAGCGATAGCATTTACGCGAAGGCCCACTTCAGAGAAATGAACTGCCATGAACTGTGTGAAGTTTGAAATAGCCGCCTTAGCCGCAGAGTATGCGGGAATCTTAGTAAGGGGCTTGTAGGAATTCATTGATGAAATGTTAATAATAGTTGCGTTCTCCTTACCAACCATATCCTTGGCGAAAACCTGAGTTGTAAGAAGTGTGCCGAGGAAGTTAAGATTAAATACAAATTCAATACCTTTGGGGTCAAGGTCAAAGAATGTTTTTATGTCATCCGTTGCTTCAAGGTCTGAAAGCTCGAATTTTTCTTTTGTGGTGTTACCGCTGGGGTGGTTGCCACCCGCACCATTAATAAGAATGTCACAAGTACCGATTTTTTCGTTAATTTCGGCTCTTGCGGTTTCAAGGCTTTCTTTTTCAAGAACGTTACAAGCAACGCCGATTGCTTCAAAACCCTCTGCCTTAATTTCATCTGCAACCTGTTGAGCAGCATCAAGCCTTAAGTCAAGTACGGCAACTTTAACGCCCTGTCTTGCAAGGTCTTTTGCGAATCCGCCACAAAGAACACCGCCGCCACCGGTAATAACGGCAACTCTGCCTTTAAGATTTTCGTGTTTGAACATTTTAAAAACTCCTTTTGTATGGGTTTATTTACTTCTTATTGTTACGTTGTCAAGGTTTGCCTTTGTAAGACACACGTCAAGAGCATCTGCCGCCGCATCAAAAGCGGCTCTGTTTGTGGGGTATGTGTAGTCATCCTTTAACTGGTCTGCAGTTCCGCCTTCGCCCTCAAGGTCCTTAAGACCGTCAAACACCTTAAGGTGGGGTTCAAGAGTAAGGAAATGGTCGCCGTCCTTGTCCTTTGCAAATCTTGTGAGAAGTTCAACAATATTACCATCACCAAGACCTGCGGGACGAACCTTGCCACCCTCGTAAAGACAGTCTTTAACGTGGAAATAGTCAATATAATCCTTTAACATTTCGTAAGCCGGTAGAATCTGCTCACCGCATTGAATAAAGTTGGAGGGGTCAAAAATACCTTTGATTTTACCATCGAATGTTTTGTAAATTTCAAGGCAACGTTCTGCAATGTCACCGTAAATATCCTTTTCGTTTTCGTGGCAACACCAAATGCCGTTTGCAAGTGAGTATGTGCACATTTTGTCGAGTCTTTCAAATACCTCGTCGCGGTATTCAGTAAGGCTCTGACCCTTTGTGAAGAAGAAACTGAACATTCTTATACGCTGGGTACCGAGAATATTTGCAACCTCAACACAGTTCTTGAAATCCTCGAAATGAGGTGCGAAATCGTCTGTGATTTCGATTTTGCCGTAGTGTGAACCGATGGCAGAAACACCGATACCATTATCATCAAGGATTTTTTTTAATTCCTTTGCCTGTTCTACGGTGTAAAGTGAAATGTTACCATGGTCAAGACCGCGTGGTTCAATATGGGTCATACCGTGGGCTTTAAGAGCATCAATTTGCTCCATAATACCGTTACCGCCCTCATCTGCGAAAGCGGAAAGATGAAAAGAGATAGCCATAAATATATTCTCCTTTTAATTTAAAAATATTTCTTTATTGTTTTTGATATATTGAGCACAAAGTCTCAGAAGTTCGTCCGAATTGTATTTTTTCTTAAAAAGTTCGTTGGCTTTTGCAGTTACAGTATAATCAACGGAAACCTCACTGTCAGGGTCATACATATTGACCAATGGTGTAACTATATCAAGATATTTTTCGGCACCTACAACAATTAAAGCCTCAGGGAGGAGGGGAACAAGGGGGGCACCATTGTTTCTGAAAAATACAGATAAACTGTTTTTTGCATCCTCATCAAAATATTCGAGGGTGTAAATGTATTTCTTTTCTACCGGTAATTCTTCAAAAGCTTCGTTCATATTAAGGGTGTTTTCGAGGAAAACCTGAATGTTCATTGCCACACCGTGTAAAAGTTCCGTGTCGGCAGTTTCCTTTAATTTTTCCTCGGTCAATACGGAAAAGTTCTGTCTTAAATCGTAGTCCCTTTTCCATATTGCACCTTCGCGCTTTAATCTTTCACGTCTTTCGCGTGAAGATTTAAGTGCCTTGCTCCAGGCAAAAATCGCTAAAGCAACCGCTACTAAAAGTATAAGCCATAAATACCATTGTACACCGAAAAGCATAAATATCACTCCTGTAAGCTCTTGTAGATATCGCTCTTTTTAAGTCCTGTTTTTTTTGCAATTTCTTTGGCGGCTTCGTTCTTGGAAAGCCCGTTTTTCAAAAGCTCCTGAGCCATCGCTTTTGCATCTTCAAGGGTGATTTCTTCGTTCGGGGTTTCGGGCTTACCCTCAACTATAAGAACATATTCGCCCTTGGGACTTACTTCGCTGTATTTGTCACGAGCCTCAAAAAGTGTGGTCCGTTCAACATTTTCATAAATCTTGGTAAGCTCTTTTACCAATGCTATTTTACGATCGCCGAAATACTCCGCCATATCCTGAAGTGTGGAGGGGAGTTTGTGAGGTGCCTCGTAAAAAATCATTGTTCTTTTTTCATCAACAAGCTCAAGAAGGTGCTTACGTCTGTTTTGCTTTGTCATTGTAAGGAACCCTTCAAAGGTAAATCTGCCGGAAGGCATACCAGAAATTGCAAGGGCGGTAACAAAAGCACAAGGGCCGGGAACTGCGCAGACTTTAATATTATTTTCATGACAACGAAGAGTCAAGTCCTCGCCCGGGTCGGAGATGATGGGCATACCTGCATCGGAAACGAGAGCACAGCTTTCGCCGTTTAAAAGCCTTTCGATAATAACACCGCCACGCTCCATGCGGTTATGCTCATAATAACTTACCATGGGCTTTTTAATGCCGAAATGGTTAAGAAGCTTTATGGTTACGCGGGTGTCCTCGGCGGCTATAAAATCACAAGAGGAAAGCACCTCAACGGCACGGGGTGAAAAATCACCTAAGTTGCCGATGGGCGTACCTACAACGTAAAGTATACCTGCCATTATAAAACATTTCCTTCCTTGTCAAAGAGGGGTAAACGCTCAAGGTAAATAATATCGTCGCGGTCTGCTGCATCACCTTCGGCAAGAATTGTCATATTTGCAACAATTTCACCCTCGGCTTTATTAACAAGGGTCTGCACCGCTTTGAGGGATTCACCAAGGGAAATAACATCGTCAACAATAAGAATTTTTTTGCCTTTCATCTGCTCTGCCTCGGCAGTGTCAAGGTAAAGGTGTTGCTCCCCTTCTGTGGTAATTGAGTTAACAATAACATCAAAAACACCTGTCATATAAAGTTTGGGCTTCTTTCTTGCAACAAAGTATTTTTTGCCGCTCTGACGTGACATTTCGTGAGCAAGGGGAATGCCCTTGGCCTCGGCGGTGATTATATAATCAAATTCGGGTGCCTTTTTTAGAAGTGCATCGGCACAGGCAACTGTAAGCTCTGCGTCACCGAAGATAACAAAAGCACCAATCTGTAAGCTTTCATTTAAAGGGCAAAGGGGTAACTTTCTGTCAAGACCCGCAATTTTCATTGAATGATACATAAAAATATCTCCTTTTTGCGGTTGAAAAACCGCACATTCTCTCACATTCTAATTATATAATACCAAGTAAAAATGTCAAGTAAAGCGAGCTTATATATTGAAAAATATAATGTAATCGTTGTATAATATAGAACATAGTTAATTTAAAGGATGATAACAATGCATATACCCCTTTGCGAAACAAATGAAATGGAAATTTTGTCTTTTGAGGATGCTCTCAGGTCCGAGGCAGACGGCTCGTTTGAATATAATAGGGATAAATGGCTTTACGTTCCTAATGCCTATACGGAATATCGTTATATTTTAGGAACACGTGGGGGAAACCCTCTTGTTTGTATCGGCATAAACCCATCTACTGCAAAGCCCGATGACCTTGATAACACCCTTAAATCCGTTGAGCGTACCGCAAGATTCAATGGATATGACAGTTTTATAATGTTCAATGTTTATGCTCAAAGAGCAACTAACCCAAAGGATATGGACGGATCTTTTAACGAGGCATTGCACAGAGAAAATATGAATGCTTTCCGTTACATAATGTCATCTTATGAAAGAGGCAGAAAACCTGCAATCTGGGCAGCTTGGGGTACAATTATTGAAAAAAGACCGTACCTTATTCCCTGTGTAAAGGATATGATTGAAATCGGTAACGAATACGGCGCAGAATGGTTTTCAGTGGGTAAAAAGTCCGTAAAAGGTCACCCACATCATCCGTTGTATCTTAAAAACAATAGCCCCACTGAGGTGTTTGATATAGTGGGGTATCTTGATTCGCTTATTTAATGTGAAACCCCGTTATAGGTAGTAGGAGCCCCTTGAACTAAAAAGAAGTGAGTACAGGTAAATGTTAATTTAAAGTAGCACAACACTTGCTGGAGAGGTTTTAGAAAATGAACATGATTTTTAAAAGAGGATTATCCTTTGCTCTTGCCGTTATAGTCATTTGCAGTTACAGTTTTGTTGCAATTGGTGGCGATTATCCTGTTGTGGAGAATCTTGATGGTGAAAAGGATGTTTGCATAACTTTACCTGCCAATATTCCGGTTGGCAAATATACTTTGAAGTATGAAAATTCGGGTAATGTCATTTCGGGTTATGCCGAGATTTGTACACTTGAAGTTGACAGTTCTGGTAAAGAAGTTGTATACGATAACTTTATTGCAGAAAATACGGCCCCGTTAGATGCAACATCTATTGGGGTTTATGACGAGAGTAATCAAAAAGTTGCCGATATTGATTTAGGCGATTTAAAAGCTTCGGGATTAGGGTCGAAATTATATTCGTTTGCTGCATTTTCGGATGTTCATATTGGTAGTAAAACAGCTGAAAGTGACTTTCAGAATGCTTTGGAATATGTTGAAAGTAACGCCGATATTGAATTTGTTACTATTTGCGGTGACTTTATTCACAGTGCATCAAACAAATCCCAATTTGAACAATACAAATATTTAGTTGATACTTATACTTCAAAACCGGTTTATGCTATTTCAGGCAACCATGAGGCAGGTTCTAATAATCTTGGTATGGATGAACTTAAACCTTATACCAACCAGGATTTGTATTACAGTTTTACTCGTGGCGACGATGTTTTTATTATGTTAGGCATATCGGGATGTGCTAAAGGCAGTTTGTTAACCGATGAACAGCTTCAATGGTTGTATGAAACTTTAGAAACCAATAAAGATAAACGTTGTTTTGTTTTTCAACATGTAAGACCTAATAAGAGTTGTGGAAATCCTTGGGGGATATACGATAGTGATATCTGGGGCGGAACAGAGGCACAGGTTTTTGAAAGTCTTATGGAGCATTATCCTAACGTAACCTTTTTCCATGGTCACACTCATATGGAGTTTGGTTTGCAAACAAAAGACAATTACGCAAACTATGATAATTTTTTCGGTTGTCATTCAGTTCATATCCCATCACTTTCAAGACCGAGAACCGGAAACGAACAGGGTTCGGTTTCGAGAAAAGAATTAACGGATGAGTCACAGGGATACATCGTTGAGGTTTACGAAAATGGGGTGTTGCTGAAAGGCAGAGATTTCATTTCCGGGGAATTTATGCCCATCGCATCTTATAAATTAGATACCACAATAAAAAAAGTGAAAGCCGATACATATTACGACCCAAGTGGTACGGTTATAAATTGCAACAGTAACATTCTTAAACCCGGAAATTTATGGTATAACAGTTCACTATCCAAGAGTAAGATTACAGAAATATCTTTTGTGAATAGTTACACTGATGCGTGGGACGAAAAATGGGATGCCAGTATTGCTGATAATGGTAACGTGACAGTTTATAGAAAAGGCACCCAACTGTTTATCCAAGGGGATGAAAACGGCATTATTGCAAATGAAAATTGCAATGAAATGTTTGCCGGTTTTACAAAACTGACAAGTATAAAAGGCTTTGAAAACCTTAATAAAACTAACATTTCAACTATTGAGGGAATGTTTAAAAATTGTAGTAGTCTAGTTTCTCTCGATTTTTCAAGCTTTAAAAACGTTAAACCTGTGAATATGTCGAAAGTTTTTTTAGGATGCAGTTCAATAAAAAAAGTTGACTTGTCTTATTTTGATCTTTCGGGTGTAAAACAGTATTTGGATGTTTTTAATGATTGTAAAAACTTAAAAAACGTTACTTTTGGGCGCGTTTATAACGGTGACGTTTATATGAGCGGTTCGTTTAAGGGATGCACCTCGATAGAAAGTATTGATTTAAGTGATTTTGGAACAGGAATTAATTTGGGACAGACCTTTAATGGCTGTACGTCACTAAAGACAGTTGTTTTTCCGGATTCTTTTAATGTTCTTGCAATAAATTTGTGTTTCGTTGGTTGTACTTCTTTAGAAACCTTGGATATCAGTGGTTTTGATGTTTCCAAAACAGTTCAAATGAATTCTGTTTTTAAAGATTGTATTTCCTTAAAATCTCTAGTGCTTCCGTCAGGATGGGATACTAGCAACGTTACAACAATGTATAGTATGTTTTATAATTGCCCGAAACTGACACTCGATTGTTCCGATTGGGACACAACAAGTGTAACCGATATGACGGCATTTAAAGTGGGTTCTCCCAATGTAGTTGCTCCGACTCATCCAGAAAAAACAGAAACCAAAGAACCCACGTGTACCGAGAAAGGATATACTATTCACAGTTGCTCGGTATGTGGGTACGAATATAAAGACTCGTATGTTGATGCGTTAGGTCATAAGGTTGTAACAGATGTAGCTATAGAACCAACTTGCGAAAGCACAGGTAAAACGATAGGTACGCATTGCTCGGTTTGTAACGAAATTTTGAAAAAACAGACTGTTGTTCCTGCGACAGGTCACACAGAAGTAGAAGATGTAGCAGTTGCACCAACTTGCGAAACCAAAGGAAAGACCGCGGGTAGCCATTGTTCTGTTTGCAACAAGGTTATTAAGGCACAGACAACGATAAAAGCAACAGGACATAAAGTATCTGAATGGATTGTTGATGAAAAAGCAACTTGTACGGCAGATGGTTCGAAACACAAACAGTGTACCCTTTGTGAAAAAGTGTTTGAAACCGAAATAATTCCTTCAAAGGGTCACACTGTTGTAAATGATGTGTCAGTTGCACCGACCTGCGAAACCGCAGGTAAAACAGAAGGTAGTCATTGCTCGGATTGCAATAAGGTTTTAAAAAAGCAAGAAATTATTCCTGCAACAGGTCACACGGAAGTGACAGATGGAGCAGTTGCGCCAACCTGCGAAACCGCAGGTAAAACAGAAGGTAGTCGTTGTGCCGTTTGTAATAAAGTTATTAAAAAGCAAAGTGTTATACCTGCATCAGGTCATACTTCCGATAAATGGATAGTAGATAAAAATGCGACTTGTACATTAAACGGAAGTAAGCATAAAGAATGTACAGTCTGTGGTGAAATTTTCGGGATGACATTAATTCCTAAAAAGGGACATACAGAAGTGAAAGATGTGGGAATAAAAGCAACTTGCACAACTGCGGGGAAAACTGATGGTAGCCATTGCTCGGTATGTGATAAGGTAATTGTTGCTCAAAAAACTGTCTCTGCAAAAGGGCATTTGCATTCTGCGTGGTTGGTTGATAAAAAAGCTACAGTAAATGCCCCTGGTATGAAATATAAAGAATGTACCGAATGTGGTGAGATTCTTAAAACTGATGCAATTCCGCAACTTACCTGCTCTGCACCCAAACTCACTAAAGTTCAGAATTCCGTAAGTGGTGTCAAGGTGACTTGGAATAAAACAAGCGGTGCTGATAAGTATAGGGTTTATCGTAAGGTTAAAGGAGGTTCGTGGGAAAGAGTAATCGATACTACGTCAACTTCAGTGATAGATAAAAAACCAAAGACGGGTGTAACGTATTACTACACGGTAAAAGGCTTTAATGAAGCGGGTGCCGGAGGTTACAACAAGACGGGCCTTTCTATATTGCATGTTGCAACACCATCTCTTAAAAAAATCGAAAACGCGAGTAAAAGTGTAAAGATTACTTGGAGTAAGATTGCAAATGCGGACGGATATGTGCTTTATCGTAAAGCACCGGGTGAAAAGGATTGGAAAAGAATTGCAGTAATTAAAAACGGCTCAACAACTTCGTATAAAGATACAAAGGTATCAAGCGGTAAGAGTTACTCGTACACCATAAAAGCCTATGATGGCAGCACTTATTCAAGTTTCTATGGTAGTGGTATTTCAATTAAATTCCTTGCAACGCCTTCGCTCAAGAGTGTAACAAGTGCAAAATCAGGCGTTACGCTTAAATGGGGTAAGGTAACCGGTGCAGGTGAGTATATTGTTTATCGTAAAACAGGAAGCGGTAGTTGGCAAAGAATGGCAGTTGTTAAGGGGAATTCAATGGTAAGTTATATTGATAAAACTGCCAAAAAAGGTGTAACCTATACCTATACTGTGAAAGCCTGTTATAACAAAACAACAAGTTATTACAACACCAAAGGTATATCAATAAAAGATAAATATTAAAAATAAGCCTTCCGTTTCGATGGAAGGCTTATTTAATGCTAAACACCATTGTGACTTTATAATTGTTCAGCGCAAGTTTCGGAATTCCTTATTTTCAATTAAAATCAACTGTTGACATTTATTAACACAATATGCTATAATTCTATGCATATTTGTTAAATGCTGTGAAGGGAACAAGTAGTTTTAACTTGCGTAAAAAAGAGAGTTGCCGTTTGGTGAGAGGCGCGTGAGCGGTTAAGGTGAATACATCCCGGAGCATCGCACCGAAATAACAGTAGGCTGCGGCGGGTGCGCCCGTTAAAGCGCGGGGGTTTATTTGAACTCTATAAGGCGGTTTTTGTGAGAAAACCGTAAATTAAGGTGGTAACACGGGTTTAGCTCGTCCTTTGGCTTTCCAAAGGACGATTTTTTTGTAATTATTTAGTAAAGGACTGAAAGTTTTGCCTATTACAGATTTTCTTGTTAATAACGCAAAAAGCTACAAGGACGAGGTTGCCCTTGTAGAAATTAATCCTGAAATTCAGGAGAAAAGTCGCCAGACCTGGAGGGAATATTCTCTTATCGAGCCCAATCCCTTCAATGCAGGTAGAGATGAAATGACCTGGGGTGATTTTGATAAAAAAGCAAATCGTTTTGCAAACCTTCTTCTTTCAAGAGGTATCAAAAAAGGGGACAGGGTTGCAATTCTTCTTATGAATGGTATCGAGTGGCTCCCCATTTATTTCGGCATTCTTAAAGCGGGTGCTCTTGCAGTACCCCTTAACTACCGCTATACTGCGGATGAAATCAAATACTGTCTTAAACTTTCCGACAGTGACGTGCTTGTTTTTGGACCTGAATTTACAGGCCGTGTTGAGCAGATTTCCCACAGAATTCCTGACGTGAAATATACATTCTACGTTGGTGAGGATTGCCCCACTTTTGCAGAAAGCTACGACAGACTTGTTACATACTGTTCTTCAAAAGCTCCCGATGTTGAAATTACTGACGATGATGAAGCGGCAGTTTACTTCTCCTCAGGTACAACGGGCTTCCCCAAGGCTATTTTACATGCTCACAGGAGCCTCGTTCACGCGGCGCTTACTGAACAGGCACACCATTCACAGAGCAGAGAGGACGTTTTCCTTTGCATTCCGCCCCTTTATCACACAGGTGCAAAGATGCATTGGTTTGGCTCTCTTGTAGCAGGTAGTAAAGCAGTTTTACTTAAGGGCACAAAGCCCAGCCTTATTATTGAAACTGCAAGTCAGGAGCGTTGCACAATCGTGTGGCTTCTTGTTCCGTGGGCTCAGGATATTCTTGATTCTATTGACAGTGGTGACATTGATTTAAGTAAGTACGAGCTTTCACAGTGGAGACTTATGCACATTGGTGCACAACCCGTTCCTCCCAGTCTTATTAAAAGATGGCTCAGTGTTTTCCCCCATCATCAGTACGATACAAACTATGGTCTTAGTGAGTCTATCGGCCCCGGTTGTGTGCATTTAGGTGTTGAAAACGTTCATAAGGTTGGCGCTATCGGTAAAGCAGGTTACGGTTGGGAAGTTAAAATCGTTGATGAACACAGAAACACAGTTCCTCACGGTGAAGTTGGCGAACTTGCAGTTAAAGGTCCCGGTGTAATGCTTTGCTATTATAAAGATGAAAAAGCAACTGCCGATGTTTTAGGTGACGGTTGGCTCTTTACAGGCGATATGGCTCAGGAGGATGAGGATGGCTTCATTTTCCTTGTTGACCGTAAAAAAGACGTTATTATTTCAGGTGGTGAAAACCTTTATCCCGTTCAGATTGAGGACTTCCTCCGTAAACACGAGGATATAAAGGACGTTGCGGTTATCGGTCTTCCTGATGCACGTCTTGGTGAAATTGCCGCCGCAATTATTGAGGTTAAAGAGGGTGTGACCCTTACAGAAGATGATATCAACGATTTCTGCTACGATTTGCCTCGTTACAAACGTCCCAGAAAAGTTATTTTTGCCGACGTTCCCCGTAACCCCACAGGCAAAATCGAGAAACCCAAGCTCCGTGAAATTTACTGTGGCGAAAGCCTTGTTGCTTCACAGAATGAAATTAAGAAATAAGAGGTACATATAATGAAAAAACTTTTATTAGGTAACGAAGCCGTTGCACGCGGTCTTTACGAGGCAGGTTGCCGTGTGGCTTCAAGCTACCCAGGTACACCCAGTACAGAGGTTACCGAATGTATTGCAAAATATGAGGAAATTACAAGCGAGTGGGCACCCAATGAAAAAGTTGCTTGTGAGGTGGCTTTTGGTGCTGCAGTTGCAGGTGCACGTTCGTTCTGCGCTATGAAGCACGTTGGTCTTAACGTTGCGGCAGACCCTCTTTTCACCTCATCTTACACAGGTGTAAATGCAGGTATGGTTATTGTTGTTGCAGATGACCCGGGTATGCACTCATCACAGAATGAGCAGGATAGCCGTCACTATGCACAGGCTTCAAAAATTATGATGCTTGAACCCGCAGACTCTGACGAATGTCTTAAATATTCAAAGCTTGCTTTCGAACTTTCCGAGCGTTTTGATACACCTGTTCTTCTTCGTCTTACAACCCGTGTTTCTCACTCCAGAAGCCTTGCAGAAGTTGGCGAAAGAGTGGATAACGGTCTTAAGGCTTACGAAAAGAATCCTCAGAAATACGTTATGGTTCCTGCAAATGCTAAGGTTAAGCATGTTGAGGTTGAAAAACGTATTCTTGACCAGATTGATTATTGTGAAACCGAGGCAGTTGAAACAGGTCTTAACACAGTTGAATACAATAGCAAAAAAATCGGTGTTATTACATCCGGTATCTGCTACGAATACGCAAAAGAAGCACTTGGTGAAAATGCAAGCTATCTTAAATTAGGTTGCGTATATCCGCTTCCAGAAAAGCTTATTAAAGATTTCTGCAACGAATGTGAAACTGTTTACGTTCTTGAAGAATTGGATGATTACATTGAAACTCATTGCCGTAAAATCGGTGTTCAGGTTAAGGGTAAATCCGAATTTACTCTTCTTGGCGAATACTCACAGGGTCTTATCAGAAAAGTAATTTTAGGTGAAGAAACATCTTCTCTTAAAGCAGACGTTCAGATTCCTCCCAGACCTCCCGTGCTTTGTGCAGGTTGTCCCCACAGAGGTCTTTTCTACACACTCAAAAGATTGAATGTAACTGTAAGCGGTGACATCGGTTGTTATACTCTCGGTGTAGCAAAACCCCTTGGTATGATGGACACAGTTCTTTGTATGGGCGGTAGCGTTTCAGGTCTTCACGGCAGAAACCTTGCAAATCCCGAAATGGCTAACAAGAGCGTTGCAGTTATAGGTGACTCAACCTTCATTCACTCAGGCGTTACAGGTCTTATTGACATCGCTTATAACAATAGTAATTCTGTTACTATTATTCTTGATAATAGCATCACAGGCATGAGAGGTCATCAGCAGAACCCCACAACAGGTTACAATATTAAGGGTGAACCTGCAGCGGCGGTTAGCCTTGAAAAACTTTGTGAAGCAGTTGGTATCAATAACGTATTTGTGGTTGACCCCTATGACCTTAAGGATTGTTACGATAATATCAGTAAAGCCCTCTCTCTTAATGCTCCCGCGGTTGTTATTTCAAGAAGACCTTGCGCACTTCTTAAAACAGTTAAACACAATCCGCCTCTCAAGGTTAATAAGGATAAATGTAAGTCTTGTAAAATGTGTATGAAAATCGGTTGCCCCGCTATCAGTATGAAAGATGGCAAGGCGGAGATTGACTTTACACAGTGCCTCGGATGCAATGTTTGTTCACAACTTTGCAAATTCGATGCAATTGAATAAGAAAGGAGAGTCATATTATGAATAAATCAATTATGATTGTTGGTGTCGGCGGTCAGGGAACACTCCTTGCAAGTCGTATTTTAGGTAGTGCTCTTCTTTCAAAGGGCTATGACGTAAAAGTTTCTGAGGTACACGGTATGAGTCAGCGAGGCGGTTCCGTTGTAACTTATGTAAAGTATGGTGAAAAGGTATATTCACCCGTAGTTGGTGAGGGCGAAGCAGATTTGATTCTTGCTTTCGAACAGCTTGAAGCCGCAAGATGGCTTTCTTGCCTTAAACCCGATGGTAAGGTTATTGTAAATACACAGAAAATTGACCCTATGTCAGTTGTTATCGGTGATTGTCAGTATCCTGAAGGCGTTCTTGACTCAGTAAGAGCAACAGGTGCGGCGGTAGTTGAACTTGATGCACTTCCTCTTGCAGTTGAGGCAGGTTCACCCAAGGCTACAAACGTTGTGCTTATTGGTGCTATGGCAAAAAACACCGACATCAACAAGGAAATCTGGATTGACGCAGTTAAAGCCTGCGTTCCGGATAAATTCCTTGAAATGAACCTTAAGGCATTTGAGTTAGGATACAACCAATAAAAATTACAAAAGATGCATTCTGAAATTTTCAGAGTGCATCTATTTTTGTTTTAACATATACTGTATTGGTGAATGTTATGATAAAAATGTATTTCAAGCCCCGATTCAAACACCCACCGCCTATAAGGGCAAAAAGGTTTATTTCCAAACGCAAAGCCAACATAATTATATTCAGGGTTGTTTCAATTTTTCTTGTGATGTCAATAATTACGGTTATATGTGATATAAAGATGCGACCCATAATCGAGACCGTAGGGGGTACGGCACTTAAAAATTCCCTTTCCAACGTCCTTGACAGAACAGTTAATGAAATTGTTGATGAACTTGGGGTTCGTTATGGTGAAATGGTGAATATTGAAAAAAATCCCGACGGCTCAATAATGGCAATTACACTTAACAGTTCGTACATAAACGGATATAAAGCGGATTTGTCCGACGGGTGTTCCGACAGATTATCAAAGTTTGACAGAACCACGGTGCCAATACCTATGAGTTCAATTATCGGTCTTGCTTTTTTTGATAATCCCATATTCAATATTGACGTTACGGCAACCATTTACGGCTTTGCGGTTACGGATGTTATATCAAAATTTGAAAGTGCGGGTATTAATCAGACACGGCATACAATTTATCTTGACGTAAAGGCTTCCGCCCACGCTTATATGGGTCTTGTGCACCTTAATGAGAGTGTGGACGAAACCATTATACTTGTTGAAACTATAATTGTCGGCGAAGTGCCACAGTCATATTACGTAAGGAATAATTAAAAATTCCGTTGCAGAGTAAAAACTGTAACGGGATTTTTTTTTAGCCAATGAATTTATCCATAAGTGTGTGACCGATTTCAACGTAGTTGCCTGTTGCTTTGGCGGTTTCTTCTGTGAATGTAGTAATACCGTTATCTGCAGCCTTTGACTTCTGGTAAATCATATAGGGTACTGCGTCACCTGCGTGGGTCATTGTAACAATGGGTGTGGGGTGGTCGGGAAGTACCATGATTTTGTAATCATCGTACTTTTCAAGAGCGTTAACCACTTTTGAAAGGACCTTTTCATCAATGATTTCAATGGATTTAACCTTGTTTTCGGGCTCGTTTCTGTGACCGCATTCGTCGGGGGCTTCAATGTGAATGTAAACAAAATCCTTTGTTTCAAGCTCTTTGATAGCACATTCTGCTTTGCCTTCGAAGTTTGTGTCAATGTAACCTGTGGCACCGTCAACCTCGGGTGCGTTCATTCCTGCACATTTTGCAATACCTTTAAGAAGGTCAACTGCAGAAATTATTGAACCGTCAACACCGTATTTCTCTTTGAAATCGGGGAGTGAGGGTTTTGTACCTTCGCCCCAGAGCCAGATTGAGTTTGCGGGTCGTTTACCCTCAGCGATTCTGCGTTTGTTGACAGGATGCTCCATAAGAAAGTCGTAGCTTTCTTTCATCATAGCGATAAGGTCTTTTGCGTTTTCGCTCTTTGAAAGATGTTCGCCGATAACCTTACCTGAAATATCGTGGGGAGGTGTAAGTTTACCTAAATCGAGAGTGCCTTCGTGCCATACAAGGCAATGACGATATGCAACACCGCTATAGAATTTAAAAATATCGTTGCCGAAATGTTCTTCAACGCTTTTGATAATCTCTGCGGCATCCGCAGTAGAAATGTCGCCAGCGCTGTAATCCACCATGGTTTTATCCTCGTAATTTTCCTCGTCGGAAAGGGTTACGAGATTGCAACGGAAGATGATGTCACTATCCAGCATATTAACACCGATGCTTACTGCTTCAAGGGGTGAACGACCTGTGTAACATTCCTTGGGATTGTAACCTAAAACGCTCATATTAGCTATATCGCTACCGGGTTTAAGACCTTCGGCAACAGTTTTTACAAGACCAACCTCTCCCATACTTGCAAGTTTGTCGAGACAAGGCTTTTTTGCTAATTCCATAGGTGTTTTACCACCTAATGCAGGTACAGGATAGTCCGCCATACCATCATATAAAACAACAATATATTTCATAGGATAACCTCTTTTCTGAATGAATGAAACTATTTTACAACTAAATAACAGTCATTGTCAATAAAATGACCAAAAAACCTTGAAATATAAAGGGATTTGGAGTAATATAAAATGCGTAAATACAAAATAAGGGAGTTTGATTTATTATGAAATTACCTATTGCCATACAGCTTTATTCCGTTCGTGATGATATGGAAAAAGACTTTGAAGGTACATTAAAAAAGGTTAAAGAATTAGGCTACGAGGGCGTTGAATTTGCAGGACTTTTCGGCAAAAGCGGTGCAGAAGTTAAAGCACTTTGCGAGGAAATTGGTCTTGTTCCCGTTTCAGCTCACGTTCCTTATTATGATATGCTGGAAAATCCCGAAGCAGTGCTTAAGGATTATCAGGATTTAGGTTGTAAATATGTGGTTGTTCCTTATCTTACTGAGGAATGCCGTCCCGGTACTGACGGTTGGGATGCTACGGTAGTGGGTATTCGTAAAATCGGTGAAGCAGCTAAAAAAATGGGCATCCTTCTTCTTTATCATAACCACGATTTTGAATTCCTTAAAATTGATGGCAAATATGCTCTCGACATTCTTTATGATACAGTTCCTGCCGATTTACTTGCAACTGAAATTGACACTTGTTGGGTAAATGTGGGTGGCGAAGAGCCTGCCGCTTATGTTGAAAAATACACCGGCAGAGCCCCCATTGTTCACCTTAAGGACTTTAGCGGTTCAAAGGGAAACGGTCCTCTTTATAAGCTTATCGGTATTGAGGAGGAAGAATCTGAATCAAAGAGTACATTTGAATTTAGACCCGTAGGTAGCGGTGTTCAGGATTTCCCCAAAATCATTGCCGCTGCAGAAAAAGCAGGTGCAACCTGGGTTGTAGTTGAACAGGATGACCCCTCAATGGGTAAGACTCCTATTGAATGTGCAAAGTCAAGTATTGAATACCTTAAAACTTTGTAATATCACGCAAATAACTTGTTTTAATTCGCTCGCAGTATTTTTATACAGCGTCGCTCTTTAAAACTGCGTTCTTCACGCAATCATACAAAATTTAAAATCAATAGAATTAAAGCCCGTTTGAATTTTCAACGGGCTTTTTTATAAATAACAAATAATTAGGAATTGCGTTAGCATTATAATCGGCGCTTAAGCCCCGAAATTCCTGATTAGTAACTCCTAAGTAAAAAAAGCCTTCCGCGAAAACGGAAGGCTTTAAAAATTATCTGTTAAGGATAAGCTTTGTAAGTTCAACGGGTTCAACGATTGTGTCGCCCTTGTAAACTCTCATGTTACCTGAAGCGATTTCGTCGATGAGGATAACCTCGTCGTTGTTGTAGCCGAATTCGAATTTAATATCCCAAAGGTCAAGGCCGATTGTCTTAAGGTCGTCAGCAACGATCTTTGTAATCTTAAGAGTTTGTTCTTTCATTGACTTGAACATTTCTTCGCTCATTACGCCAAGAGCAGCTAAGCCTTCACTAGTTACTAGTGGGTCGCCCTTTTCGTCGTTCTTAAATGTGCATTCAACATATCCGCCTTCAAGAGGTGTTCCGTCTTCGATGTATTCGCCGTATCTTCTGATGAAGCTGCCTGTTGCAACAAGTCTGCAGATAACTTCAAGACCATGACCGAAAACTTTACCGGGAAGAACTTCCATAGTAGCGTTGTCAACATCAGCACTTACATAGTGAGTTTTGATACCTGCTTCTTTAAGCATATCAAAGTAGTAGATAGATGTTTTAAGGTTTTCTTTACCGATACCTTCGATAGTGAGACCAACGCTGTTTTCACCGGGATCGAAAACACCGTCTTTACCTGTGCAATCGTCTTTGAACTTGAGCATTACGTTGCCGTTTTCAAGCTCGTAAACGTCTTTGGTTTTGCCTTCGTAGAGTTTTTTCATTTTAAACGCTCCTTTAATGGTGCAATTTTTTTACATAATGAATTTTAAAACTGTTTTAAAAGAATGTCAAGTACGACAAATAAATTTTTTTGTTATATAAAAATGTTCTAAAAATATGTTATAAATAGATGTTAGTTTAATACGATTTTTGTTGAAATGTACATCAAGGATTAAATGTTTTTGCAACTGAATTCTGTCCAAGTACCGTCATTTGAAAGTGCTCCGCCGTTTTTGAAAGTGTCTTTTGCAGAATTGTTGTTTTTGAGCCATATGTCAAACCACTGGATTGCGTAGTTTGTGTAAGTGTCGGGTTCTGTACAACAACTTGTGTGAACACCGTTTACGAGCGAAACGTAAACTGCGGGACCTTTGGCTGCGTCGTAAGCAGGTTTTACCCATTTGTTTGCAACAACTATCATATCCCTTGTGCCGGCCATGAATAAAGTGGGGGTGGTAAGGGGTTCGGCTTCTTCAACGTAGTTGCTTCCGGCTAAAGATAATACACAGTTAAATCGGCTATCTTTAACTGCGGCATTTACTGAGCTTCTGCCACCCTGTGAGTGACCAACCGCCGCGGCTTTGTCGGTGTTTATTTTACCACAAAGCACACTTGATGAATTACTGTTTTCGGAAATTATAAAATCCAGCGAAGCAATCTGAGCTGAGCCGTCCGCCGACATAGTTTCACTGTTAGCAACAACTATATAACCGTTTTCTGCAAACTTCACAAGAAGTTTTTCGTATATCTTATAATCAAAGCCTGTGCCGTTCGCAAAGATAAGGACGGGATAGATGTAACTATCGTTGAGGATGCTCTGTGAATAGAATACAGTATGTGTCTTACCATTGTAATCTGCAGTATAGGTAGTCACACCCGTGTCGGTAATTACAGGTGCCTCTGTAGTTGTAGGCGCAGGGATTGTTGTGGGGGGGACAGTTGTCTGTATCTGTTGAGTAACAGGATTTGTAGGTGTGGTGTTGAGGGATGTTACAACTGATTCACCCTGGGTTTCAACGGGAAGTGTAGCAGTATCAGTATTTTCATATGTTGGGATAACATCGTTATACACTTGCGTGTCGTATGGAACTGTGCTTGAAGGGGTTGTGTCCTCTTTTTTAGGTTTTGAAAAATCGATTTTCAAACAACCTGAAAAGGACAAAAGCATAACTGCAACTATAATTAATGCTACAAAAGGTTTGATTCGTTTCATTTTTTCACAACACCTCAGTTAATTAATACCTGAATCATACCACAAAAAACCTAATTTAGCAACTATATTATATTTTGGAAATAATATTGACACAATTAACTTTAATTATTAAAATTGAATTATACCAAAGAGAAAGAAGAATTAATATGAGCAATGAGTTGAAAAGAACCTATATTCCGTTTTCTGATTGGACTGAAAAATCCAGGCAGACCGAGTACACCGAAGAAACACCTTTGCTTTCGCCCGAGGGTAAGTTACTTGCAAAAGGTTGGGCAAGACGTAACGTTTTTACATATAATCGAGACTATGTTAAAACAGGTATAACAAGCCGTAAAGAATGGGATTTTTATACCATTCACGTGGGCAACGAAATGCAGGTTCTCGTAAGTTTTGCCAACATCAATCTTGGGGGTTACGTAGGTGCGAAACTCGTTGATCTTAAAACCGGTAAAGTTATCTGTGATTCCATACAGTATTTCCTTGGTGCCAATAAGCATGTACCACCCGTGAAAGGTGATGTTCCTAATCGTTATAAGGATAAAATCGGTAAAACTGAGTTCGATTTTGATACCAAAGAAACCGAAAGAACCCTTTGGTATAAAGGTGCTTTCAAGGGTAAAAATGTAGAAGTGAATATCACGATGGATATCCCCGAAGGTCTTGAAAATATCACAACTGTTTTCCCCTTCGAGGGCGATGATACCAAGTATTTTATGACTACAAAGCAGATGTGCATGCCCGCTGAAGGTAAGTTCGTTTTCGGTGATTACGTTTATGAATTTACAAAAGAAAATGCTTTCTGTACTATGGACTGGGGTAGGGTAAACACTCCTCACGAAATGGTATGGTATTGGGGAAGCGGTAACCAGTTTGTAACCGATGAAAATGGTGAAAAACATCTTTTCGGATTTGAAATTACCTGGGCAATTGGTGACGAAAGCAACGCTACCGAAACCTGTATTTTCTATGATGGTAAAGTCCATAAATTTGGTGCGGTTGACGTTGAAAAATTCCCCAAGGACAGATTCCTTGAGGAATGGAAGTTTATATCTGAGGACGGAAGATTCAATATGACGATGAAGCCCACTCTCGACAACCACAGCGACATTGATTTTAAAATAGGCAGAATGAATTGTCATCAGGTTTTTGGCGTGTGGAATGGCGATGTTATCTTGGATGACGGCAAGAAAATTGAAATAAAAGATTTATTTACGTTTTGTGAATATGTTGAAAACAAATGGTGACGTTATTTGAAAAGACAGTTTATATGGCTTTTGGTGTTGCTTTTGATGGTTGTATCGGGTTTCTGCGGATGCAGAATTTCTGACAAAGAAAACACAACCATTTTAACGACTGAAACAGGGATTGATGAAAAAATGACTTATGAGCAGATTACACCGGCCGAGGCTAAAGTACTTATGGAGACCAAGAAGAATTATATAATTCTTGATGTGCGTACCGAGGAGGAGTATAACGAGGGTCATATAGATGGTGCGGTGCTCATACCTGATTATGAAATAAATTTAAAGGCTGAAAGCATTTTAACTGATAAAGACCAACTCATTCTTGTGTATTGCAGAAGCGGCAGAAGAAGTAAACTCGCTGCAGATTCCCTTGTTGCCCTCGGCTACACAAATGTCAAAGAATTTGGTGGCATAATCGATTGGGAATATGAAATAGTTATAGAATAAATCAAAAGCAACAGACGATTCTGTCTGTTGCTTTTTTCTATATAATCACATACTTGAAATTTCTTCAAGCGTAGGCATTGAACTTTCGGCACCCATACGGCTTACGGCTATTGAACCTGCTCTGTTGCCCATATCACAGGCTTTTAAGATATCACCACTATTAAGATACTCAAGTGCCATGGCTGCGGTAAAGCAATCGCCTGCGGCAGTTGTATCAACAACGGTTGTTTTGTATGGTGGAAGTATTTCTAAAACTTCACCATCCCACACGGAGCAACCTCTTTCGCCTAATTTAAGCACCACGAATTTTGCCTTACTGCGTTCTTTTAAAATTTTGGATGCTTTTAAAAGGTTTTCCTCATTGTCGGGATAAATACCTGTAAGCGCCTCGGTTTCGCTTTCGTTTGGTGAGATTATGTGAGCACCTTGCATTTTTTCTAAATTAAAGGCTTTTGCAGGACCACAATCAATAACGGTTATTATATTATTTTTTATTGCCTCGTTTACGCAGTTTATAACTACGTTTTCGTTGGTTTCAAACTGAACAAGTAGTAAATCGGGTTTATATTCAATAAGGCTTTTTACGGCAGTACTACTGTCAATTTCTGCATTAGCACCCTCATAAACCACAATACGGTTTCTGCCTTCGCCGTCAAGAATAATAACCGCAAGACCCGTCTGTGAACCGTGGGTATCAATACCTGAAATATCAATGTTTTTGTTCTTAAGATTTTCTAAAAGTGCTTTGCCGTTTTCGTCATCGGCTACTTTACCTATCATTCGTACCTTTGCCCCTAAATTACCAAGGGCAGTAGCCTGATTTGCACCCTTACCGCCGTTTGCGTAGTCGTAATCGGAACCTAAAACGTTTTCTCCCAGGTCTGGGACTTTATTCATATTGAGAATAAGGTCCATATTGATACTGCCAACGACTGCGGCACGTATATTTTCGTACATACTAATCACCCCAGAAAATCCTTGAAATCCTTTGCCGCCTGTTCAAGAGATTTGTCTTTCAAAAATAATGAACTTGTGCCCAGAACGAAGATATCAGCACCCGAATCATACATTTTTTTGCCGTTTTCAAGGCTTATGTTACCGTCAACTTCAATTAAAGTATCCTTGCAACCCCATTCTGCAAGAAGTTTTCGGGCTTCAGTTACTTTTCTGTCTGCGCCCTTGAATATTTTCTGACCTGCAAAGCCGGGGCTTACAGTCATAACAAGGAGCATATCAATATAATCCGTAAGATTTTTTACGCTTTCGACAGGTGTTCCGGGGTTGATGGCAAGACCTGTTTTACAGCCCTTGTTTTTTATGAGCTCAAGGGTTCTGTGAATGTGAATATCCGACTCATAATGAACGCATACAATATCGTTTTCGTCAAGGTTCATTCTTTCGATGAACTTTGAGGGTTCATAGACCATCATGTGAATATCAAGGGGGATGGCGGTCACTTTTTTTATTGCGTTTATTAAATCAAAACCAAGTGTGATATTAGGCACAAAACTACCGTCCATAATATCAATATGTAAATAATCTATGTTTGCGCTTTCAAGCTCTTTTATGGCTTTTTCCATAGCAAGAAGGTCGGCGCACATTAATGATGCGGATAATAATTTATTCATAATACAAGCCTTTCGTAAGGGGATTTAATATTATGATTTTAGCATAATATATATACCGTGTCAATTGAGGGGAAAAACCGAAACAAGCAATAAATTACTTGATAGTTTGATAATGATTTAACATATCGTTGTTTTGTGTAAGAAAATTGGTAATACTTTGTGCAATTTACTTTATTGACACGCTATATAGTATAATATATAATATACGGTGGTGTTTTGCTACGGAGTGGTTTGCTCTATGATACAATACTCAAAAAAATTTTTCTATCATAAGAAAGGTAGGTTTTTATACAATGGCTTTTTCTATCAAAGGCATTAAATTGCCTCGCAGAAAAAACACAACCGGCACAAACCCGGTAAGAATGGTTTCAAACGGAACCATTACTTTACCCACGGTTATGCATATCGGTGCACCGGCGGTTCCTGTTGTTAAAGCAGGTGACCACGTTGACGTGGGTACATTGGTTGCTAAAGCAGGGGATGGTATTTCCTTACCGATTTACTCAAGTGTGTCCGGTAGCGTGGCTGGTATTGCTGATGTTGTTATCTCAAACGGCAGAAAGGTACCTGCAATTAAAATAAACTCTGACGGTGAAATGACAGTTGCAGAGAATATTGCGCCACCTGTTATCAATGACAAAGCTTCTCTTATTGATGCAATAAAAGAAAGTGGTATCGTTGGTTTGGGCGGTGCAGGTTTCCCCACTTACGTTAAATTCAATACGGACAAACTCATTGACTATCTTGTTGTTAACTGTGCAGAGTGTGAACCCTTTATAACAAGCGACACTTACACTATGCTTGAGAAAGCAGATGAAATGGCTTATGCTATTGATGTTCTGCTTAAATACGTGGATATCAAAAAGGTTATTATCGGTATCGAGAAAAACAAGGGTCAGGCAATTGATAAGATGAAAGAACTTGCTTCACGAAACGATAAGATTTCTGTTAAAGTTCTTCCTCTTGTATATCCCACAGGCGGTGAAAAAGTACTTGTTTATAAAACAACAGGTAGAGTGATTAAAGAGGGCAAGCTTCCTGCAGACGTAGGTTGCATTGTTTGTAACTGTACAACTATTGCGGCACTCGGAAGTTATTTTAAAACTGGTATGCCCCTTGTTGAAAAGTGCATTACAGTTGACGGTAGTGCTATTAACACTCCTACAAATGCAATAGTTCCGATCGGTGCTTCAATCAAAGACGTATTTGATTTCTGTGGTGGGCTTAAATGTGCACCCGGTAAAGTTCTTTATGGCGGACCTATGATGGGTGTTGCGGTTCCCAGTATGGACGAGCCCGTTCTTAAACAGACCAACGCATTGTTGGCGTTTAACGAAAAAGATGCAAAACCCGGCAAAGAAACTGCTTGTATCCAATGTGGTACTTGCGTTAAAAATTGTCCCTTTGGAATTAATGTTATAGAGATTGCAAGGGCATGTAATAAAGGTGAATACGAAAGACTTGATAAATTAGGTCTTGGTATGTGTATGGAATGTGGATGTTGCGCTTATAACTGTCCCGCAGATCGTCCCCTTGTTCAAATGCACAAGTTAGCAAAAATTTCACTCCGCGAGTGGAAAGAAAAGGAGGCTAATGCGTAATGGAAAATAAACTTCACGTTTCCGTGGCGCCCCATATACGCCACAAGAGAACCACTACGAGTATTATGCTTGATGTTGTAATCGCACTTTTACCCACAACTATTGCAGGTGTATTGATTTTTGGTTTGAATTCATTGGCAGTTATCGGCGTAAGCGTCGGTACAGCAGTTATCAGTGAGCTCCTTTTCAATCTTGTTTTAAAGAGAAAGCAAACGATAAAAGATTTAAGTTGTGTTGTTACAGGCTTACTTCTTGCTTTGAACCTTCCTGCAGAAACTCCTTTGTGGCAAGTAGCAGTAGGTTCAGTATTTGCAATTATTGTTGTTAAATGTATTTTTGGTGGTATTGGTAAAAACGTAGTAAACCCCGCCATAACAGCACGTGTGTTTATGCTTATAGCGTTTGCTTCACTTGCGACACCTTCTTTCCCTGTGGATGCTACCGCAGGTTCAACACCTCTTTCCGGTGGAGCAACTCCCGAAATTATCGACCTCTTACTTGGTAAGACCGGCGGATGCATAGGTGAGACTTGCTCAATTGCCTTACTTATCGGTGGCGTTTATCTTCTTATCCGCAAGGTTATTTCATGGCACATCCCTGTTGCATTTATCGGAACTGTGTTTGCTTTCAGTTTCTTTGTAGGCGGTTTCGATGTTACATCAGCTCTTGTTCAGATTCTTTCAGGTGGTCTTTTACTCGCTGCAATCTTTATGGCTACTGACTATACAACATCGCCTGTAACACCTCTTGGTAAAATCGTTTTTGGTGTTGGCGCAGGTGTGATTACCGCTATGATTCGTTTCTGGGGTGCATATCCCGAGGGTGTATCATTCGCAATTCTTCTTATGAACATTCTCAACCCATATATCTGTTCTCTTACTGCACGTAAGTTGTTTGGAGGAGGAAAGAAATGAAAAAGTATATTAAAAGTTTAGTTGCTCTTACAGTTATCTGTGCGGTTGTTGCTACGCTTCTTGCTGTAACAAATGCTGTGACAGCCCCTATTATTGAAGAAAATGCTTCTGCGGCAGCAAACGACGCATTGTTGATTGTCTTGCCCGAAGGTAAAGATTTTACACAGGTGGATTTATCTGCTTACGAACTCCCTGAAACCGTTCTTGAAGCATACACAACACCCGAAAGCGGCTGTGTAGTTAAGCTTGTAACAGCAGGTTACGGTCCTGATATGGTAATTATGTGCGGTATCAATACCGCTGGAGAAATCGCCGGAGCTACATGTCTTTCAAGTAATGAAACACTTGGTATTGAAAAGACATATGGTGACAACGCGAAAGGCTATAAAGCTGACACTATTGAAGATGGTCTCGATACTATCGCAAGTGCAACAATGACCACACTTGCTTACAAAAATGCTCTTAAAGATGCTCTTAATACTGCTATAATCATCGGTGGCGGTTCAGTAGATATCAGAGGAGAAGAAGAAATTCTTGCAGATAATCTTAACGCTGCATTACCTTCAGCAGAAGGTGCATTTACAAAGTGGTTCGTTACTGAAAGTCTTACAGATGTTTCTGCAGTTTATATTGCTGATAATGGTGCAGGTTATGTACTCGTTTCAGGTGAAACATTTATTGCGACTGATGCCGACGGTAACGTTTTAAGTGACGTTGCAGACGATGTAAAGGCAACAATGAGTGCAAATGTAACGATTCTTTCTTCAAGTGAACTCACTGAAGTTGATATCACAGGCTACGAGGATATGCCCTCTGCAATTGATAAGGCATTTAAGACAACAAATGGTAACTATGTGTTCGAACTTCATGCAGCAGGTTTCGGTATTAACGGTGACCATTATTACAATCCTTCAGGCGAGTACATTTACATCAAAGTTTCTGTAACCGCCGACGGTAAGATTCTTGCTTGTGAAACAGTTTCACAGAGCGAAACAGACAAAATCGGTTCTGTTTGTGCAGACGAATCATTCTACTCACAGTTTAACGGCAAAGATGAAAGTAACTATGGCGATATCGATGCAATAAGCGGTGCAACTATTACTACTAACGGCTATAAGACCGGTGTTTCAAAAGTATTTGAAGCAGTTAAAATTCTGGAAGGGGTGGCATAAAAATGAAGAATAGCAAATTATCAGTTCTTACAAAAGGCATACTCCGTGAAAACCCCGTTTTCGTTCTTATATTAGGTACTTGTCCTACTCTTGCTGTAACAAATAGTGTGATTGGCGCTCTCGCTATGGGTCTTGCCACAATGGCAGTTCTTATTTGCTCAAACATTGTAATTTCTTTGCTTCGTAAATTTATTCCCAGTGTTGTGCGTATTCCTTGCTATATCGTTGTTATTGCAGGTTTCGTTACAATGGTTCAGATGTTTATGCACGCATTCCTTCCTGACTTGTACGAACTTTTGGGTGTTTATCTTGCACTTATTACCGTTAACTGTACCATCCTCGGCAGAGCAGAAATGTTTGCAAGCAAAAACAAAGTTTTAAATTCTGCACTTGACGGTGTCGGTATGGGTATCGGATTTACAATTGCACTTCTTGCAATGGCAATTATTCGTGAAGTTCTTGGTGCAGGCACCTTCGCAGGAATTGAAATTCCCTTTATGTCAGCTTATACTATTGATATTTTCGTAAAAGCTCCCGGTGGTCTGATGGTTTATGGTCTTCTTATTGCGGTTGTAAACATCATCACAAAGGGCAAAGTTATCAAGAAAAAAGAGTTTTCTTGTGCCGGTTGTCCTTCTGCAGGAGTTTGTAATGGCGGTTGTGCAAATAAAAAGGAGGGTGAATAATGGATTTCAAAGGTTTAGTAATCATTCTTATGGGATCTGTTCTTGTTAATAACTACGTTCTTAACAGATTCTTAGGTATTTGTCCCTTCCTTGGTGTTTCCAAGAAAACCAACCAAGCAGTTGGTATGGGTGTAGCTGTTATATTCGTTATGCTTATGGCTACTGCGGTAACATGGCCTATTCAAAAATATATTCTTGAGAAATTTGGGCTTGAATATACACAGACAATCGTGTTCATTCTTGTTATAGCTGCATTGGTTCAATTTGTTGAGATTGTTCTTAAAAAGTTCATTCCCTCACTTCATAAGAGCCTTGGTGTTTACCTCCCTCTTATAACAACAAACTGTGCAGTGCTCGGTGTTACAATCAATAACATTACCGATTATGGTGCGCTTGAACAAGGTGGCTTTATCACATCTATGGTAAGTTCATTGGGATGTGGTCTTGGTTTCTTATTGGCAATGGTTCTTTTCTCAGGTGTTCGTTCACGTATTGATGATAGTAACATTCCCAACTGTTTTAAGGGTCTACCCGTAACACTTGTGGCAGCTTCATTCGTATCAATGGCGTTCTTCGGTTTTGCCGAAGTTGTAGAGAATCTTTTCGCATAAGGAGGAAATTAAAATGGTTTTAACTGTTTTATCAGAAATGGGCTCATCTGTTTTAACTGCCCTTCTTGTTGTAGCAGCTATCGGTATTATTGCCGCGGTAGTTCTTGTTCTCGCTTCAATTTTCTTTAAGGTTGAAGAAAATGAAACAGTGGTAAAGGTTAGAGAGTGTCTTCCTGGTGCAAACTGTGGTGCTTGCGGGTATGCAGGTTGCGACAGTTACGCAGAAGCAGTAGCAAACGGCAAAGCAGCAGCTAACCTTTGCATCCCGGGTGGTGCCGACGTTGTAAGTCAGCTTTCTGAAGCACTTGGTGTTGAAGTTGAAGCTGCGGATGAACAGGTTGCTTTCGTTTTCTGTAACGGTGATTGCAATGCAGTGGCAACTATGGATGTTGTTTACGATGGTGTTGAAGGTTGCAAAGCTTCAAAACTTGTTTATGGTGGTCCTTCTGCTTGTAAATTTGGTTGTATTGGTTGCGGTGACTGTGCCGACGTTTGTCCCGTAAATGCAATATGCATCCACGATGGACTTGCACACATTAATCCCGATATTTGTATCGCTTGTGGTAAATGTGCTAAAATTTGTCCCAATAATGTTATTGACCTTATTCCTAAAAAATCAAAGGTTGTTGTTATGTGTAACAATACCGAAAAGGGCGCATCTGCAAGAAAAAGTTGTAAGAACGCTTGTATCGGTTGTAAAAAGTGCGAGAGAACCTGTCCCGCACAGGCAATTACAGTTGAAAACAACCTTGCAAGAATTGATTATGCAAAGTGTTCAGGTTGCCGTGAGTGCTTCGACTCTTGCGTAACCAAGTGTATTAAAGCTGCTGATTTTTATAAAGGAACGATTGGTTGATTTATGAAAAAAAGTGATAAAACCGCTTTTTCCAAAAATAAAAAAATTCGCAATGATATAATCCTTCCCGCCGTTATTTTAACAATAGCGGTGGCAGGACTTTTGTTTGTAAAATTTAACAAGGTTACTGGTAATAACGTTGTTGTGAAAATTAATGGCGTTGAAACTGCAACGTACTCTCTTTCAGGTGATGTGCGTTACGAAATAAAAACTGGTAAAAATAAAGAGAATATAAACGTATTGGTAATCAAAGATGGAAAGGCATATATTACAGAGGCGGATTGTCCCGATGGTATATGCAAAGAATATCGCCCCATATCGTACGTGGGTGAAACCATTGTGTGTTTACCTCACAGGGTGGTTATAGAAATTACAGGTGAAACTACCGATATAAGTCTGGACGCAGTTGCGTAAGTTGGCGAAAACAATCTGAAATAGCCTGAAAGCGTTCTTTTTCAGGGGTTTTCGGCGCTTCGTCTTTGAAAGGCGTTAGCATTCAAAAACTGATTCGGATTATTTTCGCCAATTTAACTATAAAAGGAGGGTATGTAGATGAATAAAAAGGCTAAAAAAGTGGCACTTCTTGGGATTTTGACCTCGGTGGCGCTTGTGCTTTCATATCTGGAGTCCATCCTTCCGCCAATCTGGGCGGCTGTGCCGGGCATAAAAGTTGGGCTTGCAAATGTAGTTATAATATTTTTATTGTATCGCTATGGTGTTAAAGAGGCGGCAATTGTTTCTTTTATAAGATTGTTTGTTGTTGCATTACTTTTTGGTAACGTGATGAGTCTTGCCTATAGTTTTGCAGGTGCATCGCTTAGTATAGTGCTTATGGCACTCTGCAAAAAAATAAAAGTTTTTTCTACAGTGGGTACCAGTATTGTTGGTGGTGTTTCCCACAATTTGGGTCAGATATTCGTAGCAATATTTTTGTTTGATACAGTGCAAATCGGCTACTACATGATAATTCTTGCAATTACAGGAACAATAGCAGGTGTGTTTATTGGTCTTGCGGGAATGTTGCTTATTAAATCCCTTGGTAAAATAAAAGATAAATAGTAAAAAATATCGTTTAATGCCAATAAAATGTTGACAATCTGTCTCATTTTTGTCATAATATGTAAGGCTTATGCTAAAAAATTCAAAGGAGAAAAAATCATGAAAAAAGTAATTAGTATTGCTCTCGTTGCTATTTTAGCTTTATCCGTTTTCGCAATGGTTGGCTGTGGCAAAGAAAAAACTCCTGATGCTCCCGCAACAACATTAAAGTTCGGTATGGGCGTTGTTTCAAGCTATGGTAAAACAACTGACGCTGACGGTGAAACAAATGGTGCAAGCGAATTCAACACAACTGCAGTTGCAGTTCTTCTTGATGCAGATAGCAAGATCGTAGCTATCGACCTTGATACTGCTCAGTTTAAACCCGCTTGGACTTCAGAAGGTAAAATTATTGCTACTGAAGATTTCAGAACAAAGTATGAAAAAGGTGCTGACTACGGTATGGCAGCATACGGTCAGAAGCACGATGGTAGCGAAGGCGCACCCGCAGAGTGGGATGCACAGGCTGATGCATTTATGACAACAGCAGTGGGCAAAACTCTTGACGAAGTTAAGGCTATGATGGGCGAAGATGCTTACGCTATTGGCGATCTTGCAGTTGCAGGTTGCACAATGAACGTAGCTGATTTCGTGGTAGCTCTTGAAAAGGCTATTGCTAATGCAGCTGAATCAAAGGCAACAGCAGATAACAAACTTAACCTTGCTATTGTTTCTTCAAACTCCTACTCAAATAAGGATGCTTCTGAAGAATCAGAAGGTTTAGATCAGATTGACTCAACAGTTGTTGCAGCAGTTGTTGACGCTGACGGTAAAGTTGTTGTTTCTAAAACTGACTGTGTTCAGTTGGCAGTTAAGTTTGATGCTAAGGGTGTAGTTACATCTGATGTTAAAGCTGAAATCAAAACAAAACTTGAACTCGGCTATGACTACAACATGAAAGCATTCGGTAAGAAGCACGACGGTAGCGAAGGTCAGCCCGCAGAGTGGTTTGAACAGGCAGCAGCTTTCGATGCAGCTCTTGTTGGTAAAACTGCTTCTGATTTCGCAGCATTCGCAGGTGCAGACACTTATGCAGTTGGCGATCTTGCAGCAGCAGGTTGCACAATGGCTATTGGTGATATGATTGCCGCAGCAGAAAAAGCAGCGAAATAATTAAATTGCAATTCAAAGGGGGATGTTGCTCTCGCAACATCCCCCAAATTTGTCGATAAAACCGCAACATTTTGCCGTTTTCTCGACAATTCAACTTATTTGAAAGGTGGTGAAAGTCTTGAAGAAAATCATCTCTGGTTTTATGGTAGTGATTTTAGCGGTTTTGCAAGTGTTGTCCTTTGCCTCTTGCAAAGCTACTGAAAAAGAGAAACATTCGGCACACTATTTCGATTATTTCGATACTGTATCCATCATAACGGCATATACTGAAACAGAAGATGAATTTAAAGCTCTTTGTGATGAGGTTACGGCGCTTTTAAAGGAATATCATAGGCTTTACACCATTTATAACAGATATGAGGATTTTACAAACCTTGTAACTGTAAATGACGTTACCGACGGCAAACACCAGGTTATAAAGGTTGATCAGAAGATTATTGACTTGCTTCTTTTTGCAAAGGAAATGTATAGAGTAACCGATGGTAAGGTCAATATTGCTATGGGTAGTGTGTTATCCATCTGGCACGATTACAGAAGCGAGGGTATGGATGAACCCTCAAAGGCAAAGTTGCCTCCTATGGAAAAATTACTTGAAGCCGAAAAACACACTGATATAAATAACCTTATAATAGATGAAGAAAATAGTACGGTATATATTGCTGATCCGTTGATGTTTCTTGATGTAGGCGCTATTGCCAAGGGTTACGCTGTTGAGCAGATTTGCCTTTATCTTGAACAGAAGGGTATAACCGACGTTCTTCTTAACGTGGGCGGTAATATACGAACAATAGGCAATGCAGGGGACAAAAACACCCCTTGGAAAGCAGGAATAGAAAACCCTGACACAGATAATGAAGAAAAGCCCTTTATTGAGTACGTTGAGTTATCGGGTGAAACTATTGTAACAAGTGGTTCTTACCAAAGGTTTTACGTGGTAAATGGTGAAAATTATCATCATATAATCGACCCGGAAACTTTGATGCCGGGTACAAAATATAAATCAGTATCGGTTATAACAAATGATTCGGGTCTTGGCGATGCTTTTTCGACAGCTCTTTTCCTTATGGATTATGAAGAAGGCAAATCACTTGTTGAAGAAACAGAAAATGTTGAGGCAATGTGGGTTTTACCTGATGGTAAGCAAGTTTATTCCTCAGGGTTCCATAACTACACATTCGATTACGAAGCAAAATAAATTCAAAAAAATTCCCCTCTTACCAAAAGGGAGTGTAAATTAGGGATTTAATAGCCTTAAATCATTAACTTTGGCGCATAGCTTTGTTAAAATGCGAGGGAACCCGTCATGGTGCCCTCTCATTTGTGTCTCGCTCTGCATCCAAATTTAAAAGATTTAAGGTGCTACGCAGTTAAAATTTAGATAGTTTTCGTTCAGACGAAATGACGAAAGCATCGTAAGGCTGGCGCCTACGATGCTTTTTCATAAAGTATTAAGGGAAAATAGCAAATTTAAACCTAATAAATCCCTTATTTACGCTCCCTTTTGGTAAGAGGGGAATTTTTTTATTCTGCGTTAAACATAAGTATAATTGCCTTTGCACCTTCGGGAAGGGGAAGGGTTATACCTTTTGTCATAAGCTCTTCGCCGGTAAATGTGTGAACTGTATCAGGTTTATCAATATCATAAATTTTATATGTTTTTGAAGCAGCAAGACCGTTAAGTTTAACTGTGTATTCAGTGTCGGTTACCTTTTCGCGTTTGTAAATCAAAGCGGTTCCCGAAATAGCATCCTCTGAAATAAACTCCATAGCCAACATTTTATCGTTGTCAAAACTACCGAAATCAAGGGGATAATAATTTCCGCCCATTAATTCACGTTGTTCGTTATGGTAACTGAAATCGGGGTGTTGATGGGAGTAAAAGTCCATTAACATCAATGGCATTATAGCGGACCTTCCGGAGTATTCGCTTTCCATCCAGAGAGCTGTACCTGTAATGGGTAACCAGAATGAAGCACCGTAGGTTTGTGACTGAGTTGCATCAAACAGATCGGGGTGATAAGAACAGTTGTAGTCACTTCTCCAGAAAGCGATACTTCTATAGGTCATTTCGAGGTCAAGTCGTTTACCGCCCGAAGCACAGTTGTCAATAATAAGTCCTTCAATATTTTCGGTAAGGTAGTCAAGGAAGTTATAAAGGTTTGTTACATAGTGATTTTCGCAGATACCCGTTCTGCCGTCATAGAATTCCTTGTCGGCTTTCTGCCAGTATTTAAGGGGCGGATAGTTAAAGTCCTGACGATAAACCGTGACTTTGTTCTCTTTCATAGAGTTAAGAAGGTATTCGCAATAATACGTGAAAGCCTCCTCGTTTGCCAGGTTCCACATAATGTTATCATCGCCATCAACTGTAATGAGCCATTCTTCATTTTTGGAGCCTACATTATGGAAATGTGTCCCGGGCCATACTCTTTCGGGTTCATACCAAAGGGTGTGTTTAAGACCTTTTTCAGCGGCATAATCAGAAAGTTCTGCAATACCATTATCGTATCTTGATGTGTCAACTGTCCAGTTTCCAACTCCGTCGTACCAACCCTCATTGTAAGTGTACCAGCCTGCATCCATCCAGAAAGCGTAGATGTTTTCGTAAACGGACTTATCAATTTCGTTATCGAGAATGTCAATGATTTCATCCGTAGTTCTTGTGGATGTGGGACCTGCAACTTCCATTACGGTGTAATAGTTATTTGTTACGTTTTCGGGGTAAACGCAGTCCATAATCCAGTTTCTGAAAATGTTAAAGCCTTTGAGGGCATTGTCATTTTCATAGAATGAAATTGAAATAAGGGGTGAACGAACACTTTCACCGGGAAGAAGATATGCTTTGAAATTCTCTTGTTTTGCGTTGATTTTAGTTGTACCGCCACTTTCGGAAAGTCCCGCTGCCCATTGACCCGTCCAACCGATACCTAAAATCATACCGTAGTCTTCGCCATGGATGTTAAAATAGGGGAGGAAAGCCTCGGTGGGTTTACCATCGGTAGCACTGAATTTCTTTTCTAAAATACCAAGGCTCTTTTTAATAAGTGAAAAGTCACTTGCGGCGGTGTTACTACCCATTGAGTAGTAAAGGTCGGCTTTGCCCGTTTCAAAGGATGAGTCAATAGCGTAAAAATCACTGATAACGCCCGAGTTTTCTTTACCGGTGTTTTCAATGAAAACCTTCCATTGACAGGTTGCGTTGTTTTCAAAAATTGTAGTTTCAACGGTTAATTTAAGACCGTTGTCTTTGTTAGTTAAAATTATATTTTCGGTTTTACCGCCTTGGTAAACAGCACCGAAATCAGGTGCTTCGGACATACCCAAATCCCATTCTGCTGGGTCGAATTCTTCACCATCTACTTTAAAAGTAAAGGGATAATTAGCATTTATACTAAAGAAATTATCATTAAACCATTTTGCGCAAAGTTTTTTTTCGCCTTCGGTAATAGCCATTTCTTGGGCACTGATGGTGTCAAATTTAATGTTTTGCTTGTAACTGAGGGCTTTTATGTTTTCAATATTCAAAACGTAAACACCTCCGCAGGAAATAACAAAATATATAATCGCAAGAATTATATTTAAAACTGCAAGTTTGTTTCTCGCTTTAATTATAAATGAAACTAAGAGGAGCACTGCCGATAAAGCGAAAACAACGGTGTAGGTGTAAATAACCACATCTTCGTTAAAATAACCCTCGGGGGTGTTGATTGCGGCGTTAATGCTCCATAAAGTGGCATGAAATAGACCGTTACCTGCCAGGAATGATATGAGGAGGGGTATCCAATTAGCCTTTTTAAAAGCCGTTTTTACGAATAATACAAGGAACCAACCGAGACCTAAGCCCGAAAGAACGTTGCAAAGGTGAACGTCAAATCCGCTTTCAGTTCCGCTGAACATATACCAAAGGGAATATGCTGAGTATATTATAAGACCCAAAAATACAGTACTGAGACTTGTATCAACAATAGCGTTATTTCGTAATTTTTTCATTTTACCATCTCCGTTTTAGTTTTTAGTATAGGGATTTTGTGACTTTGTCACAGAAAAAATAAATATATTTGCATATAATAAAATCACAAAGAAAAGAAAGGATGTATGATTTATGTCAGTATTGAATGTAAATAAAAATAATTTTAACGAAGTAAAAAATAGCGAGAAAACTGTTCTCCTTGATTTCTACGCCGAATGGTGCAACCCTTGCAGAATGGTAGCCCCCATAGTAGATGAGATCGCCGAAGAAAATCCTCAGTACCTTGTAGGTAAGGTCAATGTGGACGAGCAAGAGGAATTGGCGCAGGAGTTCGGAGTTTTCAGTATACCCACATTAGTAGTTCTTAAGAATGGCGAAGTTGTTAATCAGGTGTCGGGAGCTAGACCCAAACCACAAATTCTTAAATTATTAGAGGGTTAAATCTCTTAAACGCTTCTTGTCAATGATTTTAACGCCTTTTCTGTTGACTTCAACCAGACCTTCATTAGAAAAATATTTGAGCATTCTTGAAACTACCTCACGAGCGGAGCCCATATACTTAGCAATCTGTTCGTGGGTAAGTTCTATTATATCTGAGCCTGTGCGGTTAGCCTCGTCAATCAGAAAAATTGCCAAGCGCTTATCAACGCTCATAAATAAAATCTGTTGCATAACCCACATTACATCGGAAAAACGGCTTACAGCTAATTCTAAGGCGAATATGTTAATTTCGGGGTTGCGTTCGGAAACCGAGGCAAAAGCTGGTCCGCTTATAACAACGCATTCACTGTCTTCCTCGGCATCTATAAAAACATCAAATGTGACGCTTTGTAACACACAGGAAGCAGAGAGCATACACATACTGCCCTTATGTAATCGGTAAAGAGTAATATCTTTTCCCTCTTCGGACATTATGTAAACACGAAGACAACCTGAAAGAATAAAGAAAACACCCGAACATTCGGAACTATCGTGGGCGTTACTGCCCTTCGGAAATGTTACCGATTGGGAGTTTTTACAGATGTGCTCCTGCTCAGCTTTATCCAGATTATCCCAAAAAGGGAAGTTTTCTTTAAAAACAGCGTCGAAATTACAGTTCATTGATTAAACTTCCTTTAAATGAAATCTACCGTTATATTTTACTATATGGGGTATTAAAATGTCAATTAAGATGGAGTTTTTATTGTGATATTAAGAAGGTTTAAGAATTAAGATAAAAATGGAGAGAATGAGTATGGAACATATCTATGATTTAATTATAATCGGCGGAGGTCCTGCGGGCTATACAGCTGCATTATATGCTTCTCGCGCGGGGTTGGATTCCGTTCTGATAGAGAAATTATCCCCGGGCGGACAGATGGCTCTTACGGGCGATATTGATAATTACCCCGGTTTTGATGAGGGCATAGATGGTCTTACCTTGGGTTTTAAAATGCAACAGGGTGCCGAAAGGTTCGGAGCCGTAACAGAGTATGCTCAAGTGCTTTCGGTAGATTTTTCGGATAAAGTCAAGAAAATCGAAACAACCTCGGGCAGTTACTTTGCAAAAACGGTTATTGTATCAACCGGTGCAAATCCCCGTGAATTAGAGCTCCCCAACGAGGAAACCCTTGTGGGTAAAGGTGTGCATTACTGTGCACATTGTGACGGAAGATTTTATAAAAACAAAACTGTTATAGTTGTGGGTGGCGGTAACTCCGCGGTAGCGGATGCCCTCTATCTTTCACGACTTGCCGCAAAAGTAATTCTTGTTCACCGTCGTGATAAATTAAGAGCAACTAAAGTCTATCATGAGCCTCTTATGAAAGCGGAAAACGTAGAATTTTTGTGGAACAGTTCCGTAAGTGAACTTATATCCGATGAAAGAGTAAAGGGTGTAAAAATAAGGAATCTTCAAACAGGCGAGGTAAGTGAGATTTCCTGCGACGGTGTTTTCATAAGCATCGGCAGAAAACCTGCAACAGAGTTTCTTGATGGCGTACTAGAGCTTGACCAAGGTGGTTATATAGTTGCCGACGAATCCACAAGAACTAATGTTGATGGCGTTTTTGCCGTAGGTGACGTTCGCACTAAGGTGCTTCGCCAGGTTGTTACGGCAGTTGCTGACGGGGCTGTGGCGGTTCATTACGCAGAAGAATATCTTGCATAAAATATGACCACATTATCGGGACAATTCTCAATAGTGTGGTCTTTTCCTTATCTGTCTTTTATTTCAAAAATTACAGTACTGTGTTTTGGTGCGTTAATTATAATTTCATCTGTCTCAGATTCTTCATGCTCTGCACCAAGCAATGCCTTGACCTTGCTTTTTCGTGGCAGGGTTATTTTTGTTTTGCCATCTGTTACGGTGTGAATACCAAGAATACCGTTTCCGCGGTAAACTACGCAACCATCGGGGTTGTAGCAATGAACACCAAAGGAAATGAGCATCTTCCGAACTTCGTCGGTGGTGTAAAAAATAGGATTGCCCGCTACTGAAATACAGGGAATTCCTAACTTTTCACACAATTCAATTGCCTTTTTGCCTTCTTCTGAAGGGATGGGTGCAGTGAATATAGCCGCCTTGTATCTTCCGAGGATTTTTTCAGCATCCTCAACCATATAAGTGTCAAAGGGTATTCCGGAAGTACCCATTTTAACTCTCAGGTGATTAACCGTGTTAAGGTTACCATTGCCACGAGGAAGATTCCTGTATGCTTTTTCGTCAATGAAAAGCACTACCTCTGCAAAGTCGGCATTCACGTTCTGTTGGTTTGCTTTTTCGTAAATAAGGCGCATTTTTGTGAGGTCTCTCATAATATCTTCGTGGTGGTACCAACCGCCCCACATATCAAACCACCATATACCCGAGTGTTTTGTAATCTGACGTGAAAAGGCTTTGCGTATTGCAGAAAGGGAAAGTTCAAAGGTTTCGGGTCCGCACCACACGGTTTTATGTCCCTCAGAGTTTACCAAGGGAAGAATATCCTCGGGGTATTCACCGGGGCGTGAGTTCTGCATTCTTCGAGTTAAGTGGGTGCGTATATCGCACTCAATAAAGCAGAGCTTTTTGTGGAGTTTAATACTGTCCACAGGGAGCATATCACCCCAGTCGAAGCCTAATTCTCGGTTGTGGTCGTAGCAACATGGAGAGGAGAAAAAGTCAATATAAGGGGAGTCAATAATACTCCAAAGCCCCTGCAAACCCCAAAGACAGTCCGGGACAAAGGCATTGTAGCCGTAAAAGACACCAACAATTTGAGAGTTTTCAGTAAAATTCTTTGTAACCTTGGCAAAATGCTCTATGGTTTTGGTGTGTTCGTTACAACAGAATTCGTAGTATTTCTTAGTTTCATCGGTGAAAATGCCCTTCTCAAAATCCTCTTTTGAGGGGAGGTTTATGTCCTCAATATTATATTTTTCAAAAGCCCATTTGCGGAATTTTTGGAGCCCCATCTCGGAAAATGAACCGAAAAGGTCGTGGTGCATCCATTCCTGAGTAGTACCACCGCAAAGCTGATATCCCGCAATATTACCCCAATAATCCGCATTCCTGATGTGGGTGAAAAGTTCTGTCAAAAACTCGGCACCGTCACGCATAAAAACGTCCGAAAAGAGGGATTCACGAGCACCTGTGGGGGTGGTTACCGTTTCATAAGAGTTCTCGGCAATCCATTTCCGTGGCATAGCAATGTTGATTCTCGGAAAAATTAGTGCATCGGGACACAGAGCAATAATGTCCCTAACATTTTTGTCAAACTCCGTATAATCTGGGGCATCGCTCTCAAAAACACCCGTCCTGAAAGGAGTAAAACCCGTAACGTTATTAATGGGTAAATCCGTGAACGAAACATTCACGAAAAACATTCTGTAGCCACTTTTTATAAAATCCGACCACTCACCACACTCGTCAAAATATGTAGTGTATGCAAGGGGAGTGCGGAGCACCCCGTCAACATTTATCATTGGTTTGTCGCCAACAAACTCAAGCTTAGTTTTTAACAAATTAATCCCTCCCCACAGTTTTTATAAATGAAATCCTGTAACAATTATACCACACCCACAACTTGTAAGTAAACAAAAAGATATAGGTGGGGTGTTGAAAATAATCACATTTATCACTTGATTTAATGTTTGAAAAAATTTATAATAAATGTTGGTTGGTGATAATATGAATACTTATTTTAACGAAATAACCTCAAAGCCCATAAACACAGTCGATGGCAAGGTTCTTTATAAAATTCCTGCAGGGGCTATGTGCGGTAATGGTGATTTGGGTGTTGTTTTTGATAATGATGATAAAAACCTCATTATTCACATTTCAAAATGCGATTTCTGGAAATTCACACCCGGAGCACACAAGGACGGTGGTATAAAAACCGTTGGTAATCTGTTAATCAAAGATGTTGATTTGAGCGAGTATAACATTAAGCAGTATTTTGACAAGGGTCTTCTTGATTGTAATTTCAAGAGTATGTCAATGGAGTTTTTTGTTGCGCCCGAGAACAGTATTTACTTTGAAGTCAGAACTCCCGAGGGTGCCGAGTGTCCTGTTGTTGAAATTGAACTTCCCGATACCTGTAATTCTGTGAATTCCGAAATTGTGGAAAAGGGAGTTAAATGCTATTCTCGTAAATTCCGCGGTGAAGAAGTTAACAGAGAATCTGCAGTTTGTGTCTGCTTAAAGACAATTGACACTAAAATGTCAGACGGATTTAATATTACACGTTACTGTGTTTCGGTTGTTTCAAATTTCGATTCTGATGATTACATAAACAATAGCATTGATATGGTTCTTAATGTCGATTACGATGCTGACAAAACAAAAACACAGGCAAAGTGGGGAACTTTCTTCTCTCAGTCCAAAGTTACACTTCAGGATAAGGAAATTGAAAAATACTATAATTCAAGCCTTTATCACCTTGCAGGGTGTATGGGAAATACTGAATTTCCCCCAGGTCTTTTCGGCAACTTTGTAACCGATGACTTCTTCCCCTGGGCGGGAGATTACCATATGAACTACAACTACGAGGCTCCCTATTACTGCATTTTCTCTGCAAACCATCCCGAACTTTTTGACGGATATATGACACCCGTCAACGAAATGAAGGGCGAAGCGGAAAGAATGGCTAAGCTTTTCGGTTGCAAGGGTTATGCTTTTCCTGTAAGCTTCGGACCCAAGGCTCTTGACGTTTACAGTATGCCAGAGTGCAAGGAACACGGCGTACTTTTCCTCGGTCAGAAAAGCCACGCCGCCTACGCCTGCGTAATTCCCTTAATGCATTGGTTTTCAACCTACGACAAGGAATACGCAAAAGAGAATTACTATGACTTCGTACTGAATACCGCTGCATTCTGGGAAGATTTCCTCGTAAAAAAAGGTGACAGATACGTAATCAAGGGTGATGCCGCCCACGAAATTCCCTACTACCGCGGTAAGAATTTTAAATATATTACTCATTTTGGTCAGGTTAACACTGTAAACGCAATAAACTCCTTGGGTCTTGTAAAGCTCCTGTTCAAGGGCATTTACGATATGGCAAAGGAACTTGGGCTTAATAGTGAAAAATACCCCTTGTGGGAGGACATTAATGCT
>JAZQZU010000084.1:0-9823 GCA_045634165.1 Acutalibacteraceae bacterium
TGTTTTAATCGCCGCAGCAGGTATGGCGGCTCACCTTGCAGGTGCTGTTGCCGCTAACACAACATTACCCGTTATCGGTATCCCCATTAAGTCACAGAACTTAGGCGGTATGGAAGCTCTCCTTTCAACAGTTCAGATGCCTTCAGGTATCCCCGTTGCAACAGTTGCTATTGACGGTGCGGTTAACGCGGCTCTTTTGGCTATTGAAATGCTTTCACTTTCAGAACCCGTTCTTGAAAAGAAGCTTGCAGACAAGCGTGCAAAGGATACAGCAACAGTTCTTGAAAAGAATAAAGCGATTGAAGAAAAATATAATGCGTAATTCGTAATGCGGAATCATAGCAGGGTTATGGTGGTAGCTACACTTTCTATCCGACTGATGGAAAATAGAAAGAGAACTACCCACCACCAAAAGCGTTGCTTTTGGTCCCCATCCCTATGCTACGCACAGGGATGATAAGCTTCGCATTATTTTACTTAATTTTACATTTTAAATTTTATATTCCCACAGAGGTGTATATATGGGCGGTTTTTTTGGTGTGGCATCTAAGAACGATGCCGTTCTCGATACCTTCTTCGGTGTTGACTATCACTCACACTTAGGTACTCGTCGCGCAGGTATGGCGGCGATGGACGCTGAACTGGGTATGCAGAGAAAAATTCATAAAATTGAAAATTCACCTTTCAGAACTAAGTTTGAAAGGATTCTTGATGAAATGGAAGGTAAGTCGGCTGTAGGTTGCATCAGCGACGCAGATGCACAACCCTTGCTTATCCGTTCAAACCACGGTCTTTATGCTATATGTACTATCGGCATAATCAACAACAGTGATGCTCTTGTAAAACAGTATCTCTCATTCAGTGGCGGTCACTTCGGTGCTATGACCACTACAGGTGTTACGGGCATTAACGCTTCCGAGCTTGTAGCGGCTATGATTGACCAGAAGTCGGACTTTGCCGAGGGTATCAGGTTTGCACAGGACGTTATAGACGGTACTGCTTCAATTCTTATTCTCAAAGAGGATGGAAATCTTATTGCCGCTCGTGATAAGGTTGGCAGAATTCCCGTTCTTGTAGGTAAACGTGAAGACGGTTTCTGCGTATCCTTTGAGGATTTCGCGTATAAGAAACTCGGCTACGAAGATTACAAAGAGTTGGGTCCCGGCGAAATAGTTGAAATCTCTGCTGATAATGTTGAGATTTTATCACCCGCCAGAAAGAAAAAGAAAATCTGTGCTTTCCTTTGGTCATATTACGGATACCCCACTTCATGCTACGAGGGTGTGAACGTTGAGGTAATGCGTTACAGAAACGGTCAGATTATGGCAAAGACCGATAAACTTCTTGACGTTGCTCAGGGTATTGACTACGTAAGCGGTGTTCCCGATTCAGGTACACCCCACGCCATAGGTTACGCTAATGAAAGCGGTGTTCCTTTTGCAAGACCCTTCATTAAATACACACCCACATGGCCCCGTAGCTTTATGCCTTCAAATCAACGTGAACGTAGCAGGGTAGCTAAGATGAAACAGATACCCGTTCACGAATTGATTAAAGACAAAAAACTTCTTTTTGTTGACGACAGTATCGTAAGAGGTACTCAGCTTCGTGAAACTGTTGAGTTCCTTTATGAGAACGGCGCTAAGGAGGTTCATATGCGTTCTGCTTGTCCTCCCATCATGTACGGTTGTAAATACCTTAACTTCTCAAGAGGTACTTCCGATTTGGATTTGATTTCAAGAAGCACCATAATGGAGCTTGAGGGTGAAGAAGGCTTCAAGCATATTGATGAGTACAGCGATGCTTCAACAGAACGTGGCGCAAAAATGCGTAAGGCAATTTGCAAAAAACTCCATTTCGCTTCACTTGAATTCCAGTCACTTGAAGGAATTATTGAAGCAATCGGTATTCCGGCAGATGAGCTTTGCACATATTGCTGGAACGGAAAAGGTTAATAAATCACTTGAAATAAATTTTTAAGGAGAAAGAACAATGAAGAATTCAAGATCAGAAAGTTACGCAGCTGCAGGCGTTGATATTACTGCAGGCTACAAAGCAGTTGAGCTTATGAAAAAACACGTTGCCAGAACCCGTAACGAAGGTTCATTGGATGACGTTGGCGGTTTCGGTGGTTGCTTTGACCTTGCTTCAGCTCTCGGAATGGAGCATCCCATTTTAGTTTCAGGTACTGACGGTTGCGGTACTAAAGTTAAATTAGCTATTCTTATGGATAAGCACGATACAATCGGTATTGACGCAGTTGCTATGTGCGTGAACGATATTATTTGTGTTGGTGCAAAACCCTTATATTTCCTTGACTATATCGCTTGCGGTAAAAATATTCCCGAAAAAATTGCAGAAATAGTTGCAGGTGTTGCAGAAGGTTGTGTTCAGTCAGGTGCGGCCCTTACAGGTGGCGAAACTGCAGAACATCCCGGTCTTATGCCCGTTGAAGATTACGACCTTGCAGGCTTCGCAGTTGGTATAGTTGATAAACCCAAAATGATTGATAACAGCAAGATGGCTGCAGGTGACGTTGTAATTGCACTTCCCTCAACAGGCATTCACTCTAACGGCTTCAGCTTATGCCGTAAGGTTTTTGATATTGATAACAATAACCCCGAGCTTTACGTTGAACGTGAAGAATTAGGCGGCAAGAGTATTGCAGAAGCTTTACTTGTTCCCACAAAGATTTACGTTAAACCCGTTCTTGCTCTTCTTGAAAAGGTTAACGTTAAGGGTATTTCTCACATTACAGGCGGCGGTTTCTACGAAAACATTCCCCGTTCAATTCCCGACGGCTTGTGCGCAAAAATTGACAAGTCCGCTGTTAAAGTTCTTCCCATCTTCGACGTTATTGCAAAATGGGGCAATATTCCTGAACGCGATATGTTCAACACTTACAATATGGGTGTAGGTATGAGCATCGTAGTTCCTGCTGAAGAAGTAGAACTTTCTCTTTCAGTTCTTAAAGATAACGGCATTGATGCTTACGTAATCGGTGAGATTATTGAAGGCGACGATAAAATTATTCTCGAATAAGGTGAATAAAATGTCTTTTAAAAACATAGTAGTGCTCGTTTCCGGTGGCGGAACGAATTTACAGACTCTTATTGATGCAGAAAAACGCGGTGAACTTGGCAATGGCAAAATCACCTGTGTTATTTCCTCAAAGGCGGATGCCTACGCACTTACAAGAGCCGACCATAACGGCATCAAAACAAGAGTGCTTGTAAGAAAGGATTATTCCGACATCGCTTCATACAGTAAGGCAATGCGCGACGCACTTCTTGAAGAAAAAGCGGATTTGATAGTTTACGCAGGATTTATGACAATCCTTGACGAAAACGTATGCGACGTGTTCGAAAACAAGATGATTAACGTTCATCCTGCACTTATCCCTTCATTCTGTGGCAAAGGCTTTTACGGACTTCACGTTCACGAAAGCGCTTTGGCAAAGGGTGTTAAGGTTTCAGGTGCAACGGTGCACTTCGTAACCGCAGAATGTGACGCAGGTCCCATTATTCTTCAGAAGGCGGTTGACGTTATGGAAGGGGACACCCCCGAAACCTTACAGAAAAGGATTATGGAACAGGCAGAATGGAAGATTCTTCCCAAAGCAGTTCAGCTTTTCTGCGATGGCAGGATAACTGTTAAAGACGGTAAAACAATTATTGAATAAAGGAAAATTACTATGGAAATCAGAAATCTTGAAAATGAACTTAATTCTCTCCCTTATCACGGCAGAGGTATTATCATCGGTAAAAGTGCCGACGGTAAAAAGGCAGTTACAGCATATTTTATAATGGGCAGAAGCGAAAACAGTCGTAACAGAGTTTTCGTTGAAGACGGCGAGGGTATCAGAACTCAGGCTTTTGACGAGTCCAAAATGGTTGACCCCCACCTTATTATCTACGCTCCCGTAAGAGTTCTCGGTAACAAAACAATCGTTACAAACGGTGACCAGACCGATACAATTTACGAATTAATGGACAAGCAGATGACCTTTGAACAGGCACTTCGCACCCGTGAGTTTGAGGACGATGCTCCTAACTACACACCCCGTATTTCAGGTATTATCCGCCTTGAAAACGGCGATATGAACTACGCAATGTCCATTCTTAAATCTGCGGACGGCGACGGTTCATCCTGTCAGAGATATACATTTGCTTATTCAAATCCTCTTCCCGGTAAAGCAAAGTTTATCCATACATACAAATGCGACGGTAATCCTCTTCCCAGCTTTGAGGGTGAGCCCAAAACACTTGAACTTCCCGAAACAGATATCGACACTCTTACAGATATCATCTGGAAGAACCTTAACGAGGACAATAAGGTTTCTCTTTTCGTAAGATATATTGACCTTGAAACAGGTAAATACGATTCAAGAATAGTTAACAAAAATAAATAAATTAGGAGTAAAAGGGTATGACAGAATTTGAATTAAAATATGGTTGTAATCCCAACCAGAAACCTGCAAAAATCTTTATGGCTGACGGCAGTGAGCCTCCTATCGAAATTCTCTGCGGCAGACCCGGTTTTATAAATTTCCTTGATGCTTTTAACAGCTGGCAGTTGGTTAAGGAGCTTAAAGAAGCTCTCGGACTTCCCGCAGTTACATCCTTCAAGCACGTTAGCCCCACTTCTGCGGCAGTTGGTATTCCGCTTTCCGATAAGCTTAAAAAGGCTTGTTTCGTTGACGATATCGAAGGTCTTGACGAATCTCCCTTAGCTTGTGCATACGCAAGAGCAAGAGGTACTGACAGAATGTGCTCTTTCGGTGACTGGGTTGCTCTTTCAGACGTTTGCGACGTTACAACCGCTAAGCTTATTCAGCGTGAAGTTTCCGACGGTATCATCGCTCCCGGCTACGAGCCCGAAGCACTTGAAATTCTTAAATCCAAGAGAAAAGGTAACTACAATATAGTTAAAATCGACCCCGATTACGTTCCCGCTCCTATTGAGCATAAGCAGGTTTACGGTATCACCTTTGAACAGGGCAGAAACAATTTCGAAATCAACCGTGAACTTCTTACAAACATTGTTACTGAAAACAAGGATATGCCCGAAAGCGCAATCCGTGACCTTATAATTTCTCTCATTACCCTTAAATATACACAGTCAAACTCAGTTTGCTACGCAGTTGACGGTCAGGCAATCGGTGTTGGTGCAGGTCAGCAGTCAAGAATTCACTGCACACGTCTTGCAGGTACAAAGGCAGATACATGGTTCCTTCGTCAGCACGAAAAGGTTCTTAACCTTCCCTTTAAAGATACCCTCGGCAGACCCGACCGCGATAACGTTATCGACGGCTACATCAACAAGAACGAAGAAGATGTTTGCGCAGAGGGCAACTGGCAGAAATACTTTACCCAAAGACCCGAACCCCTTACAGATGAGGATGTAAAGGCTTACTTCGAAACAATCGACGGTGTTGCTCTCGGTTCAGATGCTTTCTTCCCCTTCAGCGATAACATTGAACGTGCAAAACGTAGCGGTGTTAAATACATTGCAGAGCCCGGCGGTTCAATCCGTGATGATGTTGTTATTGAGTGTGCAAACAAATACGGAATGTCAATGGCATTCACAGGTATGAGATTATTCCACCACTAAGAGAATTTGAGTAAAATTGCCCATAGCACCTGTTTAGCCTCGGGGCAGTATCTTCATACGGCACCGCTCGACTAAACAAGGCACTCTGAACAATTTTCTTTCAAATTCAAAATGCACAAAGTACATATTAAAAAACCAAAAAGATGGTGATTTAAATGAAGATTATGGTTGTCGGTGGTGGCGGTCGTGAACACGCTATCATCAAGAAAATAAAAGAAAATAAAGACGTTACCGAGATTTTTGCACTTCCCGGAAACGGCGGTATGGCAAAGGATGCAACCTGTGTGGATATCGGCGCAAAGGATATTGACAGGATTGTAGAATTTGCAGTAGAAAACAAAATTGATTATGCAGTTGTAGCACCCGATGACCCGTTGGTGCTCGGTTGCGTAGATGCTCTTAACGAAAAGGGTATTCCTTGCTTCGGCCCTGAAGGTAAGGCGGCAATAATCGAGGGTAGTAAGGTTTTCTCAAAGAACCTTATGAAAAAATACGGTATTCCCACTGCAGCTTACGAAGTATTCAACGATATGGGCAAAGCCCTTGAATATCTCGAGACTGCACCCATTCCCACAGTTATCAAGGCTGATGGACTTGCTCTCGGTAAAGGTGTTATTATTGCAATGACACGTGACGAGGCTAAGGCGGCGGTTGTTTCCATGATGCAGGACAAAATGTTCGGCACAAGCGGTGACAACGTAGTTGTTGAAGAATTCCTTACAGGTCCCGAGGTTTCCGTACTTGCATTTACAGACGGTAAAACAGTTGCTCCCATGGTTTCATCAATGGACCATAAGAGAGCAGGGGATAATGATACAGGTCTTAACACAGGCGGTATGGGCACAATCGCTCCCAATCCCTGTTATACACCCGATATTGCGGCAGAATGTATGGAAAAGATTTTCCTTCCTACAATTGACGCTATGAACAAAGAGGGCAGAACATTTAAAGGTTGCCTTTACTTCGGGCTTATGATTACACCCGACGGCCCCAAGGTTATTGAATATAACTGCCGTTTCGGTGACCCTGAAACTCAGGTTGTTTTACCCCTTCTTGAAAGTGACTTGCTCACTGTTATGATGGCTACAACCAACGGCACACTTGCTGAAACTGAAGTTAAGTTCAGCGAAAAAAGTGCTTGTTGTGTAATTATGGCATCCGAGGGTTACCCCGTAAGCTATGAAAAGGGCTTTGAAATGAACATTCCCGAAGATGTTGAGGATAATGTTTATGTGGCAGGTGCTTCTCTTAAGGATGGCAAACTTCTTACAAACGGCGGTCGTGTTTTAGGTGTTACCGCAGTTGAAGATAACCTTAAGGATGCGGTTAAGGCATCTTACGCACTTGTTGATAAAATCAGCTTTGACAATGCTTTCTATCGTCACGATATCGGCGCAAAAGCACTTGCTATATTGGAGGACTAAGTAATGGTATACAGAGTTTATGTTGAAAAGAAAAAAGAACTTGCTCACGAAGCAAAAGCTCTTTTAGGTGATGCACGTACACTTTTAGGTATCAATAACCTTACAGATGTTCGTGTTATTAACCGTTATGATGCAGAAAATATTACAGAAGACCTTTTTAACTATGCAATTAAAACAGTTTTCTCAGAGCCTCAGCTTGATATTGCAACAAGCGATGTTGACCTTGAGGGTGCAACTGTTTTTGCAGTTGAATTTTTACCCGGTCAGTTTGACCAGCGTGCAGACTCTGCCGCACAGTGTATTCAGATTATTTCACAGGGCGACAGACCCACAGTAAAAAGTGCAAAGGTTTACGCTCTTTACGGTGACCTTTCTGCAGAGGATATTGCAGAAATCAAAAAGCACGTTATTAACCCCGTTGAATCAAGAGAGGCAACACTCGAAAAATACGAAACACTTGCAATGCAGTATGAAATCCCCACAGAGGTTAAAACTCTTGAGGGCTTCATTGACCTTGACAGAGCAGGTCTTGAAAACTTCGTTAAAGAGTACGGTCTTGCAATGGATGCAGATGATATTGCTTTCTGCCAGAATTACTTTAAATCCGAGGACCGTGACCCCACAATAACAGAAATCAGAATGATTGATACATACTGGTCCGACCATTGCCGTCACACCACATTCCTTACTGTTATTGATAACGTTGAATTTGAAGACGAGCTTCTTCAGAAAACTTACGAAGAATACCTTGCAACAAGGGAAGAATTAGGTAGAACAAAGCCTATTTGCCTTATGGACCTTGCAACAGTTGCAGTTAAATATCTTCGTGTAAACGGCAAACTCGACAAGCTTGATGAATCCGAAGAAATCAACGCATGTACTGTTAAAATCAACGTTGATGTTGATGGTGTAAGCGAACCCTGGCTTCTTCTTTTCAAGAACGAAACCCACAACCACCCCACAGAAATCGAACCCTTCGGCGGTGCGGCAACCTGTATCGGTGGTGCTATCCGTGACCCCCTTTCAGGTCGTGCTTACGTTTACGGCGCTATGCGTGTTACAGGTGCGGCTGACCCCTTAAAGCCCGTTTCTGAAACAATCAAGGGTAAGCTTCCCCAGAGAACAATCGTTACAACTGCTGCGGCAGGCTACTCATCCTACGGTAACCAGATTGGTCTTGCAACAGGTATTGTTGACGAAATTTACCACCCCGGTTATGCGGCAAAACGTATGGAAATCGGTGCAGTTGTTGCGGCGGCTCCTCAGGAAAATGTTCGTCGTGAATGTCCCGACCCCGGTGATATTGTTATCCTTCTCGGTGGTTCAACAGGTCGTGACGGTTGCGGTGGTGCAACAGGCTCATCAAAATCCCATACCGCAAACTCTCTTGAAACCTGCGGTGCAGAGGTTCAGAAGGGTAATGCTCCCGAAGAAAGAAAGCTTCAGAGATTGTTCAGAAATAAAGAAGCAACACTTATGATTAAGCGTTGTAATGACTTCGGTGCAGGCGGTGTTTCCGTTGCTATCGGTGAACTTGCAGACGGTCTTAAAATCGACCTTAACGCAGTTCCTAAAAAATACGAGGGTCTTGACGGTACAGAACTTGCTATTTCTGAATCACAGGAAAGAATGGCAGTTGTAATTGAAAAGGAAAATGTAGAAAGATTCCTCCAGCTTGCCGCTACTGAAAACCTTCAGGCTTGTCCCGTTGCAGAGGTAACAGAGGAAGCAAGACTTGTTATGCATTGGAACGGTAAGGTTATCTGCGACATCAGTCGTGAATTCCTTAACTCCAACGGTGCGGATAAGCATGTTGGCGTTGTAACCGCAAAGCCCGAAAGCTATGATAAAGAAATCAGCGGTACATTTACCGATAATATGAAGGCTATGGCAGATGACCTTAACATCTGTTCAAAACGTGGTCTTTCAGAGCGTTTCGACTCAACAATCGGTGCTGGTACAGTTCTTATGCCCTTCGGCGGTAAGAATCAGCTTACACCCATTCAGGCAATGGTTCAGAAAATTTCTGTTGAAAAGAAACACACAGACGACTGCTCACTTATGTCTTGGGGTTACAATCCCTTTATTACAGAAAAGAGCCCCTACCACGGTGCATACTATGCAGTTGTTGAATCAATCTGTAAGCTTATTGCAACAGGTGCTAAATTCGAGGATGTATACCTTACATTCCAGGAATACTTTGAACGTGTAAACAAAGAACCTAAGCGTTGGGGCAAACCCCTTGCTGCACTTCTCGGTGCATTCAAGGCACAGAAAGAACTCGGTGTTGGTTCAATCGGTGGTAAGGACTCAATGAGCGGTACTTTTGAAGATATCGACGTTCCTCCCACACTTGTTTCTTTCGCAGTTACAACAGAAAAAGTAAAAGACATTGTTTCACCCGAATTCAAGAAAGCAGGTAACAAGGTTTATGTAATTAGACCCGAGTTCGAGGCAAACGGCTTACCCGTAACTGCATCACTTGTTGAAGTGTACAACAAGGTTACTGCACTTCTTCGTGATGGTAAAGCGGTTGCATGCTACACCCCCGGTATGGGCGGTGTTGCCGAAGCGGTAATGAAGATGTGCTTCGGTAATATGCTCGGCTTCGAATATGCTTCCGGCGTTACCATGCCCGAGCTCTTCGGCTATTCCTATGGCTCGTTCGTAATCGAAACCACCGAAGAAATAGCTGACTGCAAGCTTATCGGTACCGTTACCGATAACGGAACCGTTAAATACGGCGATGAAAAGGTTTGCCTCAAGGAGCTTCTCGGTATTTACGA
>JAZQZU010000085.1:0-2014 GCA_045634165.1 Acutalibacteraceae bacterium
ATTAATTTTCTTGTTTGCTATAAGGTCAAACAATATACCGAAAATTTGCTTTGGTAAGTCTTCAACTAAGTGCGAAGTAACATTTGCAAGAGCAATCAGCCTTGAACGCTCTAAGGGTTCGGGGGTTATTGTTGCAAGAAAACCTGTTTTTGCTATTGAAGTAAATGTTTCGGCGGTTTCTGTAACTATGCTCATAGCAAAATAGAAAAGCCACTTCGGGAGATGGGTTGCAACGGTATTCGGGAATATAAATGGAATTAACCACATACAAAGACCTATAAGTGTAAGTGGTATTTCGCCAAAAAGAACGTAAGGCTTGAATTTACCGAAACGTGTTCTTGTTCTATCTACAGTAACACCAATAAATGTATCGTTTATTGTGTCCCAGATAGTGGCAATGACATTCTGGATAGCGAGATATCCGAAGTCGATTTTAACAACGTCGTAAATAAAACGTTCTTTAAAATCGTTGATGTTAAGACTCGCACCTATATCATTTAAAATATAAGCAAAGGTTTCACGCCTTCCTACATATCGCATAGGCTTATTAACATCGTAAGTGGTAGTTTCTGTGTTCATATGTTTACTCCTTTTAACAAGGTTTTTTTAAATATTCAAGAATTGCTTCAATAGAATTCTCTTCTGGTTCAATATAATGTTCCTTTAATCTCATGTGCTCTAAATAATGAGCATCAGAACCCGAAAGAATTTTTAATTCATTTAAGTAAGGGTGTTGCTTTTTTAAGGTATCAAGAGTATCAATATCAGCAATTTCAGCGCAGTTGAAATTGAATGAACTGTCAATCGTACCTAAGTTTGAAATTATGCTGTAAGAGTTTCTGTCGATATGTGCAGGGTAACAAATTCCACCATAATCAGCAACAATACTTACAGCATCGTTTGCACTGATAGTTGATGCTGTAATAAGTAACGTGTGTTCAAAGCCTAAAACGTTATCATTTTTATCAAAAACAAACTGTTCACCGAAAACGGTGGGCTTATTTCTTATAGGTGGTAAGGTTGAATACACGTATTCACAGAATTTGTTTGCCATTCTTATATTTGGAAAAAGGCACACTATGTGAACCTCTTCAGCAGTACAAAGCTCCATACCAGGAATAACAGTAAGACCTATTTCTTTACCGGCATCCATAACTGCCTGACAGTTTAAAGTAGAGTTATGGTCGGTTAAAGCTATGACATCCAAATCGTAAAGTTTTGCCATATTTACGATGTTGTTTGGTGTCATTTCGTTATCACCACAAGGGCTTAAACCCGAGTGGATATGAAAGTCATAATAGAGCTTCATTGTAATTTAGAAAACTCCGATGCAACCCAGTAAGAATTTTTATCTGTCGTAAGAATTATAACACCATTTTCATCTGCTTTTTGTTTTGCATTATCATCGAGTGGTGCGTTTTCTGTGAGAACAATACAGGCAACGTCAGTGAGAACAGCAACACCAATAGAATTGACGTTACCCATAACTGTAAGCCATACGTTATCAGCTTCAGCACGTGACATAACCCAGCTTAAAAGGTCGCCACAGTAACAACCATCAATGTTTCTGTCTGTAGCTTTATCTTCGTTGCAAAGAAATGTTAAATTTAATTTGTCGCTTAAATCTTTTACTGTCAAAATAATCACCTAATTATTATCGTTATCATCATTTGTTTCTCTGAATGGAGCAGGGATAAGACTTTCAAAAGTTTCACCGTTCTGCATTTGTGCAAGATTTTGTTTCATTCTGAAAACACAGTCATCTTCTTTTGCAAAGCCACGAACAATATCTTCGGCAAGGCGACGGCAACGGGGGGTACCGCAAGTGCCACAATCAAGACCGGGGAATAGTTCTAAAAGTTCGTTCATACGCTTCATTCTCATCATAGTTTCTGCGACATTATCGGCTAATTTCATAACCTCATCAGAAGGGTCTAATCCACCATCTATAAAGAAATAGTCAGGAATTTGTTGTGATTGAAGCGTATTACAGGAAACAGGTGCATATTTTCTT
>JAZQZU010000086.1:0-27042 GCA_045634165.1 Acutalibacteraceae bacterium
GACATCATCTTCAAGCCCCGGTGTATCTCTTAAGAGCGAGGGTATTTCATACATAGCAGGTAGCGACGTTCCTGCACTTATTGTTAACGTTCAGCGTGGTGGCCCCGGTCTCGGCGGTATTCAGCCCTCACAGTCCGACTACTTTCAGGCAGTTAAGGGCGGTAGCCATGGCGACTTTATGAAAATCGTTCTTGCACCTTCTTCAGTTCAGGAAATGGCTTCTCTTACAAGCACTGCATTTGACCTTGCTGATAAGTACAGAATGCCCGCAATGATTCTTGCAGATGGTACAATGGGTCAGATGATGGAGCCTGTTGAACTTCCCGAAACTGAACCTAAAACATTCGAGAAACCCTGGGCTCTCACAGGTACAAAGGGCGAGAGAAAGCACAATATTGTAAACTCTCTTTACCTTAAACCCGAAGAACTCGAGAAAACAAACTTTGAGCGTTTTGCAAGATACAAAACAATTGAAGAAAACGAAGTGCTTTACGAAGAATATCTTATGGACGATGCCGAAATCTGCGTTGTATCATTCGGTATTACTGCCCGTGTTGCTAAGAATGCTATTGTTGAAGCAAGAGCAAAGGGCATTAAAGTTGGTATGATTCGTCCCATCACACTCTGGCCCTTCCCCAAGAAGGTGTTAAGAGAAGCAGCAGACAAGTGCAAAGCATTTATCTCTGTTGAAATGAATATGGGTCAGATGATTGAAGACGTTAAACTTGCAACAGAATGCAAGAAACCCGTATACCTTTGCAACCGTGTTGGCGGTATGATTCCTTCACCAGAAGAAGTACTTGCAAAGATTGAAGAAGTTAACGAAGGAGGCGACAAATAATGGTAGTATTCGAAAAACCCAAGACACTCACTGATGCACCGCTTCACTATTGTCCCGGTTGCACACACGGTATTATCCACAGACTTGTTGCCGAAGTTATTGATGAACTTGGTATTGACGGCAGAACAATCGGTGTTGCACCCGTTGGTTGCTCTGTTATGGCTTACGATTATTTCACTTGTGACTTTATTCAGGCACCCCACGGTAGAGCTCCGGCAGTAGCTACCGGTGTAAAACGTGCAGACCCCGAAAACAACGTTGTTTTCACATATCAGGGTGACGGTGACCTCGCTGCTATCGGTACTGCAGAAACAGTACACGCTGCTGCAAGACGCGAGAACATCACAGTTATTTTCGTAAACAATGCTATCTATGGTATGACAGGCGGTCAGATGGCTCCCACAACTCTTCCCGGTCAGGTTACTCAGACCTCACCCTACGGCAGAGACGTTGAAACAGTAGGTTACCCCGTAAAGGTTTGCGAACTTCTTCAGAACGTTGATGGTGCAGCATACCTTGAAAGAGTTGCAGTTAATAACCCCGCAAACGTAAGAAAAGCAAAAGCTGCTATCAAAAAAGCTTTCCAGAATCAGCTTGACGGTAAGGGCTTCTCACTTGTTGAGGTTATTTCAACCTGTCCTACAAACTGGGGTCTTACACCTCAGAAAGCTCTTGAGTGGCTTGAGGAAAATATGCTTCCTTATTATCCTCTCGGTGTTTATAAAGATATTTATGCAGAGGAGGCAAAATAATTATGAGCAACACATGTAATATTCTTTTTGCAGGTTTCGGCGGTCAGGGTATCCTTTTCGCAGGTAAATTTGTTGCATACAAAGGCCTTCTTGAAAATAAGCAGGTTTCATGGCTTCCTTCTTACGGTCCCGAAATGCGTGGCGGTACTGCTAACTGTAGCGTTATCGTAAGTGACGAACCCATCGGTTCACCCATCGTTGGTAAACCCGACGTGCTTGTTGCAATGAATCTTCCTTCTCTTGATAAATATGAGAATGAAGTTGTTTCAGGCGGTAAAATCTTTGTTGATTCAACCCTTATTTCACGTAAGGTTGAAAGAACAGATGTAGACGTTTTCTACATTCCTGCAACATCTATTGCTAATGAACAGGGTATCAGCACCCTTGCTAATATGATTATCACCGGTAAACTTCTTAAGGAAGTTCCCATGCTTGGTTTTGACGGCATTGACGCACCTCTCAGTAAGGTTGTTTCAGCTCGTCGTGCAAACCTTCTTGAAGTAAACAAAACCGCACTTAAACTCGGTTACGACTATTAATCAATACATTCAAATTGAAAAGAGGTTATTTCAATGAGTTACGAATTCAAAATTGAAAGAACTGCAACTCCTAAGGCAAAACCTGCGGATGAAAGCAAACTCGGTTTCGGTAAAATCTTTACTGACCATATGTTTTTAATGAACTATGACGACGGTCAGGGATGGCACGATGGCAGAGTTGTTCCTTACGGCCCCATTTCTCTTGATCCCTCTGCAATGGTTTTCCATTATGCACAGGAACTTTTTGAAGGTCTTAAGGCATACAGAACTGCAGAAGGCGACATTCAGCTTTTCCGTCCTCAGAAGAATATTGAAAGAATGAACAACACCTGCGACCGTCTTTGTGTTCCTCGTCTTGACCCCGATATGGTTCTTGAGGCAATAAAAACAGTTGTTGACGTTGACAGTGATTGGGTTCCTCACAACGAAGGCACTTCACTTTATATCCGTCCTTTCATTATTGCTACTGATGAATTCCTCGGTGTTCATCCTTCACACAGCTACCTTTTTGCTATTATCCTTTCACCTGTTGGTTCTTACTATCCCAACGGTATGGACCCTGTTAAAATCGCTATTGAACGTGAATATGTACGTTGCGTTAAGGGCGGTACAGGTATGGCAAAGGCAGGCGGTAACTACGCTGCATCTCTTATCGGTCAGGAAAAGGCAGACAAAATGGGCTATGCTCAGGTTCTTTGGCTTGATGGTGTTGAGAGAAAATATATCGACGAAGTTGGCGCAATGAACGTATTTTTCGTTATTGACGGTGTTGTTATAACTCCCGAACTTACTGACGGCAACATCCTTCCGGGTGTTACAAGAGCAAGTTGTATCGAAGTTCTTAAAGCACACGGCTACAAGGTTGAAGAACGTAAGATTTCTATCGACGAAGTTAAAGAGGCTCACAAAAACGGCACTCTTAACGAATCCTTCGGTACAGGTACGGCAGCGGTTATTTCACCCGTTGGCGAGTACATTGACGGCGACGAGCACATTGTTATCAACAATAATGAAATCGGTGCAGTTGCTCAGTTCCTTTACGATGAACTCACAGGTATTCAGTGGGGTAAAATCGAAGACAAGAACGGCTGGATTGTTAAAGTTAAATAATTACTTGATTGCAACTCTTATTATGAGAGTTGCAATTTTTTTGGTATTGTGATAAAATTCGAATATTATTAAACGAAAAGAGGTTCATTTGTGGACAATAAAAGATTTAATGGCGAAAACGAAAATTCTTTTTCTATAAATGACGATTACGAGGAGCTTTTAAAATCCGTTGATTCCTATCTTGAAATTGAAGATGATTATATTGAACTTTCAAGTGGCAGGGATGACGGTTTTGAAGATATCTTCAGTAATTCACAGGATATTTATATAAGCCGACCCAAGAGTACCGAACCCAAGGATGATGGTATTTATATTTCAAAAAAGCCGGTCAGGGATATTTATACGGATATTTATTCAAATGATGATGTGAGTCCTTCCCGTAACAGGGTGCAGAATAATTCTTACAATCAACAACCAAGAACTTCTGCTACTCATGTACCACCTGTTAAAATGGACTACAAGTCCAACACTCACGAGGTTAAAAGGATACTTCCTGATGATGAGATATCCGATTACGAAGCACGTTTCGGTAGAAAGAGCGCACCATCTAAGAAGAAAAAATCAAAAATCTCAAGGATTCTTATAGGCTTTGTAGCTGTTGTACTTGCTGTGTTTATTGGTCTTGGTGGGTTGTTGTTTGTTGCCGCCAACAGTATTGTAGGGAAGTTTGAAGAGGCTGACCCCATTGTGCATATTGATGATGTTGATTCTCTTGCAAGTGAAGGTCACGTAAGAAATGTTCTTCTTATTGGTGCTGATAATGCAAAGGGTGGTACATCCCGAAGCGACAGTATTATGATTGCCTCAGTAAACAGTAAAACAGGTAGAATTACCGTGGTTTCAATTCTTCGTGATACCCACGTGGATATTCCCGGTAAAAGAGAATCAAAAATCAATGCCGCTTATTCCTGGGGCGGAGCAAATCTTCTTATTCAGACTATTGAACAAAACTTCGGCATAAAAATCGACGACTATGCCACAGTTGACTTTGAGATGTTTACCGCACTTATTGACGGTCTCGGTGGTATTGACGTGGAAGTTACAGAAAATGAGGCGGATTACATAAATAATCGCCACAGCTACGGTAATGAAGAAAAGCCCGAACACGTGCCCAGTGGTGAAAGTGTACATCTTACAGGTTATCAGGCACTCTGGTATACCCGTATAAGAAAGCTTGACTCCGACTTTAACAGAACTCAGCGTCAACGTAAGGTGATTACAGCCGTTATGGAAAAGGCTAAGGATATGGGGGTTGCAGGCTTGGTTTCCACAGCCAAGGCCGTTGCACCATATATCGAGACAACCCTTTCTGCAACAGATTTCTGGAGTCTTGCATTTAACTTAATGTCCTGTGTAACCAAAACAGGTGCAGATATGGACAAGATGGTGGTTTCGGCACAGTTACCCTTTGAAGATACTTGGTGGTACTCCTCACAGTGGGATGGTTCAAGCATTTCACTTAACGTAGAAGAAAACCGTAAACTTCTTTATACTCTTCTTTATGAAGAAGCAGAAGAAACCATAGAGGAAACAACCGGAACCGACTGATAAATGTAATAATTACTTTAACTCCCTCATATATTTGAATGAGAATATATGAAGGGAGTTTATTTTTATGGATATTTCATTAAAATATGAGGATTATAAATTTCTCAAAGCATTGTCGGATAATACGGTGGAGGAAAGCCTAGAAGCAGAATTGTCACTTCCTGAGTATATGCCCGAAATATTGCGTATTATAAAATCCACCGCCGAAACTAAAATCAATTCCTGTCGTCTTGTTGGTGAAAGAGTAACTGTTGATGGCGTGTGCGATTTGCGTATGATTTACACCGCAGAGGACGGCGGTATTTATACATTTTCACAATCAAGACCCTTTACACGTCATTGCGAAAACTCCGCATTCAATAATTGTACCGATGCAGTAGCCTTGGCAGGAGTCTCCTATGTAAACTGTCGGGCAACAGGTACGAAAAGAGCCGAAATAAAAGCGGGTATTACTATAAAATTCACCGTTTCGGGGGAGAATAGTACAAAAATTATTTCCTGTGCAGAGGATAAGAGGATTGAGCAAAAAACACACTGCACCAAGGGGATATCCTTGGGTTGTTGTAACACAAAGCATTTTTCAATGAGTGATACCGTTACCCTTAACACTCCTGCATCATTTTTAATAAGCACAAAAGCCGTGGCAGTCTGTGGTGAAATACGAAAAATCAGCAATAAAATTATGATAAAAGGCGAGGCAATAGTTGAAATCTGCTATGTAAATGCCAATGATAAAACCTGCACCGAGCGTGTAAAACACACTATGCCCATAAATCAGATAATTGAATATGACGGTATGGATGAAAGCTACAACGGTAAGGTGTGTCTTAAGGTTTCGGCAGTTGACGTTATACCCAAAGGCGAAACTCAGGGTGTTTTTACCGCCTTTGATATCTCTTTAGGTATAAGTGCTACCGCAACAATGTGGGAGGAAAAGGAATTAGGCTTTATTACTGATGCCTATTCGGTTGATTCACTCCTTGAACTTACAAAGACTACTTTAGATGTGTACGATGCAGTGGATGATTTTACCGATACCCATGTTTTTGAAGGGGATTTTTCAATTTCGGGTGAGGGTGTAGTTAGTGTTGTTGACTGTTGCGGTGAAGTTACCAATATTAAAACCGCAGTAGAAAATGATGAACTGGTAATAACGGGCAGTTTGTCTCTTAATGCTATAATCAAGGATAAAACAGGCAGTCTCTCTGCGGTGAGTAAGATTTTTGACTTTAAACATAATCACAAAGGTGACTATCAAAATAAAAATATTGTCTGCACGCCAAATATGAACGTAGTTTCGGTGGACTGTAATATCAAGGGTGAAAATACCTTGGTTGTCCGTTCTGAAATCAATATTTCTGCCTGGGTTATGAGCCGCGAAACTGTAGAATGTGTTATGTCCCTTACTAAGAGCGAAAAGCCCCTGAATAAGACTAATAACGCTATTACAGTGTATTTCCCTGAGGAAAATAACGAGAGTCTATGGGGCATAGCAAGGCGATATAATACAACCGTAAAAGCCATAGCCGAAGAAAATAATCTTGAGAGTGAAACCACCGAAAGTCTTAAAATTATATTCATTCCCTGTATGTAAATATTGAAAACTTAATAAAACAATAGTATAATGATGCAGAAATCAAAATATGGTTTCTGCATCGAGGTGTTTTTATGGAGTATAAAAAAATACTTACCTTAAGTTTTGACGACGGTGTCACTCAGGACGAAAGGTTTATTGAGGTTTTAAATAAGTACGGTATTAAATGTACCTTTAATCTTAATTCCGCTTTTTTAGGTGATGACGGATATTTAGTGATTGATGGTAAAAAAATATCCCACAAAAAAATAGCTCCTGAAAAGGTGCGTGAGGTTTACAAGGGTCACGAGGTTGCAGCACACACGCTTACTCATCCCAACCTGACAACTCTTTCTCCCTGTGAAATTATTGAACAGGTTGAAAAGGACAGGCGCGCTTTGAGCGAACTTGCAGGTTATGAGGTTACAGGTTTTGCTTACCCTTGCGGAGGTATTAACAGTAACAGAGTAACAGGGGAGATTATAAAGAATAATACGGGTATTAAATTTGCACGTACCATTGTACATTCCTATGATTTTTCCTTGCCTGATAATATATATTTATTTAATCCCACTGCAAGTCTTACAAAAGATAAAGAAAAACTTCTTGAGTTGTGTCACAAATTTATTGACAGCAATCCCGATAAACCCGAACTCTTTTATATTTGGGGTCACAGCTATGAGTTGGATATTGATGACAGTTGGGACTATTTCGAAGAAGTGTGTAAACTTCTCGGAGGCAGGGACGATATTCTGTATTGTACCAATACGGAAGCGTTTGAGTATTTGGTGAAAATATATTAAAATTTTGAAAATAATTGTTGCATTTTACAAAAGTATGTGTTATTATACTTAGGTCTATGTGTGCGTTGTTACTCCATTTCGGGGTCAACGGCAGTTAATGGCAACATTAAAGCTGGCGGTCCGCTGCTTAAAACTCGCAATAGTTTAAGTATGAACGCTTGAAAAAAATCGGAGGTTATTATGGACGCATTAAAACTTATTGCACAGGACAGCCTTAAGGCTGAGAAGCCCGCTTTCGAAATCGGTGATACTATTCGTATCGGCGTTAAGATTCGCGAAGGCGAGAGAGAAAGAATTCAGGCTTTCGAAGGTACAGTTATCGCAAAACACGGTAGCGGTATCAGCGAAACATTCACAGTTCGCCGTGTATCTTACGGTGTAGGTGTTGAAAGGGTTTTCCCCGTTCACTCACCCAACGTTGCAGATATTAAAATTGTTCGTCGCGGTAAAGTTCGCAGAGCAAAACTTTATTATCTTCGTGACAGAGTCGGCAAGGCTTCTAAGGTTAAGGAAAGAATCGGCTAATAAGCCGAAAGGTGAGGGGCAGATATGTTTATCTGCCCTTGATTCTTTATTGAAACTTATATTGAAATCGGATGGTTGATATTATGAACAAAGACGATTTATTTATAGATGTTAACGGTAATTCTGAACCTGTTACAGAAAAGGAAGAGGAGGTAGTCTATACTGCCCCCGAAAAGGAAGAACCAACTGTTGTTACAGATACTGAACCACAAAAGGAAGAAATTCCCCCTAAAAAGAAGGCTCTTTTATCCATTTTTGATTTGGTTTCGGTTGTAATGAGCTCCTTTGTTATTATTGCAATTGTGTTCGTTTTCGTGTGCCGTCTTGTAGGTGTTGACGGTCAGTCTATGACAAATACTCTCCAGCACGGTGACTGGCTTCTTACTGTTAATAAAACCGAGTACGTAAACGGCGATATTGTTGTTATTACTCAGGATACTTGGTTCAATGCACCCCTTATCAAGCGTGTTATTGCAACAGGCGGTCAGGAAATCAATATTGATGAAAGCACTGATTCAGTTTACGTTGATGGTGTGCTTCTGGAAGAACCCTATATCCGCGATGAGTTTTTGAACGACGCGGGTGTTCACGAATATCCTTTAGTAGTGCCCGAGGGCTACCTTTTCTGTATGGGTGATAACCGCAATGGCTCAACGGATAGTCGTTTCTCAGAAGTAGGCCTTATAGATGAAAGGGAAATTCTCGGCAAAGCGGTAGTAAGAATTATACCCTTCGGAGATTTTGATATTTACGATTATGAATGATTCACAAAAACAAACAGTACAATGGTTTCCGGGTCATATGGCGAAAACCCGCAGACTTATTAAAGAAAGTCTGCCCTTTGTTGACCTTGTAACCGAGATAGTTGATGCCCGTATCCCTATGAGTTCATCAAACCCCGAGCTCCAAGAGATGATTGGCTCCAAACCCCGTATAGTACTCCTTAATAAATGCGATGTTGCGGACGAAAAAACAACCTCCAAGTGGGTTGAGTATTACAAGAAAAACGGAATGTACGCATTACCCGTGGACTGTCGTTCAGGTAAGGGTCTTAACGCATATTTACCCCTTGTAAGAAGCGTTCTTAAGGATAAAATCAAACGTAACGAGGAAAAGGGTATGGTTGGCAAACCCTTGCGTGTTATGGTTGTGGGTATTCCCAATACGGGTAAATCCTCTTTTATCAATAAAATGGCAGGGCGTAACCGTGCAAAGGTTGCGGATAAACCCGGTGTTACTCGTTCAAACAGTTGGTTTGCTGTAGGTAGCGGTATCGAGCTTCTTGACACTCCCGGTGTTTTGTGGCCTAAATTTGATGACAAGTCCGTTGGTGATAAACTTGCCTTTATCGGCTCCGTTAAGGACGAGGTTATTGATATTGAATCCCTTGCAATGCGCCTTATAAACGTCCTTAAAAACGGCTATGCCGACAGATTAACCGAACGTTTTAAAATCACGGGTTTTGAAGATAAAGAGGACTACGAAATCCTTGAAATGATAGGTAGAAAACGCGGTATGCTCATATCTGGTGGCGAAATAGACTACGAAAGAGCATCTGTGATGCTACTTGATGAGTACAGAGGCGGAAAACTTGGACGTATTTCTCTTGATTTCCCGGAATAAATGCTATAAAATAAAAGTCAAAGCTACAGGCTTTGACTTTTGTTTTTTTGAGGTTTTAATTATGTTGGATTTTTCTTATGAAAAAGAGGCTCACGATAATGGCTACGCGGTAGTTTGCGGTGTGGATGAAGCAGGAAGGGGACCCCTTGCGGGACCTGTGTTTGCTGCTGCGGTAATTCTCCCCGAAAATTACTCTCACGAAATACTCAACGATTCCAAAAAGCTTTCTGAGAAGAAGCGCGACTTGGTTTATGATGATATAATAAGGGATGCCGTTTGTTGGTCAGTTGGTATTGCGGACGAAAAGGAAATTGACGATATCAATATTTTAAACGCAACCTTTCTTGCAATGAAGAGGGCAATTGACGGACTTGAAATTAAGCCCGACCTCGCGTACATAGATGGTAATCAGTATCCTAAAACCGGGGTGAAAGAGGTAACTATCATAAAGGGCGACAGTAAATGTATGTCCGTTGCTGCCGCATCTATCATTGCTAAGGTTAGCCGTGACCGTTTTATGATGGAAATTGCAGAGCAGTATCCGGAGTATGAATTTAAAAAGCACAAGGGCTACGGCACAAAGCTTCATTATGAAATGATTGAAAAATACGGCATTTCACCTGTTCACAGACGCTCGTTCTTAAAGAAAATACTTGGTGAGAATAAATGAACACAAAGCTCATAGGTGCTTACGGTGAGCAGCTTGCAGCTCGGTATCTGCGTGGCGAAAGGTACAGAATTCTTGCCGCCAATTACAGAGGGGGTACGGGCGAGATTGATATAATTGCCGAAAAACGTAAGGTTATATGCTTTATCGAGGTTAAAACCCGTAAAGAGGGCGGAATGTTTGACCCTGCGGATGCGGTAAATTACCATAAGAAGAATAATATTAAAAGTGCCGCAAGTGCTTATATGAACCGTTATAAATTAAAAAATGAAACCCGATTTGATATAATCGAGGTGTTTCTTTCGGAAGAAAATCCGTATAATGTTACAAAGATAAATCACATACAGAATGCATTTTGAGGTGGATATGAAGATTTTTGATTTGCATTGCGACACCGCAGGGGAGTGCTACAATCAGAGCGTGTCCCTGTTTTCAAACGACCTGCATTTAAGTATCCAACGTGCCGCAAAATATGATGAATATACTCAGCTTTTTGCCGTGTGGATTCCCGATAAATTACGCGGTAACGACGCAGTTGAATATTTTAATAATGTGGCTGATAATTTCTATAAAGAACTTGAACTTCATAAAGATTATGTTTCTCTTTATGGTTCAGGGTCTAAAACGCCCGTTAAAGCCATTTTGACCGTGGAGGGTGGTTCAGCCTGCGGCGGTACAATAGAGGGGCTCAGAGACCTTTATGAACGAGGTGTGAGGGTTATTACATTAACCTGGAACGCTCAGAACGAAATAGCCTCGGGTGCTTTTGCGGAGGGTGGACTCTCCGATTTCGGCAAAGAGTTTGTGAGAACGGCCGAGGAACTTGGGATTGTGCTTGACGTTTCCCATCTTAACCGTCAAAGTTTTTTTGAATTCGCGGAGTTTGCCCGAAAGCCCTTTATTGCAAGTCACTCCAATGCAGATATTGTTAATAACGACTACGGCAGGAAACGCAATCTTACAAAAGAACAAATTGACATAATAAAAAGCGCAAAAGGTCTTGTGGGTCTTAATTACTACACCGAATTTATTGAGGATTCTGAGGCTCGTGGTATAGATGCCCTTTGCCGACAGATAGACTATTTCTGTGAACAGGGTTACGAGGATATTGTTGCTCTCGGAAGTGATTACGATGGTTGCAGAATAAACGAGGAGTTGCACGGTGTGGAAAAATTGGATGGCGTTTACCAAAAACTTCTTGATAAAGGTTACACTGAAGAATTACTCCAAAAACTTTTCTGGAAAAACGCAGAGGATTTCTTTAAGAAAATAATATAAAAATTCGGGGCACCGTCCGTGTGGATGGTGCCCCGATAAGTTTTAGTATGTTAATGATGAGTTGCGTTTGATGATGTTTTCAATTTTGCCTAAGTTTCTTTCTGCGAAGAAACCGAGGATTTTTTCGTTTGTACGTTCTGCCTTTGCTTCGATATCATCGTACATACCATCGAAGTATTCGTTGTAATTATCAGTTGCAATTGCAGTACGTGTATCGCTTTCCCATTTCTCAAGGCCGTCGTTTGATACGTAGTACATAATGTGGTAACCGTAATCTGTTTTAACTAAGCCTGTGTCACCAGCCTTGTGCTCATCAAGTGCCCAGTCTGTGAATTCCTGAACATACTGACTGTTGTTTGAAATACCTTGGTAAAGACCGCCTGTTTCTTTTGAACCTGCGTCATCTGTGTGCTTTTTAACAAGTGCTGAGAAGGATTCTTCAGTAGCTTTGCCTGCTTTCCATTCTTTAAGAAGTGCTTCTGCTTCCTTCTTTGCTTCTGCAAAGTTCTTGTTAATCTGAGTTTGGCTGAGAGCCTTGCCGTCTGCGGTTTTTGTCTCTGCCTGAACGAGTAAGTGACGAACGTCTGCAGATGCAACGGAGGTGTCCTTAGCAGGAGTTTTAACCATAAATGCAATATAGTATGCGGTTGTGCCCTGAGCCTCTACCTTGAATACTGCGGTGTCGCCGTATTTTCTTGTAGCGTCAAATGTCCAATTTGCGAACTCCTCTGAAAGCTGTTTTAAACCTGCTTTTGTGAGATTTTCACCAAGAGTTGAACTATCTGCTTTGTAGCTGTCTTTGTATTCCTTCTCTGCATATTCAATAGCAAGAGCCTGGAATGATTTTTCATCAGTGATTTTACCTAAGAAATCTTCTGCACGAGCCTTAGCCTGAGCTTCGGTGTATGTTGCGTTTGAATCCTTGGAATCATCTGTTTTGTACATGATTGCGAAGTATCTGATAGAAGCGATATCGAGAGTATCTCTGTTTTTCTCGTAGTATGCCTTAACGTCAGCGTCGCTGATATCATCTGCAGAGCTTTCCTGATACCATTCAAGATAGAACTGAGCAATCTGGTCTTTCTCGGTAAGCTCGAGGTACTGGTCAAGAGTAAGACCTTCGCCACATACTTTTGCGGTGTAAACGTCAGCGCTTACGTTGTTCTGTTCTGCAGTTTCAGTAAGCTGTTTCTTAAGGTCTTTGATAGCCTCGTCGAGTTCTTTCTGCTGTTCATCAGTGAGCTTGAAGTTTTTGGCAGCCATAGCATCATCATAGAGTTCTTTCATAAGGAAGCCTCTTTCAACTGCCATGTGAGCAAAATAGTCTGCCCATGTTTTTACGCCTTCGGGCTTATCCTCACCGGGGTAGTCCTGTTCAACAGGGCTCTTTTTGGTGTCGAAGTATGATGTGCCGTAGCCACTGTACTGCTGGTCATACTGCTGTGAAAGGCTACATGCCTGATTGTACAAACCCATATAATAGTAGTTGTACTCTGCAACTGTAAGTTTCTGGTCGCCGTATGTAGCTGCAGTAAGAACCTTCTGAGGTACAAAGAATACCTTAGTTAATGCGTTTGCGGTAAAGGTGAGCACGAAACCTAATGCTACTAAAATACAAACCACCTTAACAATAATGCCTACAATTTTGTCACGTTTTCCGTGATTTTTCTTTTTAGCGGCTTTAGCAAGTCTTTCTTTGCGCTGCTCGCGGTAAATTTCGGCATTTGTTTTCATTTCGTTGTTTGCCATAAATTTTCATCCTTTGCTTTCGTTATATAAAGCGTTCGTGCCAATTCACGAACATTGCTACTATTCTATAACAAACCCGAGAATTTTACAAGAGTTTTTTGTATTTTTATTTACATATATAGTGTTTATTAACAGTTAATTTATAATTTATTAAGAAAAGAGTAGTAAAATTGAATTATGCAGTTTGACATCAGGGGTAAAAACGTGATATTATATCTCTATTAATTTTTAAATGGTGCGTTAAATTATGAAAAAAGTTTCAAGTAAAATAAAGATTCTTATAAGCCTTTTGGCGGTGGTTCTCGTAGGGGTTATTGTTGCGGTAATTGTATTACCCGCCTTTTCACCAAAGCCTGTTCAGAACTACTCATACGTTGGAGAAAAACAGGTGGGGGTAAAGGACGTTGACTTTGACGTAATTATCAAAGGTGACAATAACGAGCAGTTTGGTATAAATACTGAAACAGCTTGTGTTTATTTAGTGTCACCCAGCGGTAAAGTGGTTTTTAACTCCCGTTCTGATGATGCGGCTAAGCGTCAGTTGGCATCGGTTATCGACGTGAGATTAAGGGATAAAAACGGCAATTCTTATACAATGAATTCCACTGAGAATAGTGCGGATTTCGGTACTTTTGTTATTGAAAGCAAGAACGAAAAAAGTGCTCAGTTGATTTTTGAGTTGTTCCGAGATGAAAAACAATCTCGTAAGGGTATCAGTGGTGCGGATATTTTCGTGAGTATACCTCTTCATATTCAGTATAAAGATGGTGGCTTTTGCTGGAGTATAGATATGTCTCAGGTTAAATTGCCCGAGGATTTTGTTGTTGAAAAATTAAGTGTTTTACCGGGGCTCTTTTCTGTTGGTAAGGGTGAGGGAAAAGCTTTTTATACAATTCCCGACGGATGCGGCGCCACAATGAATTTGTCCGTAGAAACTGAAAAACCCGTAGTTTTAAATATGGGGATGTACGGTTCGGACGTTGCATTTTATGAGTATGATGAGGGTGCAGTTCTTCCTTTCTTCGCTATGAAGAAAAATAATTGCCTTGTTAATGCAATTATTACAGATGGTGACGGTCTTAGTGAACTTTCCTGTGAAAAACATTCTGCAGGTGGCGGATATTTCTACAACGTGTTCAATATTACCGCCTGTGGTATGGTTGACGGTGAACTTCAGATGGGCGAAGCCTATGATGGCGTGATTTCTCAAACCTACTACGTAACGGAGGATGCGAGTGCAGATTATAACGATATAGCCCTTCGTGTGCGTGAAAGCCTTATAAAAAAAGGTTATCTTCCTGAAACAACAAGCGGTAAGTTTATAGATTATCCCTTCTTTGTAAACGTCCTTGGTAGCGATGATGGTAAAAACGTTGCCACAACCTTTGAGGATGCGGCAGAAATAACTGCATTGTTACAGTCACGCGGCGTACGTAACGTTGCCTTAAGATTTTCGGGTAGCGGTAAAAAGGGTCTTGCTTCCGACAGTGATGAAATAACAAGCTTTTCATCACGCCTTGGTGGTAAAGATGGCTACAATACTATGTCAAAGAAAATTACGGATGCAGGTAACAGTGCGTGGCTTGATGTTAACCTTTATACCGAAAGGTCGGGAAGTAAGGGTACAAAAACGCCTGTTTATGACTTACCCTCAAAGATTGCAGGTTTCAAAGTCCAGAAATTCTCGCTTAATTCGACTAATCAGGTGAATTCGGATATTTCTGAAACATATAAGTTGATTACCGATGTTAAAACTACCGATATCTGCCTGAATGACGCATCATTCCTGTTGTATACCGACCTTAAAAATGGTCTTAACAGACAACAGGTTCTTGATAACATCAAGGAAAAATCCTGTGCATTAAGCGTTGGTGCGGATGTAATGCTCTCCTATCCTGCAGTTTATCTTATGAGTGAGGCGGACGCAGTGTTTAATATTCCCGAAACTGCAAAAATTGCAGAAAATGAGGGTGTTACACAGGTACCTGTTTTGCAGATGGTTCTTCACGGTAGTGTGGTTTACGGCGGAAACTATACCAACGTTACCAACCTTTCTTCCGAAGATGCATTGCTTCGTGTGATTGAGTACGGAAGTGTACCAAGCTTCCTCTTTACTCACGATACGGCAAGTAATCTTAATTACAGTCTTTACGCTTCGGAGACTGCTAAACTTTATTCCGAAACAAAGTCCCTCTTACCCGTAATGGATATGAAAATGACCTCACACGAAAAGGTTGTTTCAGGGGTTTATAAAATCACATACGACTACAACAAGGTTATTTACGTTAACTATAACCCCTCGGTGGTTGAGGTTAACGGAATAATGATTTCCGCAAAGGATTACGTTGTAATATAAAAACACAGATGGTACGATTTGTACCATCTGTATTTTTTTACCATTTGTAGTTGTGTAATTGACCTTTGTTTTGAAGTTCGGGATAACCAAGTTGCCTTAATGCCTCGTAAACACCAATTGCTACGGAGTTTGAAAGGTTTAAACTTCTGGCATCGTCAATCATAGGGATGCGAACACATTCATCGGGGTGTTCTAAAAGTAATTCCTCCGGAAGACCCTTGGTTTCTTTTCCGAAAATCAAAAAAGATTTATCAGGGTAATTTACATCCGAGTGAGCCTTACGGGCTTTGGTTGTGAAGAAGAAAAAATTACCATCGGGATTTTTACTGAAGAAATCCTCAATGTTTTCATAATATGTAAGGTCTAAAAGATACCAATAGTCAAGCCCCGCACGTTTAAGCTTTTTGTCATCTATAGTAAAACCCATAGGCTTTACTATATGGAGTCTTGCACCTGTAGCGGCACATGTACGTGCAATGTTACCTGTGTTCTGTGGGATTTCCGGCTCAACAAGAACAATATTTAATTCGCTCATACTTTTCCTAATTCCTTTATATAGTAGGGGATGCCACGTTCAAAATCAACGCCGTAAGTAATGGGGTTATCCATTGACTGCGTGCGCTTTATACAGTCACAAACGTATCTTGCGGCAATACCCATTGCATTTTCCACACTGAAGTCATTAAGCAACGCACCGCAGAATGCACTTGCGAAAATGTCGCCGGTTCCGTGGTATGCACCGGGAAGCTTGTTTTCAAAATAGTAGTGTGCAACTCTGTCCTGACCCATACAAGCGGAGCCAACTTTACTTTCGTCAAAGCTTACGCCTGTAAGAACAACGTTCTTTGCACCCATATCAAGCAGCTTGTTTAAAAGCTTTTCAATATATTCCTTTGTCTGTACACCTTCGATGAATTTTTCATCGGTCATAAAACATGCTTCTGTAATATTGGGCAAAATAATATCAGCCTTTGAGCAAAGCTCTGCCATAGCTTTTGCAAATTTTTCATCAAAAATTGTGTACATTTTGCCGTGGTCCGCCATACAGGGGTCCGCAATAAACAAATTATCCTCGGTTTTAAAATCATCTGCAAATTTCTTTACAATATCTATCTGGTCAAAGGAACCTAAAAAGCCTGAGTAAATTGCGTGAGGCTTAAGTTCAATTGATTTCCAATGTTCGCCAATTGCGGGCATATCGCAAGTAAGGTCCCGATATGTGAATCCTGTAAAACCACCTGTGTGTGTGGAAAGCACCGCCGTGGGCATACAGATTGTTTCAACACCTGCGGCAGAAATTATAGGCAATGCAACAGTAAGTGAGCATTTACCAAAACCTGAAATATCGTTTATAGCAACAAGTCTTTTCTGGTTTTCCATAATAGTATTCCTTTCGGATTATAAATTTTGCTTTGTTATTATATAACAATTTTGGTGTTGTGAAAAGTATCAAAAAGAATAATTTTAATATAACCAGATTCGTTTCCAAATTGTTTTAATCTGTGGCGTGATATTTCTTTTTAGTTTTCGGGCAAACTTTTTTCAGGACAGAATTTGTCCGTGAATTGGAGGTGTGGAAAATGAAAATAAGTTTAAAAAATATGGATACCGGAGATATGGTTAAGGTCGGTGCAGCGGCAATGGCAGTGATGGGTGCGGCAGCAGTAACTGCAGGTGTAATCACTTCCCGTAATAGCACAAAAAACAAAGTGAAAAAGATTGCCAAAAAGACGGCTAAAAGTATGGACGGCATTCTCAACACAGTACAGGGTATGATGAAGTAATTGAGCGTTGGGGCGGATAACCGCCCCTTTTTGGAGGATGTAAAAATGAAAAAAATACTGTGTTTGTTATTGGGTGTTTTACTTGTTTTTTGTTGTAGCGGTTGCGGTAAGAAAACACAGGGCGAAACAAAGAGTTTTTCAACTGATGCCCAAAGTTCAACCCATACCGAAACTTCCTCTACTACCGAGAGTACCCCAAGCACAAGCGAGGAAAGTAGTACTCCTAGTCCTGCACCAATGGATAACTCTGCCAAAGAAATGAAAGCCGCTTATGGTAAAAAAACAGGTACAGACAAAACCTACACGGGTCTTGAGCCCTTGGATGAGATAATCTTGCCCGTGGTTGACCCCGAAAATGTAAGAAACTTAAGTGAAAGTGAAATTCAACACAGTTTCGGTGTTTCAAAAGATGGTAAGCCACACGAAATTTCAGTGAATAATCAAGCCTTTTATGAAAAATTCGGTGCTTTGAGCTTGGATACAAGTGGTGAAAAGGTAATATATCTTACCTTTGATTGTGGTTATGAGAACGGATGTACCGAAAAAATTCTTGACGTTTTAAAGGATAAAAAAGTTCCTGCGGCATTTTTTGTGACCTTGCCCCACGTCAAATCTTGTCCCGAACTTATTGCAAGAATGATAAACGAGGGTCACACCGTGGGTAATCACTCTGTAAATCACCCGAATTTTTCAAAGATTTCACGAACCGCGATGGCGGAGGAAATACAGGGTCTTGATAATTATTTAAGGACGCATTTCGGCTATTCTTCACCTTTCTTCCGTTTTCCTGAGGGAGCGTGTTCCGAAAGTGCCCTTGACTTGGTGCAGAATGCAGGGTACAAATGTGTTTTCTGGTCAAGTGCTTACGCAGATTGGGACGTCAATAACCCCAAGGGCAAACAATACGCCTTTGATACCGTAACGTCACGGCTTCATCCCGGTTGTGTTTTGCTTTTACACGCTGTATCACCCGATAATGCAGATGCTTTGGGTGATATAATAGACTATGCAAAAGGGGAAGGATATACGTTTAAGTCCTTGTAAGTTTTTTGTTGTATTTTTATATTGGTGTTGATATAATAACCTTATATTCTTTCTTTGAAAGGTTGTTATTATGATTTATTCAAAATGTTTCCCTGCCTGGGGACCTTATGGTAAAAAATATATGGGTCTTTCCCGAATTGCAGAGCATAAGTATAAAAGCGGTATAAGATTCGACCTGACGGTTGCACCGTCTGTTTTCGGTATGGATATTAAAATACCTAACGTTACGGTGCCCTCAGGCTGTCATCCGTGGCTTTCAAGCGGTGACTTTTCCTTTTATTCATACAGATACGATATGGAGTGGAAGGATAAAGTTTACTCGGATGTTTCTTTTTCGAAGATAAATGACGAGGCTACACTTGTAAGAACCGAGATTGTAAATAACTCCGAAATTATACAGAACTGCCTTATTAACTATTTCAGTTCTATTGAGTATCCTTACGAGTATTATACCCGCGTTGTAACCCCTGCAAAATGTGTGTATATTGATGCGGTTGATTATGACGAGTATACCTACAATACTCCTCGTCCGTGGGACGGTGAAAATCCCGACGGTCTTAAAAAGGGCGAGTTTAGAAGTCCCGATTTCAACAATGAATGCGGTCTTGGTGACAGGGTAGGTAAGTGGCATATGCCTCACAGACCCATTCCTGTTTTCGGTGCGGAAAAAGGTGACAGAGTTACATACAAAGCCAATGTAAACGAAGATTACGAAAATGCGGTTCTTCTTATAAGATACCGTACAAGTGATATTCATTACGAACAGGGTAAAATGGTTGGTGTTAACCTTATACCCGGTGAAAAGGACAGTGTTTTCACCCTCAATGGTGAAACTACCGTTACCTTTAAAGCAAGTGATGAGCTTAATATTGCTGTGGTTGAGTTGGGCGAACTCAAAAAGGGTGAAATGACCCTTGATTTGGTTTCCGAAGGCTTTGGTGGTGTTGAATTTGACTTTTTGTGCATTACCGAATTCTGCGACCTGAGAATGCTCAGAGTTTACAAAGAACCCAACAAATTTATACCCCAAATCGAAGAGGAAAAATGTGCTGACGGCAGTTACAAGGCAAAGCTTACTTATCATAATATTGAAGGTGAATATAACCTTAAAACCTTCAATCCTGACACACGCTTCCGCCATATTGAAACAGGCTCTCTTGAGGACTGTCCTACCGCAAGACTTTCAAACTCTGACGTTACCTTTGACGACGTTCTTGAAAGTTTTACAGAAACCTTTAAGAGAAAGCACAGTGACAACGGCTTTTTCCATAATACAATTGTCCACACACTCTTTGTTGAGCCGGGTTCGAGCCACGTAGAGTACGCGGTTATTTCAAAGGGTGATGTTGAGTATCTTACCCCGGAGGAATACGAAGCAATTTATAATCAACGCAAATCAGAAGCGGTTCAGTTCAATTATAATAAAGAGGGTAAAAAGTACGAATTAAGCAATACAATTCTTGCTTCAACCTTGCTTACAAATGCAGTTTATCCCATATACAAGCATGGCGAAAATATCATTCACCACACACCAGGTAAGCGTTGGGACTGTCTTTACACATGGGACTCAGGCTTTATAGGTCTTGGTATGACGGGACTATCACCTGAATTTGCGTATTATAGCCTTGATACATATTTCAGTGATGAAAGTAACCCTGACTATGCTTTCTTGCTCCATGGTTCACCTGTTCCTGTGCAGATGTACCTCTATCTTGAACTTTTAAAACTCAATAACGATAAAGAAAAACTTTTGTCACTTTACCCCAGAGCAAAGCTCTATTACGACTTCCTTGCAGGTAAAATAAGAGGTTCGACAACTGCAAAATTTAAAAGCGGACTTACAACCACTTACGATTATTTCTATTCATCAAGTGGCATGGATGATTATCCTGCTCAGGTTGCTATGATGAACGAGGACGTGCGTGATAAAGCAGCCCCCTGTATTTCATCATCTCAGTTGATAAGGTGTGCAAAAATCCTTAAAATGGCTGCTCTTAAAATGGGTAAGACGGAAGACTGTGTGGAATATGAAAAGGATATTGCAAGAGTTTCCGAGGCGCTTAATAAATACGCATGGGATGAAGAAAGCGGATATTACTCATACGTTCTTCATGACGAGAATTATGAGCCTGCTGAAATTTTCAGAACTCGTGACGGGGAAAACGTAAACAAAGGTCTTGATGGTATTTATCCCATTATTGCAGGTGTTTGTCCTGAGGATAGAAAACAACGTATTATAAATCACCTTAAAAATCCCAATGAAATGCTTTCACCCTATGGTATCAGTGCGGTGGATATGACTGCCGGTTACTTTATGGTGAACGGCTATTGGAATGGTAACGTGTGGTTCCCTCATCAGTGGTTCATCTGGAAAACAATGCTCGATTGCGGTGAAACTGATTTTGCCTACACAATAGCAAAACTTGCTCTCGATATATGGAAGCGTGAGGTTGACTATTCATATTACACCTTTGAAATGGTCAACGTAGTTACGGGTAGAGGTGGTTGGTTCCACAATTTCGGGGGACTTTCTGCACCCATAAATCTGTGGACCGCCGCATATTATAAACCCGGTACGTTCAACACAGGTTTTGATGTATGGGTTGAGAATTTCAGGTTTGATGATGATAACACTTCATTTGAAAGTGAATTCACATACCACGGCAATAACGAAAAATATACTGTAATAGTGGCTATGAATGACACTAAAAATGATTACAAAGTCTTTGTTGATGGTGAAGAAACCCAATACAACCTCCGTGATAACAGCGCCCTTGAAATCGTGATAAACGGTAACAAGGCTACAAGAAAAATTGTAATTGAATAAAAGAAAATGCTCAAAGGATTATGTCCTTTGAGCATTCTTTATTTTATAAACATAATTATAAGTTCTGTAAAAAGCACACCTGCACAGGAGAGTGCCGCAACCTGTATGAGGCTTCTTTCAAAAAATGCGGCAATTACTGCAACTATGAACCCAACTGCTGCGGTTATGGGTGAGTCCGTAGCGTAAAAACAAGCAGGAACAGTCATAACACTTAAAACTGCATAGGGGATATAGTGTAAAAACGAAAGAATAAATCTGTTTTTGATTTTCTTCTTAATCAATGCCATGGGTATCATTCTTACAAGGTAAGTAACCCCTGCCATAACAAGAAGATATACGAAGAATTTACTATTGGGCATCTTCGGTTACCTCCTCCTCGGTTTTTATAGGGGCAACCACCGCTAAAATTGCTGCGGCAACAACGGAGCATATAATAACCGTAAAGCCCATGGGTACTTTGCTTAAAAGTGGGATGTACTTGAAAGCACAACTGAGGGCAATGGCTATTGCTACGCAAATCGCCGTTGCTTTCTCATTTTTTGCAACAGGAACTACAATTGCTATGAACATTCCGTAAATAGCAAGACCCAGAGCTGCCGTAACCATTGCGGGTAAAATATTACCCGCCACGGCACCTATAAGAGTACCGCTTGTCCACCCTAAAATTGGTAAGAGCATAAGTCCGAGCATATATCTTTTACCGATTTCGCCCTTTTGTGAAACGGCAACGGCAAAAATTTCATCTGTGTTGGCGTAGGAGATAAAGAGCTTATCCCTCAGTTTCACTTTGTGAGAGAATTTCTGAGAAAGTGAAACGGACATAAGGGAATATCTTGAGTTTATTATTAATTGTGATAGTGCAAGCTCGGGTAAGGTACCGCCCATTATAATGGGTACACCTGCCAACTGACCTGCGGATGTAAGGTTTGTCAAAGAGATTATGGTTGCCTGAAAAACTGTTAAGCCGTTTTCTACGGCGAATATGCCGAATGCGAAAGAGACGGAAAAATATCCGAGGCAAATTGGTATACCGTCTTTCAGACCTTTTCTAAAACTGTTTACTTCTGTCATTATTTTATAAGGCTTTCCATTGCGTCGATATAAATGTAGTTTCTGGTTGTTGAGATATTTGCAATAAACACAACGTCATTGATTTCTTTATCGCTTGTAAATTCGCTTAAAGTACCGTCGTAGTGACGGGGGTCAATAACATAAATTGTACTGTAGTGGGGAATAAGGAAGGGAACAAATGCATTACCATAACTTTCTTTGATTACAATACAGGTTTCACCATCGGGGTTATCCTTATTGGTTATTGTGGTAAGTGCATTGTCACCTCCAATAAAGGCAAGATATTTTGAGCCCTGGTCGCGTTCTGTAACGTCTGTTACAACGTTCCAGTAAAAAGCATCACCGTCTTCCTCAACTATGTGGCAGCTAACGTCGTTTATGGGTAAGTAAGCGGTAACGTAGTCGGGGTTTTTAGCCATTTCGGCAGTTTGCTTTGAGCCCGAGTAGAACGTGCCGAGGAAATTGTCATAGGTCTCGGTTTCGTATTTCTCCAGAGGAATGGGGGTTATACCTTTTTCTAAGCAGAATTGCTCGTAGGCATAGTAGGCACCCAAAGCGGTCCAGTGGTGGTCCGTGCGGAAATAGGTATATTCCTTGCGGTGCATTCGCTCTGCTTTATAAATACCGTCAACGGTATTAACGTCGCGTAATGATGAGTTGAAAAACTCCAAAGCCTTTTTCTGGTCTGCGGAGCCAACCTGTTCGCGAAGATTATCGTTGAGTGTAATGTCAATGCTTGTAGGAACGACTAAGGCATAAACTTCTGCATCGCCGTTAACTGAACTTTTTATGTTACTTACGGAGTTAATAAATCGGGGTGCAAGGTCATTTGAGAATGTGTAATATTCATAACCGGCATCACCTGCAACAATAATTGCGCCTAAGGATTGAGTTTTAAGGTCAGTTTCCTCGTCCCTTGGCTCTGTGGGTTCGGAGGTTTCGGGTGTTGTGGTTTCATAAGTAGTATCAGTTGAGGGTTCTTCTAAAGGGGCATCGGGGATATCGTCACCCATTTCCACGTCTCCGTGAATGTTTATAGAGTTTATGCCGTAAATATTTTTGATTTTTGTACCCACCTGAGTAAGGAAATCCCTGTATGGGAATGTGTCGGAAAACCATGTGCTTATGTCACTGAAATAAGCACCTGTCAATAAAGCTTGTGCGGAGAATTCAGGGAATTGGGCAAGATTTCGTTTTTCTGAAGGGGAGTAGGTGGGTCTTAAGGGAATAGCGAAGGATATAACAGCACCCAGATATAACATAACAAAGAACGAAGCAGCTTTTACTAAATGAGTTTTACGACCTACGGTTTTCGGCTTCTTTGTTTTTTGGTTTTTTTTCTTGTTTTCTGCTTTGGGTTTTGTTTTTTTCTTCTCTTGTTTAACCTTGGGCGTATCCACCGGTAAGGGGATTTCTTTGGGGGTGATATCCTCGGTCGCAACCTTTTTTTCGGGGAATGTTAATATAGGTACATCGTCAATATCGGGTAATTGGGAAATGTCAATTTCCTTTGAGGTGAAATCTCTTCTTTCGGTTATTATAATGTCGGGTTTAGGGTCATCGGAGAATCTGAGCATAGGTACGCCGTCGATAACCGGCATTGTTGAAATGTCAATTATCGGCTCGTTTTTTAAGTCGTGGACTTTATTAACTTTTGACTTTTTCTTCGGCTTTTGTTTTACCGAAGGAAACACGCGAAAACTTATGTTGCGCGGTTTGTCATAAATCATAGTTAATGCCTCCGATGGGGGTTTAAACTCGTCAGAATTGGAAGTACAAGAAGGGGTTATAACTGTCACCCACAAGCATTACGGTTGAAAGCAACAGTAAAACAATGGGGATTGTTGCGGAAATAATGTGATAAATAACGGAATAGACTGTCTTGCTCTTTTTCGGTTTTAGTTTTTCGGAAATGAACTTTATAAGTGGAGTAACGGCGATTATTGCGATTATCACGAAAATGAAATTACTGATTAAAAGTGTTTTGGTTTCAAAATCAATAAGCGGGTTTCCATTCCCTGCAAACATACCTTTGAGAACAACGGGGATGAACTTGAAATCCGAAAATCGGAAAAGAATCCAACCGAAGAAAACTACAGTAAGAAGATATATTCTGCCGAAAATAGCGGGGATTTTGTTGATTAACTTCAAAAGACCAATTTTCTCAATGATAAGGAAAATGCAGAAGAAAAGTGCCCATAAAACGAAGTTCCATGAAGCTCCGTGCCAAAGAGCCGTAAGCAGCCATACCACCAGGATGTTGAAAAGGGTTCTTGCAATACCTTTTCTGTTACCGCCCAAGGGTATGTATACGTAATCACGGAAGAATGAACCTAGGGAAATATGCCAACGTCGCCAGAAATCAGTAACGGATTTTGCCGCATAAGGATAGTTGAAATTCTCTTTGAAGTGGAAGCCCACCATAAGCCCCATACCTATTGCCATATCCGAGTAAGCGGAGAAGTCAAGGTAAATCTGAAGCATATAAAATAGTACACCTATCCAGAGTCCCGCAACAGAGCGTGAGGAAAGCTCTGTTAGAGCCTCGGTTGAGTTTGAATTGATAAGTGCATCGGAAACCAACAAAGTGTCCGAAAGGGTACCGCACATATTGGCGAGTACACTCTTTTTAGCAAGTCCCACTGCAAAACGTGAAATGCCTTTGGTTATTTCGTGGTAGCTTGTACGCCTTGAAAGAATTTCTCGTTCAACGTCTCTATAGCGGATAATCGGTCCTGCAATACATTGATGGAAAAGGCTGGAGTAAAGAAGTAACCAGAAGAAATTCTTTTGTGCAGGTACTTCCTTGCGGTAAACGTCAATAACATAGGAGAGTAGCTGGAAAGTATAAAAAGAGATACCGATGGGTAAAACTATTTTGGGGATTATTGAGGGTACGCCGAATATGTTCTGAACATTCTCGAGGAAGAAACCTGTGTATTTGAATACACCGAGAATTCCCAAATTGACAACGCACGACAATATAATCAGTATTTTTCTGCCTGTGTTTTTACCGTCACATTTATCAATCAAGAGGGCAAACAGCCAATCGGCAAAGGTCATAAATACCAGAAGTAAAACGTAAGTAGGTTCGCCCCATGAATAGAATAAAAGTGAGAAAACAAGCAGAACGATATTTTTTGCTTTGATACCGCGTGCCAATGCGTATATGAGCATACAAATCGGCAAAAATGCGTATACAAACAAAAGACTTGAAAATACCATTTGCTACCTCACTAAGATTTATGTCAATAAAGAAAAATTAACCAATATAATATTATACAACACACATATATAATTTCAAGACCCTTTATATAAAATTAATAAAAAACAGAACAATAAATATCATATTTTGTCGCGTATGGGTTAATGATTTTACTTGACTTCAAGGCAGATATGTAATAAAATAATGTTTGGTAAAAAATTAACATCCGAAAGGAGTCAAAATTAATGAAGTATTCACATGAAGTTGAAACAATGTGCCCCATCGCACAGGGCGCTGCTCACGGTGCTGCTCCTATCCCCGAAGAAGCAAAGTGGGTTAAAGCCAGAGAAATCAAAGATATTTCAGGCTTCACTCACGGTATCGGTTGGTGCGCTCCTCAGCAGGGTACTTGCAAACTTACTCTTAACGTTAAAGAAGGCGTTATCCAGGAAGCTCTTGTTGAAACAATCGGTTGCACAGGTATGACTCACTCTGCAGCTATGGCTTCCGAAATCCTTCCCGGCAGAACAATCCTTGAAGCTCTCAACACAGACCTTGTTTGTGACGCTATCAACACAGCTATGAGAGAACTCTTCCTTCAGATTGTTTACGGTCGTACACAGTCCGCATTCTCAGAAGACGGTCTCGTTGTTGGTGCAGGTCTTGAAGACCTCGGTAAAGGCCTCCGTTCACAGGTTGGTACAATGTACGGTACTCTTGCAAAGGGTCCCCGTTACCTTGAAATGACCGACGGTTACGTAACAGGTCTTGCTCTTAATGAAGACAATGAAATCATTGGTTATCAGTTCGTAAACTTCGGCAAAATGATGGACTTCATCAAAGCAGGTGACGATGCTAACACAGCTTTCGAAAAAGCAAAAGGTCAGTATGGTCGTGTTGCTGATGCAGTTAAAATCGTTGACCCCAGAAAGGAATAAGGAGGTATAACAATGGCTTTATTTGAATCATACAACAGAAGAGAAAAACAGATTCTCGAAGTTATCAATAAATACGGCATCAACACTATTGAAGAATGTGCCGAAATCTGCAAAGCTAAAGGCTTTGATCCCTACAAAATCACAGAGGGTATTCAGCCCATCTGTTTCGAAAACGCAAAGTGGGCTTACACAGTAGGTTGCGCTATTGCTATCAAAAAAGGTTGCACAAGAGCTGCTGACGCTGCTGCTGCAATCGGTGAAGGTCTCCAGGCTTTCTGTATCCCAGGTTCAGTTGCTGACCAGAGAAAAGTTGGTCTTGGTCACGGTAACCTTGGTAAAATGCTCCTCGAAGAAGAAACAGAATGTTTCGCATTCCTTGCTGGTCACGAATCTTTCGCAGCTGCTGAAGGTGCTATCGGTATTGCTGAAAAAGCAAACAAAGTTAGAAAGAACCCCCTCAGAGTTATTCTTAACGGTCTTGGTAAGGACGCTGCTCAGATTATCGCAAGAATCAACGGCTTCACATATGTTGAAACAGAAATGGATTACTACACAGGTGAAGTTAAAGAAGTATTCCGTAAGGCATATTCAGATGGTCTTCGTTCAAAGGTTAACTGCTACGGCGCTAACGACGTAACAGAAGGCGTTGCTATCATGTGGAAAGAGGGCGTTGACGTTTCTATCACAGGTAACTCAACTAACCCCACTCGTTTCCAGCACCCCGTTGCAGGCACATACAAAAAAGAATGTGTTGAAAACGGCAAGAAATACTTCTCAGTTGCTTCAGGTGGCGGTACAGGCCGTACACT
>JAZQZU010000087.1:0-7614 GCA_045634165.1 Acutalibacteraceae bacterium
GGGCTGGCTTCCCAATTCCGATAATGATGGACTTTTCACGGGCGTTTATTGCGCAAGCCAGTGCTTCCGCTACAAAGTAACGGGTGATGAAAAAGCAAAGGCAAACGCAAAAAGAGCTGTTGAAGCGATGATAAAGCTTACCGAAGTAACAGGTAAGCCCGGCTTCACCGCAAGAGCTACAAGATACGCTAACGAAGAAAACTTCGGCGACGGCAACCGTGAAGAATGGCATGCATGTGCAGATAACCCCGATTGCGAATGGCTCGGCGAAACATCAAGTGACGAAATGACAGGTCACTACTTCGCTTATGGTATCTACTATGATCTTGTTGCAGACAAGAAAGAAAAAGAGAAAATTGCAAAGGTCGTAAAGACAATTACAGACCATATCATCGAAAACAATTTCCACCTTTGCGATGTTGACGGTATTCCCACCACATGGGCAAACTGGGAACCCGACCTTCTTAATAATGACGATCGTTGGTTCTACGAAAGAGGTACAAACTCTCTTGAAATTCTTTCATTCCTTAAGACAACATACCACGTAACAGGCGATGAAAAGTACAACAAGGTATTCGATATGCTCATCAAAGACCACCACTACGCTATGAACTGTATTCAGTACAAATGCGAAGACGGTCACGTAGCACATATCGACGACCAGCTTGACTTTACAAACATTTATAACTTGATTGCTTATACTGACGACAACGCTCAGAAGGAAATCTTCAAAATGGGCCTTACCCACCATTGGGCTTATGAAAGAGTTGAACGTTCACCCTTCTTCAACATTGTTTACGGCTCACTTACCAATAACAAATGCGATATCGAAGAAGCTGCAAAATCACTTTCTGAAATGAATCTTGATTTCATCAGATGGCCCGTATACAACAGCTACAGAAAAGATATTGTATGGGACACCGAACAGGAAGCAGAGGGTATTCCTCCTCAGTTAAAATATCCTGTTGAATACTCATCTCGTGCACTTGTTAACTACGACGGCAACCAGTTCATTTGCGACTCAGGTTCCGAAGAATTTGTTAACATCAACAGCAAAGAAGTTAACCGCACCTCTACACTTCCCAGTGCAGGTGCCGACGGCAAGGGTACAATTATGCCTTACGTATATCTCCTTCCCTATTGGATGGGCAGATACCATGGTCTTTTAGGCGATTAATCAGATTAACTACAAAAAAACTGTCAACTCCGAAATGGAGTTGACAGTTTTTGTTTTACGCTATGTGTTTTTCAGTAGTTTCTGAATTTCGTGTATCACACACGTCCTATTTATCAACCGAATCCAGATATCTGACAACATACTCTTGCAAGAGTTCTTGGGCATATGCCATATTTGCAGCATCCGCATTAAGACCATGATCCGAATTTGGATAAGAGTTAAGTACGTGTTCAATACCGTATTCTGTAAGCTTTGCATCCAAAGCGATAGCATTTCTGTATGGCACTATATCGTCAACCATACCGTGATTTATTACCGTGGGAACCGTGTTTTCGTTTACATAATATAAGGGAGAAACGAATTTCAAGGCTTCCTTTGCCTCGGCTCTTGTAGCATATGTATGCTTGTAGCCACATGCCCAACCAAGGAGCTCAGCGACAGTCTCCTCGTCACCAATAGCGTTATTTTTCTGCAAATCCTCGTTATAGTAATAATATTCATCGGATAAATCCGTAGGACCGCAATCGCTAACTACTGCCCTAGGCGGTATTGCCGAGGAATCCGCTCTGGAATAGGCATAAAGAAGTGCCAGATGTCCGCCCGCAGAACCACCCGTAGAAAGGTAGCCGGATATTTCAACACCATGTGAATCGGCAGTCTTTTTTACGTAAGCAACTGCCTGCTCAATATCGTCCATAATATCATTAAGATCAACCGTATCACAAATGTAGCGGTAGTTGACCGCAACAGCTGCGTAACCCTTAGTAGCAAATTCTTCAAGACGATGCCAGTACTCCTCCTTGCTTCCGCCGATCCACGCTCCACCGTGAATCATAAGAACCATACCCACAACCTTTTTATCCTTGGGTATATACATATCAAGGGTGTGCCTTTCGTGGTTGCCATATTTTGTGTTGAAGTAAACATAGTTATCTTCTGCGGAAACATCGTAAGCGTATTCTAAATCCCAATCATCCATATATCCGTCACCGTTGAAATCACAAGAGTATATGGGACCCTTACCTACAAAATACTTATTTGTTATTGTTTCCTTAATTTTTTCTGTATCTGAATTGGTACATATTCCGTCACCGTCAAAGTCACCGGGTAAATATATGGGAACAGAGTATTGGTCAAAATACATTCTGTAAACGAGCGATACATCAAGAACGTCTACAACCCAGTCACCGTTAATATCCCCACGCATAAATGCGATTCTGTCAGAAATATCGTCAACAGTGTTTTCGTCACTTAATGCAACGTTAACAAAAATCTGATAATCGTTTTCATCAACCAAAGTATCATCATTAACGTCACCAAGGCTTGATATTGAATAACCCGTATCGGATGTATATTTAGCAACTGCATATAACTCTCTTCCCGAAACGCAGGGCAATGTATCAATAACATTACCTTTTTGACCCCAGGTTTGAACTGTATTGGCAGCTTGTAATAAATATGCAACCTCTCCGCTATAAAACTGACTTGATTCTTTAGAAGTCGTAACATTAACTCCATCCGAAGTCGTCGAATTTCTTCCTGCACCTATACCATTTTGGGTTTTGTCGCCCGCTGTGGCGCAACCATTTATGTAAAAGCAGTTTGAAACTGTATCGTCGTTTGCTCCGCATACGGCACCTATGTAATAAGCAGAACTTAAAAAGCTGCTTGAAGTTCCCATTGTTTTGCCCACGTTATAGCAGTTTGAAATTGTGCCGGTATTGTTTCCTGCAATACCGCCTGTATAACGGGAACAATTTGTGGTACTGTTTGAATAGCTGTTTGTTATGGTACCGTCATTTTGTCCTGCAATACCGCCTGTATATCTACCGCCGGCAAAATACGAGTTGATAACACCGACATTTTTAATAGTACCGGAACCGTTATATCCGAATAAGCCTATATATCTGTCGGAGGTGCTTGTATACAAGCCGACTATTGTATAACCCTTACCATCAAATGTGCCTGTAAATTTTTCGCCTTTATATGAACCTGATACATTTAAGTCGCCGCTTGCAATAGGTGTCCATGAACGGAAGGAGCCACTCTGCAAATTACCCGCCCCGTCAATAACGCCGCCGTTAACAATGATATCAGCGGTAAGTTCCGCCTTTGCATCGGTTGTTCCGCCGTTTACAAGCGCAGCAAACCAATAAAGCTGACCTGCATTTGATATTTCATAAACACCGTTTTCGTTTAATAATGCAGCCTCATAATGCTCACCGTTCACCGTACAAAAACCGCCCGAATATGTGCCTGTACAACCGCTTTGCTTACAATTGTCTTTTTTCGCCACAAGGCTTGGACGTGTGCTCCAGGAATAATCCGCACCTATTTCACGAGCAAGCCAGGCTTTTGTTACCTTAACGAAATAGAAATCGGGGGATTTCTGATATCCGTAAGTGCCTGTTGATTGGTCGTAGCCAAAAACTGTTATAAGCTTTGCGTTACCGCACAAGCTTTCTTCAAAATATGCGGTACAGGTTTCAACATTATCGTAATGAGCATAGCCTTCTGCGTTTACATATTCATTTCTGCCGTTTTCCGCAAGCTGTTTTTCTAATAAATCCAGGTTATAAGGACAAGTTTTAGGACTCATTGTCCAACCGGGAGTACAATAATCATTTATGCACACGTATGTAGGGGGAAAAACAGTTGTACAACTGCCGAGTGCTGAGGATATGGAAACGATATGGGAAAATATTTTACTTTTCTCAACACCTGCATCATAAAACATTTTACAGGTAAACTCGATGTAATCCGCAAGGACACCGTAAAGTAATTCCCTTTTAAGCTCGTCAACGCCCATCATACGCTCGTCTGCCTCTCTTTTAAGAGATGCTTCATCATAACCGAGATTATAAAGTGCGTGCATGCCATATTGAGCTTTTTCAAATTCCTGCAATGAGGCATAAGTTTCGTTTGTATAATCGGGAATCTGTGTTTCCCAACCAGTATTTATACCTGCCAGAAGATAGCCCTTACCCTCCGCCTTAAGACGATTGTAATTTTCCATTAGAGGCTTAATAAAGCCCTCAGTTACCTGATTTTTATACCAATCAAGATATTTGGGAGAATTGTAGCAAGGAAAACCGCCGGGTGTTGCAAAAGGAACTCCACTCCAGTTACAATGCCATCGGGGGAGCATACCATATCTTTGACCGCCCCATTCTTCGCCCTCAGAGGGGAATGCTATCCATTCGCACATTTCGGGGTCGTTATAAAATTTACTACCATTCTCATCCGTGGTTGCACCGTTACCAAAGTCCTGAGAGTAGTTTGTGCAGTCATCCATCTGAAAAAATACGGGAACATTGTATTTTTCTGCAAGGGCGAATACGGTATTAACCTCCTCGTTCATCTGCTCTATTGACTGGGTAATACACATAGGGCCGACTACACCGAAGGCATACATTCTATCGGAAGATGAATCAATTTCCCCGTGAAGGGTAACCATTTCCGAAACGTAGGGCTCCAGGTTATTATAATGGATATTAGTAACCATAAACACCACATACTGAACGCCATCATCAGCTTCAACTGTCAATGTGCCATCTGCGTTATAGGATACCGCCTCACCTGAAAGAACCATCGATGTTGTATCATTTACTAAACTTTCTGCATAAACAGGCATAACCAAACAGGAAATGCACATAATCACGGAAAGAATTACGCTAATATATTTCATAATATCTCCTCTTATTTTCTGAACCAATCTAAATCCACATTATCCGCTACTATTTTACCGCCTTTTTTGTTGGGGTGGATATAGTCTTTACCTAAATACTCTTTTTTAGTGCAGTTAGGTTTATCCGGATTAACGCAAAGACTCGCCTGATCATAAACTCCGTGGAAAAGGTGCTTATTTTCCATAAGTTTTTGATTGAATTCTTTTACCATTTTTTCTTTTTCGGGTCGCGAATCTATAGCCTCACCGAAATTGAGAATGTTAAATACAATTAACTTTTTGCCCTCTTTTTTAAGTTTCTCATTAAACTCAAGAATACCGTCAAAAAACTGCTGAACCGTAGGTTTTTCGCTCTTTGGTGCGGCAATGGTGTTATATTGCAAAAAGTCGTTTGTGCCTAAAGCCAAAATAACATATTCACAATCGGGATAATTGAGTATATCCCTTTGCATACGGTTAAGACCGCCCACACCGAAAAGACCTTTACAGAAAAATCTTTCGCTGTAATCAAGGAGCAATCTGTTACCCATTATGGATTTATTTATAACCGAATAAACACCGGGGAATTCCTTGTAAATTCTTTCCGAAAACATATTTGTCCAGTAACCTTGTTGGCTTATGGAGTCACCGTAAACGATAATGGACTTAGCATCTGTTTCATTAAGGAGTTTAACACTCTGAATAATGGGAATGGGCTTGTGAAAATACATTTTAAGTGTCTTTGATGCAAATTCCCTTACGCCATCCCTTGTTCTGCGTTGATTTTCTACTTTAGGTGTACAAGTTACATCACCTTTAACGGTTATAAGGTCAACGTTATCTATAAGGTTACCGCTTCTGAGAGCACCTTTTTTCACAAAGATATTAATGCAGAAAAACTCACCCGTCTGAATATCAATATCCACTGGGTCGGTTTCAATAACCTCTCCCATTTTAATTGAAAATTCTTTTTTACCATTAAATGTGACAGGTATATACCCTTCTGTAAAATCGCCTTTTTCATTACATTTAGCAACTGTAACGGAGCCTATTTCCACATCGTTTTTTGCGCACTCATTGGAAAGCTCCAATTTTATTTTTTTACCCGATATGGCGGATTTAACAACCATTCTGTAAGTTTTTTCGCACGAAGGGTAATAAAAAAATGAAAGCGCCGAATGTGCCTGTCCCCAGGCTTGTACCCATTTTTCACTCATAGCAACACCTCTTTTAAACCAATCTATAATAACACATATTATTATTTTATTCAATAAATTTACAATTACCTTTTAATATGATAAAATAAATTTCAAAGGTGCGTGATTTTATGAAAAAAGTTGGCAGACAAGTGTTTTTTATACCTGCCGAAGGTAACAACACCCGTAACGGCGAGGGTGCGTTTATAAAACTTAAAAACGGTGCGATTTTGTTCGGTTACACTGAGTTTATTGACGATAACCGTGAGGACGAGGCACACGCAGTTATTTCCACTTTCACCTCTTACAACGAGGGCGAAACCTGGGGCAATAAACGTATATTGTTCCAAAAATCCGAAAACGCAGTCAATATTATGTCCCTTTCATTTTTGAGAATGAACAACGGTGATATAGGGGCTTTTTATATAGAAAAAAATGGCGACGGCACGGATAAACTTCTTTTCACACGCTCCGCAGATGAGGGTGTTACTTGGACTAAACCCACAAACTGTCTTGATTGTATACCTCAACAAGATTACTATGTTTTAAATAATGACCGCGTAATAAAACTCCAAAATGGCAGAATTCTTTTTGCCGCCGCAAGGCACTCGATTTATACTGATACCGAGGATTTCCCTGCAGGTGAAGTTTGCTTTTTTTATTCCGATGATGACGGCGCTTCGTGGAACAAAACCGAAACTGAATTAAATTGTCCCTTTCCAAAAGACCCTCTCGGATTTCAGGAACCGGGACTATTTCAGATGAATGACGGTACCTTGTGGTGTTATATCCGTACAGGGTTGGGTTTTCAGTTCCAGAGCTTTTCAGATGATAACGGAATAACCTGGTCAAGCCCCGAGCCCAATAGGTTTTTCTCTTCACCATCATCACCTATGCTTGTTAAAAACTTCAAGGATTTGACTCTTGCGGTGTTCAACCCGGTCCCTGAACATATTTTACGGGAGGATGACGAGGAATTCTGGGGTCGCACTCCATACACCTTAGCCGTAAGCCACGACAACGGCAAAACCTTTTTACGCGAAAATCTTTTCTTTATAGAAAACGACCTTAACAACGGCTACTGCTACCCCGCAATTATTGAAGGTGACAACTATTGCCTTGTGGCATATTATCACAGCAACAACACCGATTGTTGCCTTAACAGTACAAAAGTCATAAAAATCAACTATAATGAGCTTACAGACTGTTAAAATAATCTATTGACTTTACGAGAAATTTTTATATAATATACTTGTATATTTTTTGTGGCTATGACGCAAGATGATTTCCGGTAGCGGTATCCAGAGAGAAAGCGGTTGGTGTGAGCTTTTTTCCGTCCGTAAATTTGCTACTTGCAGAGCCTTGTCGGAAACGGCACGTTTACAGGCGTAAACTGTTACTTTAAACAGTGGTGCGATCTGCGATGTTACATTCTACAACAGTGCCGGCGACAGTCGATATTTTTCCTGCAACAGTAGTGAAGGACTCTCTCAGGTAGAACTTATTGGTGGACTTAATCTTTATAGTGGTTTTTCTGCTACCAGCACAACTATTTCGTCAGGGGGAAGTCTTTT
>JAZQZU010000088.1:0-2330 GCA_045634165.1 Acutalibacteraceae bacterium
TATATTTTTGTTGTAGTGTGCTTTGAATTTTTGTTTTATGAACCCCGAAGCGTACAAAGGTACGCGAGTTCGGGTGAATAAAACGGAAAGGCAAAGTGCAATACACAAAAAGATTAGTCAGCTGTGTAGGGAAGGAGGGCAATCTGTCTTGCTCTCTTGATAGCGGTAGTAAGCTCTCTCTGATGATAAGCGCAAGTACCGGTTACACGGCGGGGAAGGATTTTAGCTCTGTCAGATGTGTATCTGCCAAGCTTAGCTGTATCTTTGTAATCAATTTTTTCTACCTTCTCAACGCAGAAAGCGCAAACTTTTTTGCGGCCTCTTTTGTTGGGACGGCGATCATTTTTATCGTATGCCATTGTAAATTTACCTCCTATTAGAATTAGAATGGTAAGTCATCATCGTCAGCCATTGCTGCGAAATCATTGATGCCACCATTAGAGAAAGACGGTGCAGTTGTGGGAGCGTCAGTGGTTCTTGCCACACCGTTTGTACCGGTTTCGCTTTTTGAACCGCAGAAGCTTACATTATCAGCAACAATTTCCACAACATATCTCTTTGAGCCATTTTTATCATCATAGGATCTTGTCTGAATAGAACCCTGAACAGCAATCATAGAGCCTTTTGAAAAATATTTTGATACAAACTCAGCAGTTTGTCTCCAAGCAACAACACTGATAAAATCTGTTTTTTTCTCTTCGCCCTGTCTTACAAAGCCACGGTCAACAGCAACAGTAAATGTAGTAACTGAAACACCGTTGGGAGTCTGGCGAAGCTCGGGGTCAGCTGTAAGGCGACCCATTATAACTGCACAATTAAGCATCTTTCACACCTCTTACTTTTTAATAACCAAAGAACGAAGAACACCATCTGTGATTTTGAGAACACGGCTGAGCTCAGCGGGGAATTCAGTATCACAAGTGTAGTTGTAAAGAACATAGTAACCGTTGTCTTCATCGTTGATAAGGTATGCAAGCTTACGCTTACCCCATTCGTCAACGCTGTCAACTGTACCGTTCGCTGCGATCATCGCCTCGAATTTTGCGTGAAGCTCTTTTGCTGCTTCCTCACCTTTAGCGAGTGAATAGACGATAATTGTCTCGTAACTGTTTGACATCGTTTGCACCTCCTCATGGACTCCGGCTCTCACCAATTTATTTGAGAGCAAGGAAATATTATGCGCGGACATACCGCAACAGTTACGGATTATAGCATCTTTGGAACAATATGTCAAGAGATATTTTAAAATGCGTAATGCTTAATGCGTAATTCGTAATGTCGGGGAAGCTTCGCTTCCAAACATTAAATTTGGTATTCGTAGTTCAAACCCATCTCATTATTTTTCTGATTTTAAACACAAAATATTAAAAACAATAAAGTCGCTCGCTCTATAAATTTGTAATTGCGTCGCAGACCCGATAATTACGCATTACGCATTACGAATTCCGCATTCAAATTTATGCTTGACATTACAACGAAAACTATTATAATATCTATTGTATAAAAATATATTCATTTGACATTGATGCAAGATGGTTTACTGATACGGTATTCAGAGAGGAAACGGCTGCTGAAAGTTTCTTACCGCCTTTAAATTTGCTACTTGCGGAGTCTTACTGAAAACAGTACGTTGACGGGCGTTAACCGTCAGTTTGAGTGGTGCGTTTTGCACAATTCGGGTGGTACCGCGGTTATTCCGTCCCGTGTTGGTGTGAGATGTGCTTTTTTATTTTAAAAAGGAGTTATTTATTATGCAGTGGACAGGACTTAACGAATTAAGAGAAAAATATCTTGAATTCTTCGAATCGAAGGACCATTTAAGACTTCCCAGCTTCCCGCTTGTACCTCAGGGAGATAAGAGTATTCTTCTTATCAACGCAGGTATGACACCTATGAAAAAATACTTTACAGGCGAGGAAACTCCCCCAAGAAAGAGAGTTACAACCTGCCAGAAATGTATCCGTACACCCGATATTGAAAGAGTTGGTATCACCGCTCGTCACGGTACTTACTTTGAAATGCTCGGCAACTTCTCTTTTGGTGATTATTTCAAAAAAGAGGTTATTCCGTGGGCTTGGGAATTCTGTACTCAGGTTATGGAAATGGATCCCGACAAAATCTATTGCAGCGTTTATCTTGAGGATGACGAGGCTTATGACATCTGGACAAAGGATGTTGGCGTAAAGCCCGACCACATGGTTCGCTTCGGCAAGGAGGACAACTTCTGGGAGCATGGTCAGGGTCCCTGCGGTCCTTGCTCAGAGCTTTACTATGACCGTGGCGAAAAATACGGCTGTGGAAGCCCCGACTGTAAGGTTGGTTGCGAATGT
>JAZQZU010000089.1:0-6724 GCA_045634165.1 Acutalibacteraceae bacterium
GAAACAAGTTATTGGTTAAAATTGATGTACGAAACCAAAAGAATCGATATCGTCACATATCAATATGCAGAGAAACTTTGTGGCAATATTCGCAGACTGTTGATCGCTTCTTGCCGCACCGCAAAGCAGAGTAGAAAATGAAAAGAGATGAATTTGATATTCAAGTCAATCGGTTGTTACTTTCAGCAGAAAATTTGATACCGGAAGAAAATCTCCCTGATTTGCCTTATATGAAATTAGCTCCAACAGTTCACGATTGGTATGATTTTGAACACGAACTATGGGGGATAGGCGAAGAAATAAGACAGTTTGTTTCAAAATATAACAAAAGGTTTAATAAAGATCAAATAGACAGAATTATTAATATTTGTTTAAATAAAAAAGCAAAAAGAGGAAGACAAAGTTTTGTTATGCTTTTAGGCAGAAAAATGTATAGAGATTATGCAGAAAAGATTGTTTCTATTCTTAGTGACGAGGATGTTAACGGGCATGTTATAAATACTATATATAAAATGCAAGCAGAACAATATGTTGAGCTGATAAAACCTTTTCTAAGTTATAATCGCACATGGATAAGAAATGAAGCCAAAAAATATCTCAAAAAATATGAATAAATTACGATAATGCTTAACAGATCCCAATTTATCATTTCTTTTGAATTTTATTATTCATCAGTGTTTGTTTAATTATTTTTCTCAATACCGAAAACCGTAATTGTTCCCAAAAACCCCACAACAGCAACACTTTTAGTAACGCTTAATAAATCATTACATATACTTAGAAACTCATAATAAAAAGGGTTGCTTGTGGCAGTATGTGTATATACGGCAATACAAAGAAGGGTTAAAATACTAATAAAAGTTATTCGTATTGCTAACCGTGTATTACTACCAAGCGTTCTGTAAAATTGTCGCATATTTTTAATTTTTTGTGTCATTAAATCACCTAAATAATGTTACAATAAAAAATCGAAGTATTCAATGGTAAATGAAGCCATACAAAATGTAAAAATTACTTGAATTGAATTTTTTTGTTTGTTATAATATGTATGTTATATATTAATAAAAAGGGGTGCCCTTTATGAAATGTCCTTTCTGCAGTTTCGAAGAAAGTAAAGTTATCGACTCAAGACCTACCGATGAGGGCGAGCGTATCCGTCGTCGCAGAGAATGTATGAGTTGCGGTAAACGTTTTACTACATACGAAATTATTGAGAGTGTACCTATCGTTGTTGTAAAAAAAGATAAATCACGAGAGGTTTTCGATCGCGACAAATTATTCAATGGTATGATGCGTGCCTGCGAAAAACGTCCGGTTTCTGTTGATGTTATCGAAAAAGCAATCGACGAAATTGAGGCCGAACTCCAGAACTCCCTTGATAGAGAAGTTACCTCTGTTAAAATCGGTGAGTATGTTATGGATAAACTTAAGGATATTGATGAGGTCGCCTATGTTCGTTTTGCATCTGTTTATCGTCAGTTCAAAGACATAAACACATTTATGAGCGAACTGAAAAAACTTCTTATTGAGGAATAAATTAAGGCTGCCATCGGCAGCCTTTAATGGTTTATAATATGTCTTGTTTTATTTGCCCTGTTTGTAAAGAACAATTGAATATAATCGATAGAAGTTATATTTGTCCTAATCGCCATACGTTTGATATTTCAAAAGACGGCTATGTTAATCTTTTAATGTCCCAACAGTCCTCTTTAAAGAGACACGGGGATGATAAGCTTATGGTTCGCGCACGTCGTGAGTTTCTCGAAAAAGGCTTTTATGAACCTTTGCAAAAGGCTTTGTGTTATGCGGTTTCGGGTAACGTTAAAGGCAATGGAGTTATTGCGGATATAGGTTGTGGTGAAGGGTACTATACAGGTGCCGTAGCATCTTCGGGTGAGTATATGATTACGGGTATTGATATATCAAAAGATGCCCTGAAATACGCATCCAAAAGCCTTAAAAACTGCGAGTTTGCAGTGGCAAGCGCCTTTGCCTTGCCCTATGCTGAAAATAGCGTTGATTGTGTGTTGAATGTTTTTGCACCATCTGCATATAGTGAATTTTCACGCGTTTTAAAGGGCGAAGGAGTTCTTATAAAGGCAGTTCCTCTTGAAGACCATTTGTGGGAGCTTAAATGTGCCTTGTATGATGTTCCGTATAAAAACAAACCCGAAAAACGTGATGATGAGTTGTTTAATCTCACCTCAACCAAAGAGTTGAAATATAAAATAAACCTTACCTGTAATGAGGATATTATGAATCTTTTCAGAATGACCCCTTATTATTATAAAACAGGCAGGGAAGAAACACAAAAATTAATGAACCTCAATGAACTTCAGGTCACAGTTCATTTTGGTGTTGAGATTTATGAAAAGAGGTAAAACTATGTTTGAAAATAATTGGGAATCATTGAATTCAAGAAAGGTACCCGAATGGTTCGGTAAAGCAAAATTTGGTATCTTTATTCATTGGGGTCTTTACAGTATTCCTGCTTATGCACCCCTTAAGGATTACGCTGAGTGGTATGGCTATAGCTGTAATATGGAAAACTGTCAGACCGAGGCCCAGGAAAAGTATAAGGCTTTTCATAAAGAACATTATAATTCAAGACCTTATTATGATTTCGTAAATGAATTTACCGGTCATCGTTTTGATGCTAATAAATGGGCTGACCTTTTCAAACGTGCCGGTGCTAAGTACATAAACTTTGTTTCAAAGCACCACGATGGATATTGTCTTTATGAAACCGAGTACGCACCCGGTCTTAACTCAGTAGAGTGTGCGCCTAAGCGTGACTTCCTTATGGAGCTTAAAAATGCTATGGAGGGCACTGGTGTTCGTTTCGGTGTGTATCATTCAGTTTATGAATGGTGGCATCCCTACTATCTCGAAGACCCCGAAAAATACGCTCTTGAGCACCTTCATCCCATGCTTAAGGAACTTGTAGAAAAATATCAGCCCAACACACTCTTTACTGATGGTGAATGGGAACAGACAAGTGACGTGTGGCATTCAACTGAGTTTTTACAGTGGCTTTATAACGAGTCATCTGTTAAAGATTTCATCGTTCCCAATGACCGTTGGGGTAAAGAGACCCGAGGCAGAAAAGGCGGTAACTTTACTACCGAGTACGGCATTATTGATGTGTATCTTGGTACCGAAAGACGTATTGAAGACGTTGAACTCGACAGACCCTTTGAAGAATGTCGCGGTATCGGTTGCTCCTTTGGTATCAACAAAGAAGAAGGTTGCGAAAATTACCTTTCCGTTAAAGAACTTCTTAATACTCTTTGTGACCTTGTTTCTAAGGGTGGTAACTTCCTTCTTAATATCGGTCCTGATGCTGATGGTACAATCCCTCCCATTATGGAAGAACGTCTTTTAGGTATGGGTAAATGGCTCGAAGTAAACGGTGAGGCTATTTATGAGAGTGAAGTTTACTCCAAAAAGGCTGATAAAGGCGTATATTACACTCAGCGTGACGGCAATATTTATGCTATCACCAACACATTCCCTTCAAAAGAAACTCTTTTCAATGAAATCGATTATTCAGATAAATACAATGTAACATTGCTCGGTAGCGATGCGAAAGTAGAGCTCATTAACCGTGACGGTAAACTTGCTCTCAAAGCTGATATCTGCGCACCTGAAGATGTTGCTTGTGAGCATCTTTACGTGTTTAAGTTGAGTTAAGTTATGGCACATCCTATTAAACATTTTAAAACTATCACTAAGCACCGCCACGCGGTTATAAAGCATTGTGCAAAAGCGGGTATTTTCTGGCAAGGTTTAAGACACGACTTGTCCAAATATTCTCCTACAGAGTTTTTACCAGGCGCACATTATTATGTTGGTACACGCAGTCCCAATGAGGGAGAGAGGGAAGAGAAGGGTTTTTCTCTTGCCTGGATTCACCACAAGGGTAGAAATAAGCACCATTTTGAGTATTGGACGGATTACAATATCAAAACTAAAAGAATTGAGCCTGTTGAAATGCCTCTACGGTACGTTGCAGAGATGTTTTGTGACAGGGTAGCCGCAAGTAAAATTTATAATGGTGATAATTATACCGACCAATTTCCTCTCGAGTATTTTATGAGAGCTAAGGGGCGCAGGGTAATTCATCCCCAAACTTCGGATTTACTTGAATCTCTTTTAAAGGAGCTTGCGGAAAAAGGGGAGGATTATACCTTCACCCATTTAAAGCAAATGCTAAAAAAGCAAAGAAAAAACAAGTAAAAGTTACCTAATATTTAATTGTTTGTAAACTTTTGATTACGGATTACTAAGATTGGTTGTTTTTCTTTTTTAGTTATGATAAAATCGACGTGTACTTTTCAGTCGGAGGGTTTTATGAAAAAAATTATTTTATCTATTATAGCAATTTCAGTAGCATCATTGGTTTTTGTTCTCAGTGGATGTGAACTTTCTTTCAATGCTAATGACGAGGTAACTCAGTCCCATACTGCAATTGTTGAAATTACCGATGAATCGGGCAGTATAGTTGCTACCGAGGCAGTTACAATTTCTGAGGACGAATTAGAAGAAGGCGAAAAATTCTTTGAAAAAGTTAATACGTCCACAACTGCGCCTAGTGGTGTTTCTCAGGATCGAATTCAACAGGGGCTTAACAACGGCGGTGCATCTGTAGACAAAGATACAGGTAAGACCACTGTATCTAAAAATGAGAACAATAAAGATGACAAGAACAATAAGGTTGATAAGAACGATAAAGTTGACAAGAATGATAAAGTTGACAAGAATGATAAAGAGGATGAAATACTCGATGAGCTCCCTGTAGGACAGGACGATGCTCAGGTTCTTAAATCAACACAGTATATGATTATCGGCAGAGTTGAATCAGATGGTTCATCCGCACCTTATAAAATTGCACGTAGTGGCGAAAAGGTTGCTATGTATACTGATTACAATGGTAATCAGATTGGCGTGATTATTGTTGAAGATAGAGTTTACATCCTTTCTGCTAGCGATAAAATGTACCTTGAGGTTACTAAAGAGGCTCTTAAAGAAAGTACAACTGACGAAGAAATGCTTGCTATGTTCAGTGGTAGTGCTCTTGACCGCAATGCAAAGGTGGTTCAGACAATGAATCAGGCAGAAGATGGCGTTGTTTACGATGTTTTTGTTTACGAAACAGGCGAGAAGGATTATTTCCTTGGCGGTACAATCATTAAAACAGTAGCACCTGACGGTGGTGTACTTTATTATGATTCAGTTTCTGCGGTAGTGCCTTCAAGTGTATTTGCACCACCTGCAGATTATCAGAGACAGACACTTAACGAAGAAAATGTTTCTGAGTTCGCAGGAATTATCGAAACTACTGAAGTTCACGACCATGAAAAATAAAAAGACAGCCCTTGTAACCGGTGGCGCAAAGGGGATAGGCGAAGCCATTTGTATTAATCTGACGAAAGACGGATATAATATTGCCCTTAATTATAATACATCCGAAAAGGAAGCTCTTTCTTTAAAAGAAAAACTTTCAAGCGTTACAGATATAGAGATTTACAGAGCGGATGTTTCTGATTCCGAACAAGTTAATAAAATGTTCAACGAAATTGAAAAGGTTTTCGGTGGAGTTGATGTATTGGTTAATAATGCCGGTATAGCACAACAGGTGCTTTTTACGGATATTACCGATGAAATGTGGCAACGTATGTTGGGAGTTAACCTTACGGGTGCTTTCAATTGTTGTCGTAGAGCATTACCCTATATGATAAACCAAAAATATGGCGCAATTATTAACGTAGCCTCAATGTGGGGCGAAGTTGGCGCCTCCATGGAGGTTCATTATTCCGCGGCCAAAGCGGGGTTGATAGGGCTTACAAAGGCACTTGCCAAAGAGGTTGGGCTTTCTGGTATAACTGTAAATGCAGTTTCGCCCGGTGTGGTGATGACTGATATGATGTCGCAGTTTTCTGTAGCTGATAAAAATGCACTTGCGGAAGAAACGCCTATGGGTACCCTCGGCAATGCAGAGGATATTGCATCAATGGTGTCCTATCTCGTTAGCGAAAAGGCTCGTTTTATTACAGGTCAGGTTATATCTGTAAACGGTGGTTTTGTTATATGATTTTTATGATAATTCCTTTCTTGGAAAAAGAGAGGAATTATTTGTTTTTTATATAATAAAATACTGTATAAACATGCTTTTTTTGTGTCTTTTTATGGTTGACATTGGTAATGGAGTATGTTATATTTATGGCAACCGATAGAGGTGCATTTTGCTATCAGTATCCGTGGCTTTGTGGTCTGCCAGGACCGTCACGGTGAAAGGAGCAGGTGCCGAAGACGATTCATGGCAAAGGGTCGTGCTGGCAACAGGGAATAATATCTGTGTTGTTGTCGCCGTATGGCGGAGAGCTATCTTACATACCTTGAATGCCTTGGGGTATTTATATGTGTAGATAGTTGCTTTTCGGCAACTATTATTTTTATGGAGTGAATTTTATGAAAAACACAGTATTTCAGGGCGTTGGTACTGCCCTGGTAACACCTTTGAATGAAAATGGTGTTGATTATGAAGTATTTGAAAAACTTATAGAATGGCAGATTGCAGAAGGTGTTAATGCTCTTGTAATTGCCGGTACAACAGGTGAGGGTTCAACTCTTACTGATGAGGAGCACAAAGAAGTTCTTCGTTTTTCTGTTCAAAAGGTAAATGGTAGAGTTCCTGTTATTGCAGGTACTGGTTCGAACGATA
>JAZQZU010000090.1:0-8653 GCA_045634165.1 Acutalibacteraceae bacterium
TACTGATTTATTACAATAAATCGGCTTTAATTGCCAATATTACCCTTTATAATATATAAATTATAACTAAAATATTGGTATGTTGTACTTGAATTGTTTTTATTTTCATGTTATTCTTTACAAAGTAAATTTTCAGTTTTACGGGAGTATTTTTATTATGAAAATCGGTAACCTTGTAATAAATGATAAAGCCTCGCTTGCCCCTATGGCAGGTGTTGCAGACCGTGCTTTTCGTGAGCTTTGCCGAGGCTATGGCGCGGCATACACCGTGTGCGAAATGGCAAGTGCCAAGGGTATAAGCCTTGGTGATAAAAAAAGCGCTGAGCTTTTATACATAAGCGAAACTGAAAGACCCGCAGGGTCACAGATTTTCGGAAACTCTCCCGAAACTATGGCAATTGCAGCACAAAAGGCACTTGAATACTCCCCCGACTTTATTGACATAAATATGGGTTGTCCCGCACCTAAGGTTGCCTCCTCAGGTGGCGGTGCCTTACTTATGAAGGACCCGGTTAATTCTGCTAAAATTGTTGAGGCGGTTGCAAAAGCGGTAAACGTTCCTGTTACTGTTAAAATGCGTGCAGGTTGGGATGACACCAATATAAACGCCGTTGAGCTTGCTAAACGTTGCGAAGCCGCAGGCGCCGCTGCCATAACCGTTCACGGCAGAACAAAGGTACAGATGTATGCTCCCCCTGTTAATATCGACATCATCCGCCTTGTTAAGGAAGCCGTAAGCATACCCGTTATAGGTAACGGCGACATTGTTGACGGAAAATCCGCCGCAAAAATGATGGAAGAAACAGGTTGCGATATGGTAATGGTTGGTCGCGGTGCTCTTGGTCGCCCTTGGGTATTTCAAGAAATTAACGCCTACCTGAACCATGAGGTAATTTTACCCGAGCCGGGTGTAGCTCAAAAAATGCACGTAATGCTTAAACATATTGAGAAAATATGCGAATATAAAGGTGAGCGCGTAGGCATACGCGAAGCAAGAAAACACGCCGCCTGGTACACAAAGGGACTTCACGGAGCCGCAAACTACAGAGCAAGAATAGGTTTGATAAGCTCCATTGAAGAACTGCAACAAATCGCCCTTGAATTAATTGAACAGAACTGAAAGAATCCACACTTCCCATCCGGAAAGTGTGGATTCTTTTTAGGTAAAACTTGTCTTAGCTAAAAATATTGCGTATTGCAGCAAAGATTTTTTCAAACATGGCAAATATTCTGTACAAAATATTGGTTTCAAAGGAGTCACCCGTGGAGCCCACACGTTTTTCATCGGTGTAATTACCGATACCGACCACGTAGGTTTCCAACTCGCCGCTTTCGGTAGCACGTTTTTCTATCTTGTAGTCAACGCCCTCAACCAAGGTATATTTAGAGTCGGTTACCTTTACCCCATCGGTTGAAGATATTTTTGCCTCGGTAATACTTCGGGGTAAAACATCCAGAGTCAGATTTTTGGTTCCGTTTAAATTACCTTTACCCTTAACAGCTATGTTGTAGGTACCAACACCCGTAACTTTATCAAGACCTATTACCTCGTAATCCTCGCCCTCGGTGAGTAAATCATTACCCATATAAAGGGCTAAATCAACCTCAATACCGTTGGGAGAATAAATTGTAAAGTCCTCATACTTTACAGCAACATTTTTCAACTGACAGGCTAAAATATTGAACTTACCCTTAGCAACAAGGTGTTTGAAGTCGCCCAGTCCCCTTGCAACAACACTTGCAACACCCACGTTGATATTATCGCTGTAGCTGAGCTTATACTCGGTATTTAAAGTCAGGGGTCTGTTGTTGGCTTTCGCTTTGACCTCGGGTTTTATTTCTTTGCCCGTATAGGTCTGGTTAGGAATGGAATCAAGAACAAGGGTCGTGTATTTAATATTATTCTGAATTGCATATTCCTCGGCATATGAACCCTCGTTACAATAAATAACCATATCCATATTAGAATCCTTGAATGCATCTTCGCTTATGGAATTAACGCTGTCGGGGATAACAACTGTTTCTAAAGAAGTGCAGTTAGCGAAAGCTGCTGAACCTATTTCCTCAACCTTTCCACCGATAACTACTATCTCAAGCTCCTCGCATTCCTTGAAGATTTCTTCGGTTATGTCTGAGAGGCTTTCTGGTATTACAATCTTTTTCACGGGGCATCTATGGAATGCGGCACTTTGGATATATGTAATACTTTCAGAGAAAACAATCTCCTTAAGTCCTGCCCTCCAGAAAGCACCTCCGTGTATCTCTTTTAAATTCTCGGGGAACTCAATATATTCAAGTCTCGAACAGCAAAAGAAGGAATGGTAGCCAATCTCAACCAAGCTGTCAGGCAGGTCTATTGAAGTAATTTTTGCAGCCTGGAAGGCATAGTCACCAATAACCTCAAGACCCTCGTTCAGATTAATTTCAGTTAATTTGTTATTACTGAATGCCGCCCCTATTCTTTTTACATTTTTTGGAATAGTTACACTTGTAATACTGTTCTTGTTAAATGTGTTATCGGGAATTTCGGTGAATTTTGCGTCCTCGTGTAAATGCAATTCCGTAAGACCCAGATTGTATGCCGCATATTCCTCGATAAGTTCAACGTTTTCGCCAACCCTGAGTATTTCAAGACCGAAATCATCAAGTGCATAAGACCTGAGAACACCGCTCGTTACCGTTAAGTCTTTAAAATTGCGGGGTTTATACGTTTTTCTGAAGTGGCTATAATCATAAGGACTTGTAGCATGCTCATATTCCTGTGTTATAGATTCAAGAGAGGTGTGACGACAAGCGCCCTCACGATAAGTAGCATCAGAATCAAACCAATAACCGATAATTGCCTCGTATGTATCAGTTTCAACATCACGATTTCTACCTACAAATGGAACGGTAAGCTTTTCCAAGCCACACATACCGGCAAATGCTCTGCTCTGAATTGTTTCAACATTATCGGGAACTACAAGTTCTTTAATTTTACAGCAACCATTGAATGCATTGGTTCTAATTTCAAGAACTGTATCAGGAATATTAATCTCAACAAGACTTGAACAACCGTAAAATGCATTTACGGGAATATATGTCAAACCTTCAGGAAGATTAATTTCTGTAAGACTTGAGCAGCCGTTGAACGAATTTTCTGAAATATACTCCAAGCTATCGGGAAGAACGATTTTTGTAAGACCGGAACAACCCTTGAATGCATTTTCCTCAATATACAACAAGCTATCCGGAAGAATTATGCTTGTTATATCCTTATTGCCTGCAAATGCCGAGCCTATTCGGGCAACACCCTCGGGCACTACTACCTCTGTATCGGTTCCTCTGTACTGTACAAGGTCGCCATCTTCGGTGATAACAAAGTCATCCTCGTTACCGGTGTATTGGGTTTCATCAAAAACACCTTCACCGATTAAATAATATTTATCGGGTAATTTCACGTTTTTAAGGTTTGAGCAACCCTTGAAAGCATACTCACCTATTGAAGTAATGCTGTCGGGAATAACAACGCTTGTAATATTACTACATTTAAAAAATGCGTATGCACCGATTATTTCAACCTTATCTGGAATTTCTATACTATTGAATCTGCAAAGAGCAAAAGCTCTGTAACCGATTTCTGTAACATTTTGAGGTATTGTAAATCCTTCTAAAGCGTAGCAGCAATCAAAAGCCGATTCAGATATCTTTGTTATTTTATCAGAATTTTCAAATACAACCTCTTTAAGTCCCTGCGCATTCATTGCAAAGCCCGTGGGTATTCCGATGTCTTCTACCGTTTCCTTTATAGTAATTTTTTCAATCTTCTTGGTATTCTGGAAGTTATAATCATAAATGTTTTTTGTTATGGTAACCTCTTTAAGAGAGTTTGGTATGTAATAATATTCACGCCTGATATAATCACTATATCTGCATACATAAGTATTTTTAAATTGCTTGTCACCGAACATTGTTCCAATATTATAGCTACCCTTCGAATCCTCCGTCTTACCCAAAGATCCATAACCAACAAATGGTGCGGTAAGGCTTGTTATATCCGCACCGTGGAATGAACCGAAGGAAACCTTTTTCAAAGAGTCAGGTAAAACAAGAGGTTTACCATCAAAACAAGTAAAATTCTTAAAAGCCCAGGCATTGATTTCTCTTAAATTCGTAGGAAATTCAAAGCTTTTAACCGCCGAGCAATCAGCAAATGCATATTGTTCAATAGTAAGAAGGGTATCCGGTAAGATAATTTCTTCAAGTGCGGTACAGCCTGAAAAAGCGTATTCATCCACGGTTATCAAAGGACTTGTAACTTCAAGCCTTTTAATGACGTTAAAATCCTTGAATGCGTTTTTTCCGATTATGGTAACATCCCCCTCAACAAGAACGTTCACGCATTTATCCAGCATATTTTTCCATTCTTCGGTCGAGGTATATGTGGATGATAATTCACCCGAACCGCTTACGACTAAATTTTCACCGTCAAATGTCCACTCTATTGCATCCGCTGCACTAACGTAGGTTATGACACTTGTTGGTGCTATTGATAACAGCATCAACATCGTTAAGAATATTGATATGGATTTTTTGAATAGGTTTTTCATTGTTCTTCCTCCTCGGGAATATGTTAAATGGTGCGAATCCTATCATCCCTGTTTCAGCCCTGCTGAAATAGGGAGGGGGACCGCCCTTGTATTTTTGTTTGTTATAATTTAATTCCTTCGTGCCTATGAATATATGCACATTCGAGTTTGGTCGGAGCGGTGGTGGGTAGTTCTCTCACGGGTATTCTTTAGTTGGAAAGAACAATAAATTACTGTAGGGGCTGTGGCTTGCCCAGCCCGTGCAATTATTGATATATTTGCGGTTTAGGCAAGCCTAAACCCTACGATGGTTGGTTGTTCTACGCAACCGCCGAAAAACCGTCAGAGAACTACCCACCACCATTCCGCCCGAACTGTTTTTAATTAAGAGTTTATCTCCCGTAATAAGCAAATGTAAAACATCAGTTTCATGATAGATTGGTCCCCCTCCCTATCCACAAGCGGACAGGGATGATAAAGCTCCGCTAACAACTGTTTTTAGTTTCAATTGTTCACTCACTCAAAAACTGAAAACTACATCCTTGGTATTCTACTGTTACAATAACTCCTGTTTCGTCTCCATCTGAGAATTCCTCGGTGGTTATTTTACAATCGGCTTTGGGAATTTCTTTTTCCGTTCCGTCACTGAGAACTGCGAATACCCTCATATCCTCAACTGTATAAGCATTTTCAAAGGTTCCGTATATTGACGTGATTATTACGGGATTTTGTTTCTCCTCGGGTATTACGGTTACATAATAAGACGTTGTAAAGCCCTTGTAGTAAAATTTAATTTCCGTTGTACCATCCGCCTGAGGCTTGCATATTTCATAGCTTCCCTCTGAAACAGGAACTACAACTCTTTTTCCGTTTGTGTAATTAACCGAGATATAGAAATTCTTTAAGTTAATATCATCTATTGATTTAAAGCTATCGTAAAAATCCGGTGGCGGATAAACGGTTATGTTTTTAATTTCATTTTTGATTTCGGTAGTAGGAGCCTCGGTTGCCTGTTGGGTAATGGTTTGACCGGTAGTAGGCTCGGTAGTTTCGGGAAGTGCGGTTTCCTCCGTGGTGGGCTCAGTTGTTGTTTCTGTTACGTTGAATACCTTTTCGAGCTTTCCTAAGGCGGATTTTATCATCTCACTTTCAACAATCATTGTCTTGTTACCGAAAGCAACAAAGGTGGTTCCAAGGGAAAGTACCGCTACCGCAGCACAAGCCGCTGAAACAACAAACTTTTTGCGTTGCTGAAGATTGTATTTATTAATTATGGTGTTGATATTGACGATTTTTTCTGAGTTTTCGCAATTGCCACTCTGCAACTCGTAAATTGCACTTAAGGCAAGGCAACAATCATCAATAAGTTCTGCATTTATATCTTCGTAATTTTTGCTTAATTCTTCGTCTATTATATTATTCAATTCTTCTGCCAAGGAGTTGTAGAAGAAATTATCATTCATATTTTCATTAGTAATGAAATTTTGCTTTAATGAAGCTTTCAAAAGTCGTCATCTCCTTCAAAATGCTCTGTTATAAGGTCTTTTACCTTTTGCCGTAGTCGTGACAGCCGCTTTGCTACCGCCTGATAATTCATACATAGCTCTGTGGAAATTTCGTCAAGGGATTTATTGTCTATGTATTTCAGTTTATACAGTTCCCTTTCACTGTCACTTAAAGTCCGTAGTAGCTTTTCGGCCAATAAATCGTAGTCTATGTCGCTGTACTCATCGGTTTTGGCAGGTATTACGTCGGACAAGGTGTCTATCTGAACCGTTGTTTCTTTCTTTTGGTTTTCCCGCCATTGAGTTTTTATTAAATTGTCGGCTATCTTATACAGGAAACCGGCTACGTTCTTAATATCCTCTTCCTTCATATAATGCTGATACAGTATGTAAAAGCATTCCTGAACGCAGTCATCGGCTTGCTCCTGATTTTTTAGTTTCACCATACAGAAACGTTGCAGGTTAGAAAAATACAGACCATAATCCCGCTCCAGCTTCGCGTTTGCTATTTGTTTTTTACTCACCTGCACACCCCTTTTGAAAGTCCTTTCACCCTATAGTGTCGGAACTTGCATTTTTTGACATAAAAATTTTAATTTTTTTCTAAAAACTTTTTTATCCTTGTTTTTTTATGGTATCACAAGAAAAATGGCTTGTCAAAATGAGTAGCAGAAAAAGGCCCTTCCAATATTTATGCAATGAAATCAAACGCCCCGTATGTTAAGATTTACACAGTCATTACCTAAATGACAATCTTCATACGAGGTGATTTTTTTGAAAAAATTTTTATCATTTGCTCTCGCAATTCTTTTAAGCGTGAGCCTTTTTACGTCGTTGCCGAAAGTAAAGGCAACAACAAAACCCGTGGGTGCTGGTCGGGTAACTACTTCTGCTACTTCCCTTAACGTGCGAAGTTCACCTAGCACAAAAGCAAGTGTAAAAACTACACTTAAGCGTAACGCATATATAACGCTTATTTCAAAAAGCGGTAGCTTCTGGTATGTTCGCTACGGTGAAAATTCCTACGGTTATTGCCACGCGGACTATATTACTCAGGTATCAACCAAGGTGCGACAGGTAAAAACCTCAAGCGGACGCTTAAACGTGCGCAGTGGTGCTTCAACAAGCCACACTATTAAAGACTATATTGAAAGCGGGCGCTATACAACCATACTTTCGACTGCGGATAATAATTTCGCAAAGATTATTTACAAGGGTAACAAAATCGGATATGTTCACACCAAATATCTTTCTACCCCCTCAACTACCGCACCAAAATACAAAGCAATAAAACTTAACGTGCCCGATTACAAACAGACGGACTCGCGTTGGGCAAACGTTACTCTCGGTTCTTCGGGTCAGTCAATAGGCAAAATAGGTTGTGCCACAACGGCTCTTGCTATGACGGAAAGTTACAGAACGGGAACAACCATATACCCCCACCAGATGGCTAAAAAGTTGAGCTACACTTCGGGCGGTGCGGTTTACTGGCCCACAAATTACACCGTAGTGACCTCATCAAGCGGATATCTTCAAAAAATTTACGACGCTTTACAATCAGGTAAACCTGTTATTGTAGGTGCCAAAAAAACCAACGGCAGTCAGCATTACGTAGTTGTTACAGGTGTGGTTACCACGACAAACCTCACAAATGCATCATTTATTATTAATGACCCGGGTTCAAATACAAGAACGACCCTTGCACAGTTTTTTAATGCTTACCCCAACTACTACAAAATGCTTTATGTTAAATAAGCTTTTCAAGTATTTTTGTTTTGTATATTGCTAACAAAATAATTTGTCATTTTTTTAAAAAAACTCCATTGAATATTATAAATAACACTTCCTTTTTTATCTTAAAGGTGTTATACTATGTAATGTGTAATGCTATGTTGGAATGTTATGTTAAATTTTCAACTTTTTATAAGATTTTAAAAAAGGAGTGCAGTTTGTGGAAAAATTTGTTATTCACGGCGGAAACAAGCTGAACGGTGAAATAAACATAAGTGGCGCAAAAAATGCGGCACTTGCCATAATCCCTGCTGCTTTATTTGCAAGGGAAGAATGCCGTATTGAAAACGTCCCCAATATCAGCGACGTTAACACAATGGTTAAAATACTTGAATTCCTCGGTGCTAAGGTTACAAAACCCGAGGACGGCGTTTTACTTATAGATTCAACCAATATCGAACCCCGTCCCATCCCTGACGATATGACTCGTAAATTACGTGCTTCATACTATCTTTTAGGTGTTCTTTTAAGCGAATTCAAATCCGCTTGTGTTGCGTTACCCGGTGGTTGTTACTTCGGTCTTCGCCCCATTGACCAGCACATCAAAGGATTCGAAGCTTTAGGTGCAAGTGTCAGCACAGAAAAGGCAGTTGTTTGTGCTGAGGCACAGGAGCTTTACGGCTCATCAATTTACCTTGACGTGGTTTCAGTCGGCTCCACTATGAACGTAATGCTCGCAGCAGTTAAGGCAAAAGGTCTTACTGTTATTGAAAACGCCGCAAGAGAACCCCATATCGTTGACCTTGCTAATTTCCTTAATTCCATGGGCGCGGACATCCGTGGCGCAGG
>JAZQZU010000091.1:0-27365 GCA_045634165.1 Acutalibacteraceae bacterium
AATGGCGGCAAAAATGGGGATTCCTACTGCTATTCACGAGCAGAACGCATATCCCGGTGTTACTAATAAAGCTCTTGCGGAAAAGGTTGACGCAGTAATGCTTACTGCCGAGGAAGCTAAAAATCATATGAAGTTCAGAAATGAACCTGTTTTAACAGGACTTCCTGTTCGTGGTGAGCTTTTTGAAGCAGACAGCGAAATCTCACGTAAGGAATTAGGCTTTAATGATGACCCGATAGTTCTTTGTATGGGCGGTTCCTTGGGTGCTAAGGTTATTAATGAAGCAATTGTTGATTATCTTGCAGAAAATAAAGATAAAAATATCAACTTTATGATTTCAACGGGTCAAAACGGTCTTTGGGTTCCCGATAAACTTAAAGAATCAGGCATTGACCCCGAAAAATATCCCAACATAAAAATCCGTACATATATTGATGATATGGCGAGATGTCTCTCTGCGGCTGATTTGGTTATTTGTCGTGCAGGTGCATCATCACTTTCTGAAATTCAGGCGTTAGGTAAACCATCCATACTTATTCCTTCGCCCAATGTTACGGAAAATCACCAGTTCCACAATGCGATGGCTCTTGTTAATAAGGATGCAGCAGTTCTTATTGAAGATAAGGACCTTAACGGTGAAACTCTCGGTAAAGAAATTGAGAAGTTTATGAGTGATAAAAAACTCCTTAAAACCGTTGGTGAAAATGCTCGTAAAATGGCGGTTACAGACGCGTCACAGCGTATTTGTAACATTGTTGTGGGTCTTATCAAAAAATAATATTAACATAATTACGTCAAAGGCATAATATACAGCATAGAACTAAATTAATCCGAAAGGAGCGACTGTATGTCTGCCTTTGTCATTAACGGCGGAAGACGGCTCAACGGTAGTCTGCGTGTGCAGGGCTCAAAAAACAGCGTTTTGCCCATACTTGCCGCCACTTTACTCGTAAAAGGGAAATCGGTAATACATAATTGCCCCATGCTCTCAGATACCCACAGTACGGTTAAAATTCTCCGTACTCTCGGGTGTAGGGTGATTCGCAATGGTGATACCATAACCATTGACAGTACCGACGCCGCGGGATATGAAATTCCTGAGGATTTAATGCGTGAAATGCGTTCATCCGTGGTGTTTCTTGGAGCGGTATTAGGTAGGATGGGCAAGGCGGAGATATCGACCCCAGGTGGTTGTGAAATTGGCTTAAGACCCATTGATTTGCATCTGTATGCAATAAAAAAATTGGGTGTTGCAATTGATGACAGTCACGGCAGACTATGTTGTACAGTGCCCGATAAATTAAAGGGTACAAAAATCACTTTTTCCTTCCCTAGCGTAGGTGCAACAGAAAATGCAATTCTTACCGCAGTTACTGCGGAAGGTTTTACTACTATTGTCAATGCAGCCCGGGAACCGGAAATTACCGATTTATGTAATTTTCTTAATTTCTGTGGTGCCAAAATAAAACGCACAGGGGAAAGTGTAATTACAATAGAAGGCGTTAGTGTTCTTAAGGGATGCGAGTACTCGGTTATTTGTGACCGTATTGCCGCCGCAACGTTTCTTGTGGCAGGTGCCGTAACAGGTGGGGACGTTGAACTTAATAACACCATACCCACTCACCTGAATTCCGTTCTTCCTCTCCTGGAGGAAGCGGGGTGCGATATAAGAGTGCGTTGCAAGTCTATTCGTCTTAAAGCACCACGAAAATTAAACAGGATAGATAAACTTGTTACCCAACCGTTTCCGGGGTTTCCCACGGATGCGCAGGCGCCTTTTACAACATTAGCAACAATTGCAAAGGGTACTACGGTAATAGTTGAAAATATATTTGAAAGCAGATTGAAGCATATTCCCGAGCTTGTGCGTATGGGTGCTAAAATCCGAACAGAATCAAGGGTGGCCGTAATCGACGGTGTGGACAGATTATATGGTGCTGAGGTTTTTTCTCCTGATTTAAGGGGCGGTGCCTCGTTGGTTCTTGCGGGGCTTTGTGCCGTGGGTACTACAACTGTCCGAAACATAGGTTTTATCGACCGTGGATATGAGGATTTGGAAAATAATCTTTGCAGTCTGAATGCAGATATTTACAGGAAGGTTTAAAAAAATGGAACAAAGGAACAAAAAGTCTAAACGTTCTAAAACTAAAATAATACCCCCTAAAAAGAAACGTCCCGAGAGTTTATCGAGGGACGAAGTGCGTTCTATTAATAAAAAAAGAATTAAAAGAAAACGAAAAGCCGAACGCCTTGCATTGCTCACGGCACTTGCTCTTATGGTAATGAGTATAGGCGTGGTTTTAGTTCTGGCACTTTTCTTTAAAATTGACACAATTACAATTAAGGGTGATAAAGTATATGCCGACAAAGAGGTTGTTCTTCAGAGTGGTATAGAAAAAGGTGATAGCCTTATAAGGGTGAAAGAAAGTAAAATTAACGATATACTTACAAAGGAAATGCCCTATATAGGCAAAATTACCCTTGAAAAGAAATTGCCCGATACTTTAATTATAAACGTTAGCGCTACAAGGGAAGTTGTAGCTTTCCAGGGTGGTGCAGGATTCATATTGGTAGATGCAGAAGGTAAAATCCTCAGTGAAAAAGCATCTATGTTGAGAGATAACGTTGCTGTTGTGAGTGGCATAAAGATTAAAAATGCGACTGAGGGTGAAAAACTTATACTTTCGGATGAAAAGTCAACGGAAAACTTCTTGCAGTTACTTACGGCAATTAAAAACAGTGAAATCGAACTTCTTACAGATATATCTTTGAATAAAGAAGGCAATTGGGTTATACGTTATGACGACCGAATAACAATTAAAGTTCCTTCGGGCGATGTTCTGGAAACCGAGCTTAAAAGGGCAGTAGAGATACTCAATACCGAAAACGAAAGAAACCCCTATACAGAGGGTGTGCTTGATTTGACTATGGGCAATAACGCCTATTTTAAACCCGGTGCAGAAACTACCGCGCCAAGCACCAAGGTGAGCGAAAAGTCGCCCGAAAGCGTAAGCACAACTGAAAAAAGAGAATAAAACATCCCGTGTGTTGTATAAAACGCAGAAAATTACAATTTATAATGTAATATAAGTAAATTTTTTAAAAAATAACTTGATATTGTTACGAAACTGTGTTAACATTTAAGGGATGTATTATAGGTAAAACTATTTTTGTATATTAGTGTATAATTTAGGAGGAAGAAAAATGAACTTTGAAATTTCCAATGATTTTGAAGACGTTACACAGATAAAGGTCATCGGTGTCGGTGGCGGCGGCGGAAACGCTATTAACCGTATGGTTAGCTCAGGTGTTCAGGGCGTTGAGTTTATCGCAGTTAATACCGATAAACAGGTTCTTACATTTTCCAAAGCAACTCACAAAATTCAGATTGGTGAGAAGGTAACAGGCGGCCGTGGTGCAGGCGCTCGTCCCGAAATGGGTCTTAAAGCAGCCGAAGAAAGCAGAGACGCTATCGTTGATGCACTCAGTGGCGCAAATATGGTATTTATCACAGCTGGTATGGGCGGCGGCACAGGTACAGGTGCAGCACCCGCTATCGCTGAAATCGCTAAGAGTAACGGTATTCTTACAGTTGGTATTGTTACAAAGCCCTTCGCTTTCGAAGGTAAAAGAAGAATGCAGCAGGCAGAAGCAGGTATTGCAGAACTTGCTCAACACGTAGATAGTCTTATCGTTATCCCCAACGAAAGACTCAAACTCGTTTCTGACCAGAAGATTACATTTGCTAACGCATTCGACGTTGCTGATGATGTTCTTCGTCAGGGTGTTAAGAGTATTTCCGAACTTATTAAAGTTCCCGGTCTTATCAACCTCGACTTTGCAGACGTTACTGCAGTTATGAAGGATGCAGGTCACGCTCATATGGGTGTTGGTCGTGCAACAGGTAAAGAAAAGGCAGAGGCAGCTGCAAACGCAGCAGTTTCAAGCCCTCTTCTTGAAACAACAATTCAGGGTGCAAAGGGTGTTATCATCAGCATCACATCTTCACTCGACATCACTCTTGATGACGTTGACGTAGCTGCAAGCATCATTGCTGAAGCTGCTGACGTTGATGCAAACATCATCTTTGGTGTTGCATTCGACGAAAAACTTGAGGACGAAATGGTTGTTACAGTTATCGCAACAGGTTTCGGTACAGATTCAAACGGCATTGCAAATAAATCCGGTGCAGCTGTTGTTTCTGACAGCATTTCTTCTGCTGACGATGATGACGGTGATATCGTTGACATTCTTGGTCTCTTCAAGAAATAATAATTAATAAAATCAAGCCGACCGGATTACGGTCGGCTTTTGTCTTAGAAAGGCAATGTTATGAAAAAGAAAAAAAGACTTTTTGCAAAAAAACATATTGTGTTTGCTGTGGCTTCAATTTTAATTGCGCTTACGATTGTGTCGAGGGGGATTCCTGATGGCATTGCCCGGTTGAATCTGGGTAAAAGTTCTGTCGGTGAAAAAGCAATTGCACTGACATTTGAGGGTACATCCGGTAAGTACACTAAGAAACTTATAGATACTCTTGCTCCTACGGGTGCAAAGATTACGCTTTTTGTTTACGGCGAGGATGTTGCCAAAAACCCTCAGACGGTTTTACGTGCATATGACGAAGGTCATATGATTGGTAATTTCACCTACGATTCAACGCCGCTTATTTTTATGGGTAAAACCAAAGGTAAAGAGGATATTAACAAATCCGCTAAGATTATCGGTGACGAAATTGGAACAAGACCTTATTTCGTGAGAGTACCGGATGGATATGTAAGTTCATATCAGTTAAAAACTTTGGATTGCTTTTTTGTTTCCTGGTCATCAAGTGTTTATGATAAAGGTAATTACACCTCTGACGATGTTTACGAAAAACTTATAAGAAACGCCAAGGATGGTGAAATTATTAGACTTAACATTAATAGTGAAAGTACTGTGGATGGTGTTGTAAAAGCTGTCCGGGAGCTTCAAAAGGATGGCTTTGAGTTCGTAAGGGTGGATGACCTTCTTACAAGGAACGGTCATAAATTAGCTCGTGGAATTCTTTACAGAAAATGTAGATTCGATTCGGATCCCATAGCATTTTAAATCAGTATAAAAAATCGACTGAATTTCAATTTGAAATTCAGTCGGTTTTTTGTTGCGTTTTATTATTCAGCTTTTTCCTTTTTTGGTTTCATAAGAATCATACCAATCGCCATAATTACTGCAAATACAATAAGATAGAAAAGTACGGGACAGGAGAAGCCTAGGCCTGCTTCTTTAGCAGTAATGTAGGGGAGGTAGCCGTGTGAATAAATAGCGGCAAATACCATAAAGCCTGAACCAATAATACCCATAGCAGGAAGTATAAATCTCTTTAAAGGATTAAGTTTCTTTTCCTTAACCATAAACATAATGAACATGGGGATATAAAGAGCGTAGATTGTGATAATGGGAAGTTCTGATGAGTCGAAGTTGAATTTGCCGAACCAACCACTGGGAGCAAGGTTTGCGCCATAGAAGTAAACGAGCCACGCAGCAACAATTACAAGACCAACGATACAGGAGTTTGAAGGCATACCTGAAGCGGGGTCTATCTGTTTCATAAGCTTAACCTTGGGACCCATATTACGTACTGAAAGTGAGTACATACCGCGGATACAACCAATAAGAAGACCGTTAAGAGTACCAAGACATGAAACTGAAACAAAGAGGTTGAGAATGTTGCCGACAACGTTACCGAACACGTTTGTGAAAGCGGTTGTTGCACCGTCTGCACGTAATACGTCAACGGGAGCACCACCTGCAACGCCGATGTAGTAGAAGAGGTAGATTGCAATGATGATTACACCGCCTAAGATAAGAGCGATGGGAAGATTCTTCTTTGAGTTTTTGATTTCGGAGTTAATGGATGTAGCAAGAATCCAACCTTCATAAGCGAAAGCTGTAGCAACAACAGCACCGAAAAGAACTGAAATATTACCTGTACCTGTGCCGAAGTTGGAAACAAGGATTGATGAAGTGCTTTCGACGGGAGCACCTGCGAAATCGTGTGAAAGACCGTAGATGATACCGCCAACTGCCATAAGAAGAAGGGGAATAAGCTTAATGAATGTAGCGCTTATCTGAAGTTTACCTGCAAGTTTTGAGGAAAGAGTGTTAACTGCAAATACTAAAATAAGAATAAAGCCTGCGAGTAAGAATGTTTCAGAACTGCTTACAGGGGCAAATCCCTGGTCAGTGCTTACAAGCATGAATTCGGGGTTTACAGATTTAAGGAATGTAAGGAAATATCTTGCGGTAAGCCATGCAAGAACTGATGTCATAGCGGGAGTGTAGATAGTGGTAGTAAACCAACCCATCATATAGGCGTATTTACTGCCGATAGTTGCCTCTGCATAGTCAACAACGCCGTTAACCTTTTCATAACGCTGAGCCATAACGCAGAAAGCAAGAACGCAGAATATCATAACTGCGCCACCGATAATCCATGCAATGATACCCATGGGCATATCGCCGTTTGTTTTTTCAAGAATCGCCTGAGCCTTGAAGAAAACACCTGAACCTACAACGGTACCTACAACCATGCAGATAGCCATAAGAAGCCCATATTGTTTTTTTAATCCGTTTGCCATTTTATCACCCTTTATATTTTAATATAATATACTTATAACTCATTGAAGAAGTGTTTGTCAAGTATTTCTGATGCAGTAATTACGAATTTCACGCAAGGGCGTGTTTTGTAATATTCTGCAGTTCTGGGGTCGGATATAGGTGAGGATTTACCCACAGTGCCCAAAAGGTCACGGCAGATGTATGTTCCATGCACTTCGTTGAACTCCTCTGCAAGGGTCTGTATCAGTTTGTAGTGTGCATCTTTCTTTTCTTTGGGGTCAGTATCTTCATATCCTTTAAGAAGTCCTGCGACCATAAACATACCGGTTACGGCACCACAAACTTCCCTTAATCGACCCATACCTCCACCGAAAGATGAGGATAATCTCATAGCGGTTTTTTCATCGATACCGCAATCTTCTGCGAATGCCACGAAAACTGCCTGAGAGCAGTTGCAGCCATTTACAAACAATTCTGCGGCTCTTAAGGAATGGTCTTTTTTCATATTTTCACCTCCCATAATATGACTACATTTTACATTAGTTATATAATTTTGTAAAGGAATAAATAAAATGTAAATTTTTCTGTCAATATTGAAAAAATATATATAACTATGATATAATAACTAATATATGTACTTAAGGAGGGGTGTAAATGAAATTGTCGTTAGTTGTTCCTTGTTTTAACGAGGAAGAAAACGTTCAGTTGTTTTTTGATGAAACCCAACGAGCCTTTGAAGGTGTAGTGGGGGATTATGAAATAGTTTTTGTGAACGACGGCAGTATGGACAATACCCGCAAAAACCTTAAGGTGATTTACGAAAATAATCAGGATAAAGTACAGGTTCTTACTTTCAGCCGTAATTTCGGTAAAGAATCAGCCATTTTCGCGGGGCTTTCCCACGCCAAAGGGGATTTAGTCTGCATTATTGATGCGGATTTACAGCAACGACCTGAGGTTGTTGTTGAGATGCTTAAGACAATGGGCGAGGATGATTCAATAGATTGCGTTACAGCCTATCAGGAAAACCGCAAGGAAAGTAAGTTTATGTCCACGGTGAAAAACGGTTTTTATAAAGTTATTAATAAAATTGCAGAGGTTGATTTTGTCAATGGTGCCTCGGATTTCCGCCTTATGAAACGTAATATGGTGGATGCCATACTTGAAATGGGCGAATATCATCGTTTTTCAAAGGGTATTTTCAGTTGGGTTGGATTTAATACGAGCTATATTCCATACACTGTTGAGGAACGCCGTTTTGGTGAATCTAAGTGGAATTTTATAAAACTTCTTAAATACGCAATTGAGGGTATTATTTCATTCTCAACCTTCCCCTTGAAGTTGGTTACAAGCGTGGGGCTTGTGACATCCTTTGCTTCAGTGCTTTATTTGTTGGTAGTTATTTTTCAGAAACTGATTTTCGGTATCGATGTTCCCGGCTACGCAACAATTGTGGTTCTTGTTTTGTTCCTTGGTGGGATACAACTTTTCTGCCTTGGGCTTTTGGGTGAATACCTTTCAAAAATTTATACGCAGGTAAAAAACAGACCTATCTATGTTTTAAAGGAGCATTTGGGTAAGGATGAAAGAGAAGATTAAGGATCTTTGCATAAAGTATAAAGAGTTTGTATTATATGCCTTGTTTGGTATACTTACCACTATCGCTAACGCAGGCACTTTCTTTATTGCGTCTCACACAATCGGTGCAGAACACCATGTTTTGAACAACACTATTGCGTGGATTGCGGGTGTTGCAGTAGCTTATGTTACCAATAAACTCTGGGTGTTTGAATCAAAAAGCTGGAAGTTGAAGGTAGTTATAAAAGAAGTCACCGAGTTTGTTTTGGCAAGACTTTTGAGCTTTGTTTTTGAAACTGTCGGACTTGCCGTGTTGGTTAATATTTTATCCTATGATGATAACATCTGGGGACAGTTTATAATTAAATTAGGTCTTTCGGTTATAGTTGTGATTACGAATTATATTTTCAGTAAGTTCGTAATATTCAGAAAAAAGAATAAGGAAAAAATCGAAAAATAAATCTCATTAACACGGTCATCACTTGACAAATATTGTTGTTTTGATATAATTGGTTTGCTCTGGGATGACCGTGAGTGAAAGTTTGATTAATACTAAATATGCCTCCATAGTTAAATGGATATAAGAACCTGCCTTCGGCAAAACCTTGTTACTCGCTACGCTCGTAATAATAAACCCCTTTATCAAAAACAATAAATTAATATGCCTCCATAGTTAAATGGATATAATAAACCCCTCCTAAGAATTAGTTATAACAATCGCCTTTCTTCAAAAAGCGATTGACACAAAGTTAATATTGTCACTATGCCTCCATAGTTAAATGGATATAATAAACCCCTCCTAAGGGTTAGTTACAGGTTCGATTCCTGTTGGGGGTGCCAATCTCTAAAAGCCGAGAAGCCTTGATTTTACTAGGTTTTTCGGCTTTTTTTCTTTTGCGAAATTCGTAATAAATTAAAAAAATCGCACTTTTTTTAATTAGCAGAATGAGCCTTCTGCTAATTTTTTTGCGTCGCAACATATATAGAATCAAAATCTTAAAATTTCCTCCTGCTAATTTTCATTAGCAGGATTTTCTTGTTTCTGCTAACGAAAAAGAGGCTTCTGCTAATTTCGTTTTTTCAATCTCTTCAAAAGCTGCTAATTTAAAGGCGGTAGCTATATTGTTTATGCTTTCTTTTACAGTTTTGTAAAGAAAAAAACAATAGCCAAAACCGCTTATATAATGTAATTAAGTAAAATCAAAATACTACTGAAGGACTACTGTTTCGACTTGAAAAAGTAGTCCTTTTTTTGATTTTTCTTTGTGCATTTTTAACAAACTTTGTTTTTTTAAAAAGTTTTTTGAAAAAAATACCTCATTTTTTGCCCTTCCCGTTCCTTACAAGTGAGGGGTGTTTTTATCACCTCCTCTGAACATTGAAAATTGAATATACAGGAAGCTGAATACATCAGTTTCAACACGAGCTTATCAGAAAGTACGCCAAGACCTTATTCGAGCGAGCGAGAAAACTGTTCTGTAAATATTGAGTGGTCCTCAATAAAGCGATGACTGTTGAAATTTATAATGGTACTCCTGCTTAGTCACAGGTCGAGCGTGATAAAACCGTCGCAACCAATGAAAGTAGCTCTGAGTTAACAACAGAGGGGTGAGATTCCCGTGGTGTAGAAAAACCAATCTACCGTTCAGTTTCTTCCCGGTGAAGCAGGGGGTGTTGAGAACAAATACTGCTTATACATAAGGTTTTATGATGCGGAAATATTTATATTAAAGCTATCAATCCTTGGTTTCACATAGGATTCCTCTTTTTTTGTCTTTGTATACTGCTATTTTCACTGTCCTTCCTTTTTTTAGTCTTTTTCAGGCATACCGTAAATCTGTTCAGAAAGATAACATTTTTTATAAAGATTCTTAACTCATAAAACCTTATTATTTGTACTATCAAAATTTTACATGCCGAAAAAAATCGGCACTAATATTTGTGGAAAGGAGATACTTTATGAGAAGTGCAAAAGAATCAGGTTGTTTCCCATATAAGAGTAAACTTGTATGTTTTATGGAAGTTTTTCCTGATGGAACAATAACTCAAATATCAACTGACCGTAACAGCCGTCGAGATGCTTTAGCGAATGCAAAGTCAGGTAAAAGTAAAATTGTTGCTGTTTGGCCCGGTCAGTGGCGAAGCGATTTATTTATTATTGATGACCTTGATGAGTTGTTTTATGCGTGGTGTGCTTAACACGATTAAGGTTTCTTCGACCACATTTTATAGTAAAGGAGGAGTTTTATGATTACTACTGCAATCATTTACAACATCGGCAGAGGCTTGGCGTTTAATGTTGTGCTTCCGCTTTGGTATGTGTTCAATCAGATTATCGGCATTTAGTTTGATTGAGAAAGAACATTTCTTTGTAGAGGAGGAATGTAATGTCGTATATATTCGCACACGAATATTAGCAATTAACTATTAGGAGGAATGCACTTGAATAATTGCAAAGTAATTGCAATCGCAAATCAAAAAGGCGGTGTAGGAAAAACAACAACAGCAGCAAATTTGGGAGCAGGACTTGTCCGACAAGGTAAAAAAGTAATGATAATTGATGCAGACCCGCAAGGAAGTCTTACCCTCTCTTTAGGCGTTAAAAATCCCGATGAACTCGACTCAACACTCGCAAATGTTATGGAAAGAATTGTTGAGGATAAAGAGTTTGAACCGGGGTTTGCTGTATTAAGAACAGACGAAGGTATTGACCTTATGCCTTCAAATATTGAACTTTCAGGAATCGAAGTACGATTAGTAAATGAAATGAGCCGAGAAAGAGTATTGAAAACTTATGTTGATACTGTAAGGGATAAATATGACTATATCATTATAGATTGTATGCCTTCGCTTGGTATGATGACATTTAATGCCCTGTGTTCAGCAGACAGCGTAATAATTCCTACAACGCCTGAATTCTTATCAGCAAAAGGTCTTGAACAACTGCTCGGAACAATAAACAGAGTAAAAAGGCGTATTAACCCCGACCTTAAAATCGACGGCATTCTTATTACAATGGTCGATTATCGTACAAGGTTCGGAAGAGGTTTAGCAAATCTTATAAGACAACAGTATGGTAAATATCCAACTGTTTTTAACACTGTTATTCCTCGTTCAATAAGAGCAGTTGAAACAACAGCAGAAGGCAAAAGCATTTATCTTCACGATAAAAATGGTAAAGTGGCTGAAGCCTATGCTAATTTAACGAAGGAGGTAATGAGCGATGGCAAAGAACGACAGCGTATCAAAAGTTCATCTGAGTTCGTTCGATGATTTGTTTCAGACAGATGAAAGTCGTGAAGACCTGAAGAGAGAAAGGCTTATGGACATCCCTATTTCTCAAATTCGTGAGTTCCCTGAACACCCGTATAAAGTCAAGGACGATGAAAGTATGGTTGAACTTGTTGAAAGTATAAAGACAAGAGGTTTAATTCAGCCTGTACTTGTAAGACCTCTTATGGACGGAACATACGAAATGGTGTCCGGACATAGAAGAAAACGTGCGTTTGAACTTGCTGGCATTGACAAGATACCCGCAAGAGTTAAAGAACTGACGAGGGATGAAGCGATACTCTCAATGGTAGACAGTAATCTGCAACGAGATGAAATCTTACCTTCGGAAAAGGCTTTTGCATATAAAATGCGACTTGAAGCTATGAATAGACAAGGTATGCGTACAGATAGAACTTCGACACCAACGGAGTCGAAGTTTAGAACTAATGAACAGCTTGCCGAAGAAGTAGGTGAAAGCAGAGAGCAGATTCGTAGATATATCCGTCTTACAAATCTGATTCCTGAATTGCTTGACCTTGTTGATGAAAAGCTCATCGCAATGCGACCCGCAGTTGAAATATCATATTTCACACCTGAAGCACAGATGTGGCTTTATGATGCTATTGGTGCAGCAGATGCGACCCCTTCTCATGCACAAACTCTGCGAATGAGAAAATATGCAGAACAAGGCACGTTGACGAAAGAAAAAATTGATACGATTATGGATGAAGAGAAACCAAATCAGAAAGAAAAATCTCCGTTCAGAGATAATCGCATATCAAAAGCAATTCCGTCATCAATTCCCAAGGATAAACAGTGCGAATATGTAATTAAAGCTATCGAGTATTACACAAGAGCTTTGCAAAGAAGCAAAGACCGAGGTGCTCGATAGTTTTTCTTTTCCCCCTCTCACACTCTCCCCTTTATTAAATACTAACTGTACTAACCGAGAATAAGAAATATTAACTCTGTTAGTAAAAACAAGAAAGGAAAATGCAAAATGAATATCAAAGTAGAAATCAAGAAAATCCTCAAGGGTGATAAGCCTACAAAGGCTTATGCAAACATCGTTATTGATGATGCAGTCGTAATTCACGGCGTAGGTGTTGTCGAAAACGAAAAAGGCAGATATATGTCTATGCCTATGACAAGCTGGAAGACAGCTAAGGGTGAAGATGTAACAAGACCCGTATGTCATCCCATTTCTTCTTCGGCTCGTAAAGAACTTGAAGAAGCACTCTTCTCTGCCTATGAGCAGAAACTCAACGAAAATAACTAAATTTTAAGAAAGAACGAGGTAAAAAAATTATGTTTAACAAAGCAAAATCATTCATTCAGACAAAGGTTCAGGCAGTAAAGGATTTCTGTGCAGAAAAGGTTTCACAGAAGGCACACGAAGTTCTTGACGGTACAATCGCAGAAGCGTATGTAGATACCGGTGTGAAGATTCTTATCGCCGTTGTAATCGGTGCTCTTCTTCTCGGTGGTCTTTATGCTCTCTTTAATTCAACCATCATGCCCACAGTCACACAGAAAATCACAGAGCTTTTCAACTACGCAGGTTAAGGCTCACAAGCAAACAAAACAATAATCAAAAATGAGCATCCGTAAAAATAACGGGTGCTCTTAATTTTAAGAAAGAACGAGGTAAAAAAATTATGTTTAACAAGATTAAGTCAATGGCTACAGGTGTAGCAAACAAGGTAAAGGGTTTCGTTGCTGCTAAGGAAACCGAAATGATGGCAAAGGCTCACGCAGTTCTCGATGGTACTGTTGCTGAAGCTTACGTGGATACAGGTGTGAAGATTCTCATTGCCGTAGTTATCGGTGCTCTTCTTCTCGGCGGTCTTTACGCTCTCTTCAACACAACTATCATGCCCACAGTTACAACCAAAATCGAAGGTCTCTTTAACTACGCAGGTTAAGAGAACAAAACAAAAAAATTAAGAAAGAACGAGGTAAAAAATTATGTTTAACAAGATTAAGTCAATGGCTACAGGTGTAGCAAACAAGGTAAAGGGTTTCGTTGCTGCCAAGGAAACCGAAATGATGTCAAAGGCTCATGCAGTGCTCGATGGTACTGTTGCTGAAGCTTATGTTGATACAGGTGTGAAGATTCTCATCGCCGTAGTTATCGGTGCTCTTCTTCTCACTCTCCTTTACGCTCTCTTCAACTCAACAATTATGCCTACTGTAACACAGAGAGTTCAGGAGCTTTTTAACTACGCAGGCTAAATAATATAAACGGGCGGAGCAGAAAAACTGCTTCGCCCGTTTTGTGAGGACTGATAATATGACAAGACTAATTCAACCAATAGGACCGATAAGACCTTTTTCAGTTGAGAGATTAACGGAAATAAATCCACAAGATATTTTAACAACAATATTGAAGCTTACTTGTATTTTTCTTTTCTACTTGGCAATACACAAGATTTCAAAGTTTGTAATCAGTAAAACACCCGGTTACGACCAAAATAGCAAAAATACCCCAATATATCATTGCATCAGTATTATTCTTGTGTCAAGTCTGCTAATTGCTTTTGGTTGGTCAATAGAATTCATCAAAGGCGTTATATTTTTGCAGATACTTCTCTATGCTTCGGTGTCAGATATACAGACACACGAGGTTAAAGACTTTGTTTCAGTTTTGATATTCATTACAGGCTTTATAGGTGTTGCTCTTACGGATATTCCAATGATGATATTAAGTGCATTGGCAATCGGTGGCATATTGTTAATCTGTGCTATGGTAAGCGGAAACCGACTTGGTGGTGCAGATGTTAAATTATCTGCAGCCTGTGTTTTTCTTCTCGGCTTTTCTAAAAGCATAGCAGGTCTTATTATCGGTCTGCTTGTTTCTGTAATAGCTAACTTGATTATTCAGAAACGAAACAAAACAAAAAATCAACCTTTTCCACTCGTTCCGTATTTAAGCATTGGCTTTATGCTGATGTATTTCTGCTAAAGGAGGTATAGCAATGAAAAAGGAACCTGATTTTCTCACCGATTGGAAAATAATCGATGAAAACAAAGTAAGGCTTATTTACTCAAATGGTAAAGAGCTTACGGTATCAAAGAAAGATTTTGACAGAACATTTATAACTTTTGTTACTTCACCTCCCGAAGTAATAGAACGAGAATTTTGCAATAAAGGAGTTGAAACCAAATGAAAAACAGAACAGCGATAGGTATTGTCTGTATCATTCTTGCGGTGGCAGTAACATTTGTGGTGTCACCCCTTGTGAATAACATTTCTGACAAGAAAACAGAGGTTGTAAGATTCACAGCCGATGTATCTCACGGCACGGAGATTAAGGATACAGATATTGAGCTTGTTGAAATTTCAAACTCGGCTCTGCCCGAAAAAGTAATCAAAGATAAAAATGCAGTTGTGGGTAAATATGCAACAACTGATATATTCAAGGGCGACTTTGCAACCGAAAGCAAGGTAACTGATAATGCAAATACAGCATCAGATATTATGGCTTCACTTAAAGGTGATAAGGTAGCTATGAGTATCACAATCAATTCGTTTGCGGGAGGTCTTTCAGGTAAGCTTGAAAACGGTGATATAGTAAGTATTTATGTAACCAATAAGGATGATGAAACAGAAAACCCCGCAGCACTTAAATATGTCAAAGTAATTACCACAACCACATCCGGCGGTATTGATGAAAACGATGTTGTAGAAAATGAAGACGGCAGTTTTGAGCTTCCTACAACAATTACGGTTCTTGTATCAGTAGAACAGGCAAAAATCCTTGCAAACTATGAGGAAAGTGCAACTATGCACGTTGCTCTCGTTTACAGAGGTGACGATGCTACTGCTAACAAGTTCCTTAAAGCACAGGACGATTACTTTGCAAAAAAGAATGTAAGTGAGGATGACAAGAATGGCTAAGATTATTGCTGTAATCGGTTCACCCGGTAGCGGAAAAACAACCGTAACACTTAAATTGGCACAGGAGCTTTACTGCGCCACAACAAGCGGAGCAGTAATTCATCTTTCACCCTCATTAAGAATCCCTGCATTGGGTGTACTTTTCCCTAACTACACTCCTGACAGTATCTTCTCTCTCGGTACAATGCTCGATAAAACAGACATTTATGAGGAGGATATTCTGAACCATCTTGTAACTGTTAAGGCAATGAAAAACTTTGGTTGTCTTGGTTACAAGGCAGGAGAAAATAAAAACAGCTTTGCAACACTTACTGATGATAAGGTAAAGGCTCTTTTTGATGTGCTTCACAAAATGGTTGGATATGTTTTTGTTGATTGCACAGATGAAGAAGATGACCTCATTTCACAGTATGCTTTGGGTATGGCTGATGAAGTGATTATGGTGCTTTCACCTGACCTTAAAAGTATGGTGTATCTTGCATCAAACGAATCCCTTTTAGGTCATCATTCAGAAAGAGCAATCCGTGTTCTTAATATCAATGAGAATGAACTTTATTCTCCTATTGATGATGTGAGAACCAATGTGAAAAACATCGCATATATCTTACCTTACAGTAAGCAGATAAGAGGTCAGCACCTTGATGGTCTGCTTTACGAAAGAGCGAAAGATAAGAAATATCGTACCGAGATTTCAAAGATTATAAACCGAATTATGTAAGAGAAAGGAAATAAAAATATGAAAAAGTTTTTTAGCGTTCTTGCTGCAATAGCTGTTATTGCTACTGCAGGTTCAGTAGTAGCTTGTGCCACATCAGAAACAGAACCCGTTATTCCTGATACGGGAGCTGCCGAGAAAGACACAACAATCCCCGAAGAAACAAAAATCGAGGAAGTGAAAAATGATGATGAAACTGCAACAACAGTTGTGGAAACATCTGCCAACACAGATGAAACTACAATGTCTGACTCTTCCGAAGGAGCTGAAAGTGCAGACGATACAGATAGCGAAAGCTCAGCAGAGGTTGAAAGTGCTACTGTGGAAGTTCTTGAGGACAGCGAAACCGAAGAAGATGGTAGTGAAACGGTAACTGATGAAGAAATCGAAATACCTCAGACCGGTGACAAGAGAAAGATTTTCCCTGCGGTTGCGACTTTCATTGTATCAGGCATTGCCCTTGCGTACTGTATTGTAAGAGGCAAGAAGATTAAGAAAACAAAGTGAACGGAGATTAAGTAATGCAGAAACACATTGAGTTTGTGCCGCTGCTTTCAATGGTTCAGGAGCATATCTCCTCTCGTTATGCGGCGGCACTTTCTGATTCAAGTAAATTGCCACAGCTCAGGTCATATATAGAAAAGTATCTTCGTGACGGTGGTTATGTAGTTGAAGGTTTAACACAAACCGAACTGAGCAACAAACTTTATTCCGAAATGGCTGAATACTCAATTCTTACCAAATATCTCGGCAGAGATAACATTGAGGAAATCAACATAAATGCTTGGAATGATATTGCAATCACCTACACATCAGGCAGAACTATAAAAGCAAAGGAGCATTTTTATTCTCCCTCTCACGCTGTCGATATTGTTAAGCGTTTGCTTCATCATTCCGGTATGATAATCGATAATTCCACTCCCATGTCACAAGGACATTTACCAAATAACACCCGAATTACGGCACTCAAAGAACCTCTTGTTGACGATGAAGTGGGTGTAAGTGTTTCTATCCGTCTTTTGCATCCGTCAAGAATTAACAGAAAACAGATTATTTCTTCCGGTAATGCAACTGAAAAGATGATTGATTTCCTTTGTATGTGTATGCGTTACGGCGTTTCTATGGTTGTTGCGGGTGCAACATCATCAGGTAAAACAACACTTCTTAATGCACTACTCACTACAATTCCCGATGGTAAGCGAGTGTTCACCATTGAAACAGGTTCGAGAGAACTTTCACTTGTCCGAAAAAAGAAAGGCAAGGTAGTTAACAATGTAGTCCATACTCTTTCACGTCCCTCTGATAACCCTGCATTTGATATAACTCAGGAAGATCTCGTTGTAGCTTCTCTTCGTTTCAATCCCGATATTGTATGTGTCGGTGAGATGCGAGATGTTGAATGTTATTCAGCAGTTGAAGCAAGTCTTACAGGTCATACTGTTGTATCAACAGTTCACGCATTTGCGGCTGATTCAGCACATATGCGAATAGCTCTTCTCTGTCAGAAGCGTTTCCCCATCGACTTCAAGACATCTCTTATGCAGGCAGGTCAGGCTTTCCCCATTGTTGTTTACTCTCATAAATTGGAGAACAACGAAAGAAAGATTATGGATATTTCCGAATGTGAGATACTCCCTAACGGTGATAGAGTTTATCACACACTTTTCCGATTTCATATCACAAAGAATGAAATAGTAAACGGAAAGTTCGTAACTGAAGGCTATTTTGAACAGCCTGAAATTATGTCAGACAATCTTAAAAGAAAACTCCTGCAGTTCGGTGTACCACAGGAGGAATTAAACAAATTCTTAAAGAAGGGAGCTGATTACGAATGATACTCCCAATGATTGCTTCTATATTTCTCATTATAGCAATCGTATGTTTTCTTAATCTAACCCCACAGCAGATTTCACAAGACCTGCGTTCTGTATTGTTAAAGAAGCCTAATCTTCGTGACAGAGCAATGGCACACAGAGCAGGTAAAAACAAAAAAGGCTTGGGTGCAAAACTCGAATATCTACAATCAGCATTGGCAGCTTGTGGCAAGGAAGGAATGTTTGCGTTTGTTTGTTCATCCGCTTTAGTTCTTTTTGCCATCGGTGCCGTTGTTGCTGTTTTAATCAATAATGTTTTCCTTATCCCTGCTTTATCGGTAGCATTTGCAATGCTGCCCTTTATATATGTTCGTAACATCATATCTGTTTACGAAAAGCAGACAAAGGAAGAACTTGAAACCACACTTTCCATTATCACCACATCATATACAAGAAGTGGCGATATTGTATCCGCAGTAAAGGAAAATTTACCGTATATCAGACCTCCTTTGAAAGAAAGCTTTACGGCTTTCGTTGGTGATGCAGTTGCGGTATCTTCAAGCATAAAGCAGGCACTATATAACCTCAAAAATAAGGTTGATGATGAAATCTTCCGTGAATGGGTTGATACCCTTATACAGTGCCAGGACAATCAGGAAATGAAAGATACCCTGCAGCCTGTTGTTGCAAAGCTCACCGATGTTCGTATTGTAAACAGCGAGCTGAATATGATGATGTCAGCTGTAAGAACTGAATACTATACAATGGTCGGTCTTGTGGTCGGTAATATCCCTCTTTTATATGTTCTTAATAAGGATTGGTTTCATACACTCATCTTTGAAACACCCGGTAAAATTGTTCTCGGTATATGCGGTATCGTGATTGTTGTAACATATTTCTTTATGTTGAAGTTCACGAAACCCGTTGAATTTAAAAGATAAGGAGGCGGTCAAAGAATGATAATTAAATTATGTATCGGTGTTCTTGTCGGAATCGCAATGTTCATGATACTTGCTGACCGTTTCCGTATTCCGTATATGAGAACATCAAAGGCAGTTAATAACCTTGCAAAGCAGCAGAAAGAAAAAACAAGCAGTATTGATGTTTGGCTTTCTTCTGTTGCTTCTTTTATTGCTCGTAAACTTCGATTAAACGAGTTCAAAAAGGCACAGTTGGAATCCGATTTAAGAACAGCTCAGATGGATATATTACCTGAAATGTTTGTGGCAAATGCCATTGTAAAATCTCTTATTGTCGGTGTGTTCGCAATCCCTGTGTTATTCATATTCCCGATACTTTCACCCGTAATTCTTTTCCTTGCTTTCATTCTGTACCGAATGAATATGAAGGGTATTTCAAACCGAATAAGGAAAAAGAGAGCAAAGATTGAATATGAGCTTCCGAGATTTGTTTTTAAGATTGAAAAGTCACTTATGCACGATAAGGACATTCTTAAAATGGTTGAATCTTATGCCCGTAATGCGGGACCGGAACTCAAACACGAGCTTGATATTACTGCCGCAGATATGCGTTCAGGTAATAACGAGGTTGCGATTACAAGACTTGAAGCAAGAGTAGGCTCACCACTTATGAGTGATGTGTGCCGAGGTCTTATATCCATTGACAGAGGTGATGTAAATACAGTTTATTGGAAATCACTTTCAATGAAATTTGCGGACATTCAAAGACAGCAGTTAAAACTTGAAGCAGAAAAGATACCGAAGAAAGTAAAGAAGCTTTCAATGTGTCTGTTGTTCTGCTTTATGCTGATTTATGTTGTAGTTATTCTTGCACAGATTATTTCATCTGTCGGTGTGCTCTTTGGCTAACGGAGGTGTATATGTGAAAAAGATATTAAAATCCACAAAAGCTGAAGGTTATATAGATGTTGTAATCGGAATATTTGCAATGATGATGGTGCTTGTCTTAACTCTCAATATCTTTGAGTTTATGACCTTGAAGCAGGACCTTGATGAAATATCAGGTCAGCTTATCGAAACAGCAACCTTCAATGGCTGCTTCAGTACAGAGTTTAATGAACGTGTAGAAAGTCTTGAAAATCAGTTCTTTGATTTTGATGTTTCTACCTCAGCAGAGAGTTATTTCAATGCCACCTACAAAAGAGTACAGCTCGGTGAACAGATGGATGTATATGTATCAGTTCACACCTATGTAAAAGGCTTGGGCGTGTTCAGAATACCGATTACGGTAACAAGCCACAGGTCAGGTGTTTCGGAAAAATATTGGAAGTAGGTGTAGGAATGAAATTGTTAAAATCAACGAAAGCAGAAGGATATATTACTCCTTGTGTTCTTATTATTATCTTCGTTATGATTTTCTCCATTATCTTCACCTATTCTGCCTCTATTTCTAAAGTAAACCTTATGAGAGAAAACACAAAGGTTGTTCTTGATAGTTTTGTTACACAGAACTCAACAGAAATTTACAACAGTATTAAGCAAGGTAACGATTATACCGAAGTAATTGATACTGAGGAATTTCGCACATCTTTAATCTCATTTTGCACATTGGAAATAGAGCACGGAATGTTATATAGTTATGATGCAGACGGAAAAGAATTGTACCGAATCACAGAACCGATACTCACTTTCAGAAATGAAAATGAACTTGAACTCGTAGTAACTTATACGATTTCAATTCCTATGTGGTTTGCAGGAACAGAATTTGCATCTGCGAATATTCCCATAGAGGTAACATCTATATTAACCGAAAAATTCTAAATCATAGGAGGAAAACAAAATGATGATTATTACAAGCAATCCCAACAAAAAGGGAAACAAACACAACAAGATTATTGCGGCACTCATTGTCGGAATTATTGCAGTATCAATCTTTATTGCAGTAATGGTCGGAAACTTTGTTAAGAATGACGCAGAGGAATCCACAACCGTGCCGACAACCGAAGTTGAAGAAACAATCAGTGATATTGTAATCGAAGATGATATTACTGATGAAGCCGAAAACAGTGAAACAACAACTGAAAAAGGCATTGAGATAATTCAGCTTCAGGAACCTGAAACAGAAAAAGTTACTACCACACAGAAGCCTACACAGCAGACAACTACTGCAAAACCTGCTGAACCGGTAACACAGGTAACAACAACTCACGGCAACTATATGGAAATCGTTGATAGCGGTAATGATAGTGTTGATGAGTACAGTTGCGGTTCAAAGGGACATCATTGTGACAGTAAGGAAACACACAACTTCATTGTAAGTCTTGAAAAGAAAGGCTGCTCTTATTGTGGCTCACACTCTTGTAAGAGCTTCTACACTTATGATGAATGGGGAAATGCGTGTTATGACCCCTCAAAATGTGAAAGCTACAATGTAAAGAGTGACCCTTGTGAATATTGTCAGGAATGTGGCAAGAAGGTCGGCACAGGCTCAAAGGATACTTGTGTGAGATTCACAGTAGATACAAAGTGTCCTGAATGTGGTAAATCAATTAAGGGCAAAACTTGTCATTCACATTAAATAATTCCCTTAAAGGCTCGGCTTAAAAGTCGAGCTTTTTTATTTTATTGAAAGGAAGATGATAGATATTAAAAAGATAATTTCAATCCTCCTTGTACTTTGCACACTGCTTTCTGCTATTCCGTATTCTGCCTTTGCTCTATCGTGGGACGGTAGTTCTGCAGGTGGCAGTACCAATGCAGTTAATGGTAGTTCAACAGGTTATGTTATTCGTTCCACAAGCGACTCAGCGTGTGTAGTAGGTTATCGTTTTTCAGCGGTTGACTCTTCGGGTGGAATGAAAGTCACGAAAGTTATTGATGTTTACAGAAACACATCAAACGGTGATAACGCCTATTCAACTTCCGCAAAGTTTTCTACAAAGTACAATAAGAAACAGATAATCGCAAATAAAAATGCGAAATTGACAACAACTTATAATCAGACAAACTGTTATAAGGAAAGTTCAATGGGATTTACTACCACACTTCCAAACCCAAGCGGTGTTGAAACTTGGCAGAGCTATGAAGCGAACATTAACAAGGTTCTTTCAAAGCTTGGTGTAGGTAGTGTTTCCAACATGGTCTATGGCGATAAGGTTATTATTGAACCGTTGTTTGATGTTTGTCTTGCCGGTGAATATCAGGCATTGACGGTATCAGAAATGGCTTATTGCGGACGAAGTGTATTGGGCGGTTCAAGTACAGGTGGTACAAGTGACGGAACCTCAAAAACATGGGGATTTATTGCTTCTTACACAAACCGTATTTGGCCCAATAAACTTTATACTCCTGACGGTCAGGGATTGTGGACGGCTGCAAGTGCAATCGGCAGTTCATCCAAAGCAAGCTTTGATACAATTCTTACCAAAGGTTATGGTGCAGGTATCGCATATAACGAAACCACAAATAAGACTTACACCATTAAATTTAACGGTAACGGCAGTACAAGTGGCTCAATGTCAAATCTTGCAATGACTTATGGTGTAGCAAAAAATCTTACTGCTAACGCGTTCAGTAAAACGGGTAATGCATTTGTTAAGTGGAATACAAAATCTGATGGTTCGGGTACAAGCTACACAAATAAGCAGAGTGTAAAAAACCTTACCACAACAAATGGTGCAACTGTTAATCTGTATGCACAGTGGGACCCTTATAACCTCAAGGTATATTACAATGCTAATGGCGGTTCTATTGATTCAACAAAGTATTACCTTTCTTCAAACAACATTTATAAAGAATCTGATAGTACAAGGTATTATCAATCTTGGACTTATAACTCTACCAAGAGTGACGGTCTTGTAAATGCTTCGACTTTTGGTATTTATAAAACAGGTCATACCTTTACAAAGTGGGGTACAAGTTCTTCAGGTGGTACACTCTTCGACCAAAATGACGGAACAATTAAACCTACTGACCTGAATTCAAATGTTAAGACAGAAGATTGTACAAGGACACTTTATGCACAGTGGACACCTAATACCTATACAATTAAGTTTAATGGTAACGGAAACACGGGTGGTTCTACTGCTTCAATGTCAATGACCTATGGTACGGCAAAAGCACTTACTGCTAATGGCTTTACAAAAACAGGTTATGTGTTCAATGGTTGGGATACGAAAGCTGATGGTTCGGGTACAGATTATTCAAATCAGCAGAGTGTAAAAAACCTTACCACAACAAATGGTGCAACTATTACCCTTTATGCAAAATGGAAGCCTATTACCTATACAATCAACTTCAACGGTAATGGTTCAACAAGTGGCTCTACTGCATCAATGTCAATGACCTACGATGTAGCAAAGAACCTCACAGCCAACGGATTTGCAAAGACAGGTTACACCTTTGCAGGATGGAATACAAAGGCAAATGGTTCAGGTACAAGTTACACGAATAAGCAGAGTGTTAAAAACCTTGCTACAACAAATGGTGCTACTATTACCCTTTATGCACAGTGGACTCCGATAACCTATACTATCAAGTTTAACGGTAATGGCTCAACAAGTGGTTCTACTGCTTCAATGTCAATGACCTACGATGTAGCAAAGAACCTTACAGCCAACGGATTTGCAAAGACGGGTTATCATTTCTCCGGTTGGAATACAAAGGCTGACGGTAGTGGTACAAGCTACTATAATCAGCAGTCAGTTAAGAATCTGACAACAACTAACGGAGCAACAATTACTCTGTATGCTCAGTGGTCAACAAACTCATACACTATTGCTTTTGACGGTAACGGAAATACCGGTGGTACAACCTCAAGTATGACAATGAAGTTTGATGAAACAAAAGCTCTTACTGCTAATGGCTATACGAAAACAGGTCATACGTTCAGCAAGTGGACAACAAAATCGGACGGCAGTGGTACAAGCTATACAAACAAACAGAGCGTCAAGAACCTCACGTCAACAAACGGTGCAACGGTTTATCTCTATGCACAGTGGACACCTAATACCTATACAATTAAGTTTGACGGAAATGGTGCAACAAGTGGTTCTACTGCATCAATGTCAATGACTTACGGAGTTGCAAAGAATCTTACTGCAAACGGCTTTGCAAGAACAGGTCATTACTTCAATGGTTGGAACACAAAGGCTGATGGTAGTGGTACAAGCTACACAAATAAGCAGAGTGTAAAGAACCTCACATCAACAAACGGTGCTACTGTTACTCTTTATGCACAGTGGGTTCCTTATGAATTGAAGGTTTATTATAATGCAAATGGTGGCTCGATTAATTCAGACACTTATTCATTAAGTTCAAATGATATTTATGTAAAATCAAGTGGTTCAAAATATTATCAGACTTGGACTTATAACAAAGCAAACTCAAGTGGTCTTATAAATGCGTCAACCTTTGATATTTATAAGACGGGTTATACCTTTAATAAGTGGGGTACAAGTTCTTCAGGTGGTACACTCTTCGACCAAAATGATACAACAATTACTCCTACAATGCTGAATTCTGGCATCGCAAGTGGTAACGTAACAGTGAAGTTATATGCACAGTGGACTCCTAACACTTATACTATCAAGTTCTTTGGTAATACACACACAGGTGGTTCTACTGCATCAATGTCAATGACTTATGATGTTGCCAAGAACCTTACTGCAAACGGATTTACAAAAACAGGTTATGTTTTTGCAGGATGGAATACAAGTGCAGACGGAACGGGAACAAGCTATTCCGATAAGCAGAGTGTTAAAAACCTTACTGCAACAAACGGAGCTACTATAAATCTCTATGCTCAGTGGAAGCCTATAACCTACACTATTAAGTTTGACGGAAACGGTGCGACAAGCGGTTCTACTGCTTCAATGTCAATGACTTATGATGTTGCCAAGAACCTTACTGCTAACGGATTTAAGAGAACCTCATATAACTTTAAGGGTTGGAATACAAAGGCTGACGGTAGTGGTACAAACTATACCGACAAGCAGAGTGTTAAAAACCTTACCACAACAAATGGTGCTACTATTACCCTTTATGCAAAGTGGGAATATGACCCTGTACTTGTTGTAGAACAGTGTAGCGTTTATGAAGGTACAAAGAGTGATAAGACAACACTCTTCGGTTATACAAGAGGTAATGTCTTTGATGATTATGTGTATAAGACAGATTATCCGACAATCGGTGATACAATTTGGTATAACATTCATTTCCCGGCAGAAGCAGAAAACTTTACTGCAAGACAGTATGTAAGATACAAGGGTGGTTCTTGGACAACAAGAGATGTTACACTCAGTAGTTCAAACACATCATCACAGTATTTCCCAATTCAGTTTACAGGTGACTATAAGAAAATTACTGCAGGTCAGCAGTATTTTGAAATTGAAGCTAAAACTGATTGGATTGATTCATCGGGTAATGTTAAGAAGAGTGGTGCTGTTAAAACCTTTTATATTCCGATTAAACCCGTAGTTTATCGTACTCAGGTAACTGCAACGGGTTACGAAGGAACAACAGTTGCTTACAATGGTAGTGCAGGTTCAAGCGGTAAACTTTATTCCGGTCAGCATATCAATGTTTCATATAAATATACTGCGGATAATACTTGGTCAGCAGTTGAATATTTAAGAGGTGCTATGTATAAGCACAACGGAACAAGTTGGGTAAATGTATATACCTCAAATGACGGATATGATGCAGCAAAGAATAAAGCAAGTATTTCAAAATCATCAACTGTTACACTTAACAGTTCTGTTGGCAAATACACGGTTCCTGTAACAAATCAGAACGCTGTAAGATTTAAGCTTGAAACTTGGTGGAATAGTGATAAGACAAATACTCACGAAACAACATGGATAAATCTTCCCGTTGTTCAGTCGGATGTTGCTCTTACAAGTATTACTCTTATAAATTCAAGCACAGGTGCAACTCTTGACCCGAACAATCTTAAGGTCGGAACAAATGTTAAGGTAAGATACACTTACAAAAACAATACGGATACAAAGGTTTATGTGGAAGGCTTTAAGAACGATAAGACACAGATTAGCGGTGTTTATTCAATACCTGCTAAATCATCAATTACGGTTGATGGCTATTCATTTGTCGTTCCGAACAAGAGAAGCATAAGCATTTGGGGTGGCGTTTATCTTGAAGGTATGGGTATTTATAACACTGACTATGAATCTAACGGTAGTAATAATGCAAAGACCTTGACTTGTAAGGTTAATCACCCGTTGACACTTCAGCCGATTACACCTAATGCTGATTACCGAGAAAACACAGAGGTTATCACAAGTTATTGGCTTAAAAACTCATATTCAGATGATTATACTCCTGCTGAAGATGTATCAATCAAGTTCTGTGTATATAAGGGTTCAAACCTCATATACAGTTATACAAAGACAAAAGCAGTTGTTCCCGGCAATCAGAATAACTTGATTTACTTCAAGTGGAAAGTTCCTATTGGCTTCAATAATGCTGATGTTAAGATAACTGCAGAAATCATTGATGACGGTGCATCGTATAACAAGGTAGAAAAGAGTTATTCAACAATACCGTATAAGATAGTTCAGACACCCGATACACAGTTTGAGAAGAAAGCTCCGTCAGGTTTTGAAATTCCCGAAGACACCTATACAAGAGGTACGGCTTGCGAATGGTGGGAATACACTTATGTGAACGGTGAATTTGTCAAGACACAGTATTATACAGGTCTTGCAAGTGGTTCAATTAAAATTGAACCGAAGAACACACAGACAGCAACAAAGAACGGCAGCTATTGGTATATGAACTCAGGTTACGGAATTACGATGTCGCTTACCAACGGAGTTAAGATAACAAACGGTAGTTATCCGTCTGCTCCGGAAGGTTCATATACTCTTCCTCAGTATGGTTATGCCTACTTCCCTGAGTACGGATATTCAAAGGACAGCGGAAAGATAACTACACTTAATCTTTCAAACGGTAAATGGATTTTCTCTGCTACCGGTTCGTATGGCAATATTCACTTTACTCCTCTTTGGTATCCTGATGGGGATTATATCGTAAGAGTAGAACTTACTGATATGTGGACACCTTCAGGTATGATGAAGAATGAGTATAAATCTAACCGAATTATAATCAAAGATTCTGCTTATGACGATTGGTATGTAGGCAGATAAATTCACTTAAAGGGCGGCTAAAAGTCGCCCTCACTTTTTTAGGAGGACGACAAAATGATATGTAATTACAGTAATACAATCGCAATTAAATACGGCATCAATGCTGCCCTTATTGCAGGATATATTCGAGAAAAACTCGAAAAGACAGATTTTTATAGTGGTGATGTTCCTTGGGAACGAATAACCATTAAAAAATTAACAGGTACTTTTCCTTTCTTGGGTGAAAAAGCAGTACGAAATGCAATTAAAAGACTCAAGAAAGGAAACATCCTCATTTCTAAACAGTATGGCAAGGAACATTTTGACCACGCCAACTATTATAGCATTACTGCTCACGGTTATGCAGTAATGAGAGGAGATGAAAAGAATGACCGAAAAAAGAATGGCGGGAACTTATGA
>JAZQZU010000092.1:0-13994 GCA_045634165.1 Acutalibacteraceae bacterium
ACTGTTGTTTTCTCTCTTAACGAAGATATCCTTACAGCAGACGAGCAGATCATCTCTGCTGCTTCTTGTACAACAAACTGCCTTGCTCCCATGGCTAAGGCTCTTAACGATTACGCTGCAATCCAGAGCGGTATCATGAGCACAATCCACGCTTACACAGGCGACCAGATGATCCTTGACGGTCCCCACAGAAAAGGCGATATGAGAAGAGCTCGTGCTGGTGCTGCTAACATTGTTCCTAACTCAACAGGTGCTGCTAAAGCTATCGGTCTTGTTATCCCCGAACTCAACGGCAAACTTATCGGTTCTGCACAGAGAGTTCCTGTTGCTACAGGTTCTACAACAATCCTTACTGCAGTTGTTAAAGGCGCTGACGTTACAGTTGACGGCATCAACGCTGCTATGAAGGCTGCTGCTTCTGATTCTTTCGGCTACAACGAAGATCCCATCGTTTCTTCTGACGTTATCGGTATGAGATACGGTTCACTCTTCGATGCAACTCAGACAATGGTTGCTAAGATTGCTGATGATCTTTACGAAGTTCAGGTTGTTTCATGGTACGACAACGAAAACAGCTACACAAGCCAGATGGTTAGAACAATCAAGTACTTTGCAGAACTTGCTTAATTAACCTTATAAAACAACAAACTCCTTAAGGCGAGAACCTTAAGGAGTTATTTTTATTTTAATTTATAGACATTGTAATCATATGTTGTGTAAGTATCACTGAACAGATAATGCTCTGCTCTTTGCTCTGTCTTTTCAACGCAGCCCATTATAAAGTCAACATCGCCATTATCGAGAGCATTGAACATTTCCTCAAAATTTACCGTTTCAATAACTAGGTTATAACCCAAATAACTGCAAACTTCCTTTGCAATATATACATCCGTGCCCGAAACTATGCCGTCGTCATCAAAGTACACACGGTTATCAAAAATCGGGTCACAAGCCATAACAAGAGTACCTTTATCCCCTGTTGATTGCTCACAGACATATTCTTCGTTATTATAAACGGCTGTCTTTATTTTATCGATTGTGCCATTCTTTTCAAAAATTGCAAGAACGTCGTTGAATTTATTACACAAATCAACATTTTCGTATGTAAAACAAGCACTATACCGGATATTATACTCGCATTTTTCTAAGAAACACAAACCTTTGTTTTGTTTTTGAAACAAATGCCCTGAATATTCATCCAATACTACGTAATCCGCCTTACCATTAATTGTAGCCGCAACTGCATCCGAATCGATGGAATATTCAACACACTCTGCACCTTTTGAGGTTGCGAATTCACGAGCTGCCTGAACATTTCCTGAAACAGAAGAAACTGCCACAACGGGTTGTTTAAGGAAATTATCTTTTTCGTCTTTTCCACAAGAGACCAAAAGTATTAATATAACCACAACAAGCCCTATACTTAATATCTTTCTGTTCATAACACACCATTTTAAAAAGTCGATTTTTGCAAAAGCAAAAATCGGCTTTTAATAATTTATTTTGTACCGAAGATTCTGTCACCTGCGTCACCAAGACCGGGAACAATGTAAGCGTGGTCGTTAAGTTTTTCGTCCAATGATGCAACAAAAATATCCACGTCGGGATGCGCCTTTGCAAGAGCATCAAGGCCTTCGGGTGCAGCAATTATACCAAGGAATTTAATGTGTTTGGGGCCTCGTTTTTTAATCTGTGTAATGGCATCAATAGCAGAACCGCCTGTAGCGAGCATGGGGTCTACAACGAAAACCTCGCGTTCCTCAATATCAGCAGGAAGTTTACAGTAATACTCAACGGGCATTAATGTTTCAGGGTCGCGATAAAGACCGATATGACCTACTCTTGCAGAAGGAACTAAAGCCAACATGCCATCAACCATGCCAAGACCTGCTCTTAAAATAGGAACTACTGCAAGTTTTTTGCCTGCAAGAACCTTTGTTTTCGCAACACAAATAGGTGTTTCAACCTCGGTTTCTTCAAGAGGCAAATCCCTTGTTGCTTCATAGCAAATAAGCGTTGCTATTTCAGAAATAAGAGCTCTGAATTCTTTAGAGCCTGTATTTTTATCTCTTAAGATAGACAATTTGTGTTGAATAAGCGGATGGTCCATAACTAAAATTTTTCCCATAATACACATTCCTTTCCGAACAGCTATAAACTTATTATAGAACTCTTATAAAAAATTGTCAATAAACGTCGTTTATATTAAACTTTTTAAAACTTTGATACTATCAAAAACGTCTTTATTAAAATCATCCGTACGTGCTTCAATTGAGCATGTTTCACACCCGCACTCTTTTAATGAAGCAAAGAAGTTTTTGTATATATTCTTAATATCAGCGCTATCAGAGCTTAATGGATACACACGTTCAACAGGCTCTGCAATATGGGCGTGGCAAACCTGCCCTTTAAACGTAGCTATATCCTCAATGCTGTCATCATTACCATAAACATGATAAAGGTCTGCGAGCCCCTTCACGTTATCTCTGCCACTCATTCGGGCAATTTCAATACCATCGTTCACAGTATAAATCATAGTTGATTCACAGAAACGCAAGGGCTCGATAACAATTATTGCCCCTGCTTTCTCAGCTCTTGGAGCGGCATATTCACTAAGAAAAAATGCAAGTTGCTCTTTGGCTTTTTCTAAAGCATAACCCTCAGGGAAACTACGAGCCTTACCGCTACCTAAAACAATAGTTTTGACACCTAATTTTTCGGCACGACTAAATCCTAGGTCTATATACTCATTAAGCGCAACGTAATCTACATCATCACCCACAAGTTTCATGCTTCCGGGTATAAAGCCATTTGCGGCAATACAAGGCAAGGAAAAACTTTTTAAAACAGATTTACATTCGTTGAATTTTTCATCACTGTACTCCGCCAAGCATCCAAAACCTGTTTCAAGGTAATCAACCCCAGCTTCAACAGATGATTTCATTGCATTGAAATCATCAAGGCCTCTGCAAACACCTAATTTCATAATTCCACTCCCGCTTTCGCTTCCATTAACATTTCCTCAGCATTTTTCAGCTGTGTTTCAGTAATTTTGTCACCACTTATAATACGAGCAATTTCATTTTTTCTACCATCAGTATCAAGAGGTGTAACACTTGTGTAAGTTTTACCATTATTGGTTGCTTTTTCAATTAGATAGTGATTATCTGCATAAGACATTAACTGAGCAAGATGGGTAACACACAAAACCTGTTTGCCTGTTGACACCTCTTTGAGTTTTGATGCAACCTTAAGAGCAGCCCTACCGCTTACACCTGAATCAATTTCATCGAAAACCATAGTACTGATTTTATCTTTATTCGCCATTACGGTTTTAAAAGCAAGCATTATTCTTGATAATTCACCGCCACTTGCAATTTTAGCAATGGGTTTAGGAATTTCTCCAAGGTTTGCAGAAATAAGGAACTCAACCTTATCAATACCATTCTCACTAAATTCTGTTGTCTTAAAATCAACAACAAATTCCACATTAGGCATATCAAGAAATTCTAGTTCTTTACAAACTTTTTTTGAGAAATCCAAGGCAGTTTTTCGGCGTTTTTCCGAAAGCTTTTCTGCCAAAGACGTTGCTTGGAGAAGTTGCTTTTCACAAAGAGTTTTCAATTCTTCTAGTTTTTCATCAGAAAATGAAATTTCGTCATATTCTTCTTTTGCTTTTTCTAAAAACTCAAGAATTTCTTCTTCAGTATCGCCGTATTTTTTACTTAAGTTATATATGGTGTTTATTCTGTTTTCAACATTTTCAAGTTCTTCTCGAGAATAACCCTCATCACTAACGCAACCTCTTACAGAATCAGCTATATCCTCCAATTCATAATAAAGATTACCCAATTTTTCGGATAATTCTTCAACCTCCTTTGAATATTGAGCAATTGCTGAAAGTTCTTTATAAGCTCCCGATACCAATTCTACAGCACCGTGGAATGAATCGTCACCTGACAACGCCCCAAAAGCCCCGTACAGACCCTCTTGGATTTTCTCGTAATTCTGCAACTCGGTTCGTCTGTTTTTTAAACCTTCCCACTCACCGGGATTAAGTTCCGCATCTTCTATTTCTTTAATTTGGAAAGCGAGTATGTCCGCTTTACGCGCCTTTTCGCTTTTTTCACCCGAAAGGCGTTTAATCCTGCTTCTTGTAAGAGTTAATTCCTCGTATATATTCTTATATTCAGCGAGTAAGTCTTCAGCAGAAGACATTGCGTCGATGTATGAAATATGGGTTTCTTCGTTAAGTAAATCCCTGTTATCCTGTTGACCGTGAATTGAGACAAGCTCTGCGCCCAAGTCACGCAAAACAGATACGTTTGTAAGAGCGTTGTTAACTCTGCAGACATTCCTGTCAGCACTTATAATCCTTGAAACAAGCAACGTATTGTCAGGTGACACGGGCAAACCCAATAATTTGAGTTTATTATTTACATTTTCACCCACACAGGAAAACAACGCAGTAACCTGCGCTTCGCTCTCCCCTGTTCTGATAAGCTCACGGGACGTACGAAAACCAAGTACTGCGTTTATAGAGTCAAGTATTATAGACTTACCTGCACCCGTTTCACCACTCAAAACATTAAAACCCTCAGAAAATTCAATTTCTGCACTTTCAATTATAGCAATGTTCTGTATTTTCAAAACGGAAAGCATATTTTTCACCTTATCATCATTCTGTTAAGTGCTTCTGCAACGCCGTGTGCTTCATCTGTTGTACGGCAAAGCATAAATATTGTATCGTCACCTGCGATTGTACCAACAACTTCACTTACGTTCATTGCATCAATTGTGGCACAAGCGGCACCTGCAAGACCCGGTGAGCATTTAATAACACAAATATTACCTGCATAATCAACCTTTGTCATTGCAGTCTGGAAAAGAGCATCAAACATATCGGTATAGCCGTTATCCTTAGCTTTTTCGACTGTGTATTTATAAACACCATTAGCACCCTGTGTCTTTAAAAGGCGTAACTCCTTAACGTCTCTGGAAACCGTCGCCTGTGTAACGTCGCAACCTTTTTCCTTAAGCATTGCAAGAAGTTCTTCCTGAGTGCCAATATCGTACTGTTCAATTAAATCAAGTATAAGCTTATGTCTTCTTTTTTTCATTTCTATCCACTCTTAACCCGAAATTTTTTTATTTAAAACGTCAATAAAAGTATCTTCTTTTATTTTTATAAAGGAAACATAATCCTCCGAACGTTCAACTGTTACAAGGGCTTCGCTTGGTATAACCACCGCTGCCTGACCGTCACAGGAAAGAATTGCTTCACCACTGTTATCGTGCAGAAGTTGAAGTTTTGAATCACCGCCCAGAACTATTGAGCGAGAGAAAACACTGTGAGGACAAACAGGTGTTACAAGTATACTCTCAACGGAAGGTTGAACAACCGGTCCCCCTGCAGATAACGAATAAGCCGTAGAACCCGTAGGTGTTGCAACAATTGCACCATCTGCCGGAAATTCTATTAACGGAGCGCCATTGCAATAAACAGAAAGATTCATAATTCGTATATTTCCGCTTCTTGAAACAACTGCATCATTAACACAATTTGAATGATATAATATTTTCCCGCCTTTGTCAACGATGTTGACACTGAGCATCATTCTTTTTTCTGTAATATAATTACCTACTGTTACATTACGAAGCAAATTCAATTCATCTGCCTCAAGACAGGCAAGATAAGCAAGCTTACCTGCATTCACGCATATTATGGGTTTATGATTATTTACCGCAATTTTGGCGGCATTAATAAATGTACCATCACCACCCACAGCAACGACCATATCACTTTGGGAAATACCCTCGTAACCTTTTGAATATTTAACGCCGTCACGCTTACCGAAAACACTTTCCATCTCTTCAGAAAGAACAGCATCGCATCCTAACTCGTTAATTTTATTCAAAAGCTCAGATGTTACGGCAAAGGTATTTGCCCTTGTCATATTGGGTATAACGTAAAAATTCATACTATCACCTGTTATTTATCAAGAACTCGGTGGGAACGCGCAACAAGTTCCGTAGCAGTATCAATAACCTCTGTAGAATCCTGAGGTTCGTTACATTTTTCAAGATACATAAGGTACTCTATATTACCCTCGGGACCTTTTACGGGTGAATGTTCAAGACCAAGAACCTCAAAACACTGTGCATTTGCAAATTCTGCAATGGTTCGTATAACATTTTCGTGCACCTGAGGGTCTCTTACCACACCTTTTTTACCTACGTTTTCACGACCTGCTTCAAACTGAGGTTTAATAAGACAAACTGCCTGTCCCCCGTCTTTTAGCAAAGTATACATCACCGGTAAAATCAATTTAAGGGAAATAAACGAAACATCCACTGAAGCGAAGTCAATTTCTTCGGGTATCAACTCGTGAGTTACATAACGGAAATTGGTTCTTTCAAGGTTTACTACCCTTTCATCACTGCGAAGTTTCCATACCAACTGACCATAACCTACGTCAATGGCATAAACTTTTTTCGCGCCATTCTGCAACATGCAATCAGTGAAACCACCGGTGGATGCACCGATATCCATACAGACACAATCACCAAGAGTTATGGGAAAACTCTCCATAGCCTTTTCAAGTTTGAGACCACCACGACTGACATATTTCAGAGTGCTTCCGCGCACTTCAATAGTGTCATCAGGCTTAATATCCCTACCTGCTTTTATTTCCTTTTGGTCATTAACATATACTATGCCCGACATAATAAGGGCTTTTGCTTTCTCGCGACTTTCTGCAAAACCACGCTCAAACAAAACTATATCAAGCCTTTTTTTATCGCTCATAAACTCTCCTTAATAGTGTTATACATACCGTCACAGTCGAGATTATACATTTTAAGAATGCTGTTTATTTTACCCTGACCAACGAAACAATCGGGGAATGCAGTAAGATTAAACTCAGGTTTAAGGTTGTTTTCAAGAATAACGCTACCAAAGCTTTCGCCGACGCCGCCGCTTCGTACCCCTTCTTCAAAGAAGAAGATTTTTTTCGCATTTCTCATAACCTCAACCGCTTCTTCGGGGATAGGAACAATAATATTAAGCTTAACAACCTTTACTTTTACGCCTTCAGATTTGAATTTCTCATAAGTTTTATATGCATCACTGAAAATTCTACCGTAGGTTACAATGGCAATTTCTGCATCTTCATCACCAAAAACATCAAAAGACTTGCCACTGCAAGTATAGCCCTCGGGCATATAAGGTTCTGCACCCCTCGGATATCTTATAACACAGGGACCTTCACTATGATAAAGAGCATTAACGAATGCGTTATTGAGATCCGTGTAATATGAGGGCGAATAAACAGTTATATTGGGAATACCGTTAAAAAATGCTGTATCATATATACCATTATGGGTTTCACCATCGTCACCAACGATACCAGCACGGTCAACAGCAATAATCATCTTTGTATTCTGTAAAGCACAGTCGTGCATAAGTTGGTCGTAACAACGTTGTAAAAAAGTTGAGTATACAACAAATACAGGCACCATATTGCCCTTTGCAAGACCTAAAGCAAAGGGAACCGCGTGTTCCTCCGCAATACCAACATCATAGAATCTGTCAGAATAAACGTCCGAAAAACGCTTAAGCCCCGTACCTAATGACATTGCGGCAGTGATAGCACATATACGTTTATCTTTAGCCGCCTGGTTGAAAAGGAATTCACCGAATTTTTCAGAGAAATTGTTTTGGGATAAAGGAAGTTCGCCATCTTCAACATCAAAGGGCGGAACACCATGGAAAGCAGAAGGATTAACCTCTGCTGGTGAATAACCCTTACCCTTGACTGTATTAACATGAACAAGAACAGGACCGTTAATTATCTTCGCACCTTCAAAAGCATTACATAACTGACTTATATTATGACCATCAATGGGCCCCATGTATGTAACACCGAAATCCTCAAAAAAGTTGCTCTGATACATAGCGTTTTTGACATTTGTTTTTAATTTAAAGAACTTATTTGAAAGGGGTTTCCCTATAAGTGGTATCTTAGACAAAGCCTTTTCAGCGAAAGCCTTAAGTCTGTAATAACCTGTACGTGAACGCATTGCCGCAAGACGTTTAGCAAGATTACCAACGTTTTTGGAAATTGACATACCATTATCATTGAGAACAATAATAAGCCTTGCATCTTTCATTCGTCCTGCATTGTTTATAGCCTCATAAATAAGACCACCTGTAAGAGCACCATCACCCAAAACTGCAACGGCATAATTCTTTTTTCCGCTTACTTTATTAGCTGCAGCAATGCCTAAAGCAGTAGAAACAGAAACACTGCTATGACCACTATAAACTATATCATGTTCACTTTCATTAGGACGAGAAAATCCCGATATACCTCCTTCTGTTCTGAGTGTGCCGAAATTCTCATATCGACCTGTCAGAAGTTTATGTGTATAAACCTGATGACCCACGTCCCATATAATTTTATCTTCAGGTGAATCAAAAACCTTATGTAAAGCAATAGTCAACTCAACCGCACCAAGGTTTGAGGCAAGATGCCCGCCCGTTTTGGACACGGTTGAAATAATTGTATCCCTTACTTCATCTGCAAGAGTAAGGGTCTGCTCATAATTCAGTTTTTTCACATCACCGGGGGATTTTAAATTCTCAAGAATCTTACGTTCCATATCAATTCTCTCTATCAGCAAGGTATTTTGCGTATTCTTTCAACGCATCGTTATTTTCAAAGTTATCCAAAGCACTCATTGCTTCATCTGTAAGTTTATCTACAAGCTTCTGGCATTCATCAACACCGAGAAGTGTAACGTAGGTTGATTTACCATTCTGTACATCGCTACCTGCCATTTTACCCAAATTCTCAAGGGTGCTTGTAACATCAAGAATATCATCCTTAATCTGGAAGGCAAGACCGATTTTTTGTGCAAATTCTGTTGCAGCATTAACCTTTTCTTTATCCGCTCCTGCTGCTATACATCCCATTACACACGCAGATTCTATCAACGCACCTGTTTTAAGGTCGTCCATAAGTTTTAGATTTTCAAAATCCACGTCACTGTTGTTTTCGTTCTGTAAATCTATAACCTGACCGCCTATCATTCCGTGGCTACCTGCAAGGTGTGAAAGAGTTGAAATTGCATTTACTGCTACCTCTGCACTATAAACACCATCCTTATAAGAATCGGTTATTCTCTCAAATGCGGCAGTAAGAAGACCATCACCTGCAAGAAGTGCAAAAGCCTCACCATAAACCTTATGGTTTGAGGGTTTACCGCGACGGAAATCATCGTTATCCATACAGGGTAAATCGTCGTGAATCAATGAATATGTGTGGATATATTCTACCGCAGCCGCTAAAGGTAATGCCCTTTTGACATCTCCACCGCAAGCATCACAGAAAAGAAGTGTAAGCAAAGGTCTTACCCTTTTACCTCCATTTTCAACACTATAACGCATGGAGTCAAATATAACCTTATATTCATCCCTATAAACATCAAGATATTTATACAAGTCCTCGTTGATTAATTCTGCAAACAATTTGATTTTATTGTGCATCTTTCTCACCATTATCCAAAAGTTTTGTTATTTTCTGTTCTGCATCATCAAGATATTTACTGCATGATGATATAAGTGCCGTCCCCTCTGAAAAAAGCTCCAACGTTTTTTCAAGAGGTTGGCCCCCTTCTTCAAGAAGAGCAACTATTTCTTCAAGTCTTTTTAAGGACTGTTCGTAACTCTGTTCCATTTTCAACCCTCATTTATCTTTAAAACTTTAGTGGTAATTGTACCGTCGGAAACTTTCAGTAAAAGTTCATCATCAACCGAAACATCTCCGGTAGACTTAACTATTTTTCCTTTGTTTTCAACCAAGGAATAGCCTCTTGAAACTACCCCCAAGGGACTTAAAGCATCAAGTTTACCGGCCAAAGCACCGAGTTTGTTTTTGTGGTCATTAACGGTGCTCACCATAAGATTTTCAAGTCGTTCACTAATATAAATCAGTTCTTTTCGGTTTTCATTTATTCTTGTGATGGGGTTTCTCAACACCTCTTTTTGCTCAATGGCACGAAGATTAGAGCGTTCAATGAAAAAAATATTTTTCACAAGACCGAAAAGATGCTGTTTATAAGAAAGCAAATCACCTTTTAATTCCATTTTATCAGGAACTGCCAATTCTGCCGCGGCTGATGGTGTAGGAGCACGTAAATCCGAAACAAAGTCGCAGATTGTATAGTCAGTTTCGTGACCTACTGCGGAAATAACGGGAATTTCTGATTCAAAAACTGCCCTTGCAACAATTTCCTCATTAAATGCCCACAAATCCTCTATTGAACCGCCGCCTCTGCCCACAATAAGTACATCTGCGGCGTTGAGTTTATTAAATTCTTTTATTGCATCCGCGATATCTCGGGCTGCACCCTCACCCTGAACCTTGGTTGGTCTTAGAATAACCTCTGCAGACGGAAAGCGCCTTGAAAGAACATTAAAAATGTCCTGTACCGCGGCACCTGTTTCAGAGGTTACTACACCGACTTTCTTAGGGAATCGGGGTATGGGCTTTTTGTACACAGGAGAAAAAAGTCCTTCTGATTCCAACTTCTTTTTCAATTGTTCAAAAGCAATGCTCAAAGCCCCTATTCCGTCTGGTTGCATATCACTGATATAAAACTGATATGAACCGTCCCTCGGAAAAAGCGAAACTGTACCAAAAGCAAGAATTTTCATGCCATTTTCGGGCATAAAACGAAGTTTTGACGCATTTCCCGCAAACATAACGGCTTTTACTGCGGCTTTTTCGTCTTTTAAGGTGAGATATAAATGACCACTGTAATGAGCTTTGAAGTTTGAAATTTCGCCTGTTACAAAAACATATTTTAAATTTTCATCATTGTCCAGTATCTGTTTCACGTAATTATTCAGGTCATTAACGCTATAAACAGTCGGAGTGGGTGTTATCATAATTCACCTCTTAAATGACTTAAATATGCCACACCTGCGGCATTATCACAAGAAAATTCAGGCTCGGCAAAAAACGCCTCGTAACGCGAAGTTATAATATCTTTTATTATTTTATCGGACATTACACCACCCGCATAAATTATGGGAAGTTCACCATAAATTTTAAATGCGTGATACGTCATTTCCGTTACCGCATCCGCAATATAGCTTAATAAAAATTTAGCTGTATCTTCAGGTGTTTCACCCTTTTCAAGCATTTTCAAACACTTATTTTCAAGACCTGAAAGTGAACAAAAACCGTCCTGAAGTTTAATCTTATTGTTAAAGGTTTTGTCAGACCTCTGTGCCAATTTCTCCAGACCCACACCTGCAGGAAACGGAATGCCCATTTTAACACCTATTCGGTCAACCGCCTGTCCCGCCTTCAAATCCGAAGAAGATGCCAAAGGCGAAACCTTAAAAATGTTTTCGTAGTCAGGTTCACATAAAACTAAGTCAGTTGTACCACCCGAAACATGAAAAGCCAGAAACCTGTCGTTTAATAAATCTGTTTTATTTGCAGAATATAACGCTGCGGCAATGTGGCCCTGTTGATGAGAAAACCTATGCAAAGGAACCCCCAACGCAGAACTCACAGAACAAGCAACACCCTCACCAACAAGAAAGCAAGGCATATAGGACCCTGGTTGAGTTGTAGGTGTTACGGACACACCAACGGAATGTATATCGTTGCCTGTTTTTTCAAGCAGTTCACTCAGCAATTCCGGATATGCCTTAGTATGATGAAAAACCGCATCACTCTGTCGAATGCCTCTTTCCCCTTCTTTTACGGGCAAAAGGCGTTTATTCTGCACAAAATCGACACCGTTATAAAAAGAAACAGATGTTGTATAATTACTTGTATCGAACCCAAGTGAATTCATATTATAAACCTTTTACAACTGCACCTAAAACGCCATTCACATAAGATGCATCTTCGATTGTACCATATTTTTTAACGAGTTCAACCGCTTCATTTACGGTAACACCCGCAGGCACTTCATCAACAAATTTAATTTCACTTACCGCGAGGCGTAAAACCGCGAGGGAAACCTTGGGTAAACGCTGAATTGTCCAACCGCGTAAATTTTCGGTAATTATATCGTCAATTGTTTCTGCGTTTTCCTCGGCAAATCCGAGTAAAACTTTAGCAAAATTATTAATTTTAATTAAATCTGCTTCCTGAGCAGTTTCAACAATTTCGTTGATTGTTAAATCTTCGCAAAAAGATTTTTCGAAAAGAACAAAAAAAGCTTGTTCTCTTGCTTCGCTCCTGGTCATATAAATCTCCTCACAATCATAACGTAATTTCAGAATAGTATTACCCACTCTAATTATCAATTCATTATATCATATCACCATACATTAATCAAGTTATAAAAAAGAGGAAGAACAAGTTTTTAACCTGTTCTTCCTGATAATTTTACTAATTTGACAAGGGAATTAATAGATGAAGTTGTAATATTCAGATGTCTCTGTAACAGTACCGGCACCGGGAAGGACACCCATCTGAACATCTGCAACGTATGTAGTTATCTGTTTCATAGAAACGATGTCACCTGTTGCAATAACGTAAACAAGTTCAACAGTACAGTTTGTGTAATTAAGGCTTACGGATTCAACATCGTCGTTGTCCATACCAACTCTGAATTCTTCAGCGGTAATTACAGGGAACATTTTGCTTGTGAAACTTTCGGACTTTTTGTCATTAATACCAATGGGTGTAGGGTTAGCTTCGTCATTAAGAACGATTGTGATTTTAGCAGTACCATCACCAAGATCTTCTTTAGTAGCGGACTTAACTGCTTCTGCTACTGCATCTGCATCTTCGTCATCAAGAAGGCTTGCATAAAGCTTGTTGGGAATACCGAGTTCTGTGTTAGCTACACCTTTGCCAACAACTACAGGTGAACCCTTAGCATCACTTTCTGAAACGAAGTACTCGGGGTTGTTAGCGGCAGTTTTACCAAACCAGATACTACCTAAGAAGTCCCAAGAAAGACTTCTGTATGTAGCTTTTGTAAAACCAGGAAGACCACTTGTCATCTTTGCTCTGGATACTACGTCGTTGTAATTCTTAAGAATGGACTGATTCTGTTTAAGAAGCTGTTCTCTACTTGTTGTAGACTCTGTCTCGGGAGCCTTTGTTGTCTCGGGAGCTTTTGTTGTCTCAGGAGCCTGAGTGGGTGCCACAGTAGGATTCTGGAAAACGGGGCTATTGTCAACAAAGTCCGAAATGTGTTCTCCTATAACAGGAAGAGATCTTAAACTATCTTTGAAAAGATATGCAGAAGAAACAAGCTTAATTGTGGAACTTGTCATAAGACCCATAACGATACAGGTTGCAAGCACCATAATTAAAATACTTGAAAGTCTGGCTTTGGATTTTTTATCTGTATTTTTCATCTGAGTATCCCCCTTGATACCATATAACTTCCATAACATTTTACACAAAAGAACACAAATTGTCAATACGTAAAGTTACGATACTTAATTTGTTTTTGATAAATGTGTTTTTTTGTGCAAAACACTAAAGTAAAAGGTTATAATTTAGCAATAATGATAGTTGAAATTTCTATAAATATATTGTAAAATATGGTATCAAATAATGTTGTCATCAAAAGGCAACGTAAAAGGAGACAGAACTATATGAAAAAGAGCAGGTTCACAAAACTCATTGCTGTTACTCTCGCCCTTATTTTGGCGTTCTCGGCATTCAGTGCTGTAACAGTAGGAGCTTCAAGTGCATACCCCTTCATTGACAGTGAAAATCCCATCGGCATTATCTTTTCAGATATTATCGACACAATTTTGAGATTTATACTTGACTTGTTCTCAGGTCTATTTGGTAACGGACCGGGATTTGTTGACAAAGAGCAAGCTGAACTTCTTGCCAGTGAAAACTACTACGAAGGTATCGGCAATGAATTTGTAAGCGAAGCTGAAGAAGATGCAAAGTGGCATCTCGGTTACGCAAACGAAAGCCTTATCCCCGAAGATT